>JBEKYD010000444.1:0-4433 GCA_049511335.1 Bryobacteraceae bacterium | reverse complement strand
TTTCGGGATTACCTCACCAAAAGTTAGGTTATCCCGAAACGTCAGGAAGCTGCCGAACGCCCTGTCAACCCAGCACTGCGACCAAAACCCCCGCCCGGAATGCGCCGGATCCAGGTATGAGGCCGATCACCGGAACCAGCGTGCCCAGATACCAAAACCATCCGGTTGCCACATAGGGGTGAGTCCGCAGCATACGCAGGGCGGCATACGACAGCCCTGCCAGCGCAATCGCCGCTGCCCCGAACTGCCAGAAGGGCAGGCTGTGCGGATAGGGGTAAAACACCGCTAGATTGGTAGGCCAGAACGTCTTGGCTATGTAGACGAGGTAGGTGACGGCCGCGTTCTCCATCCGAAGCCAGCCGGGATATCCGCTGAGCCCTTTCATGCAGCCGCCGCTCTGTTGGGCGGCGTAAGTCACCATCGAAGCCACGGCCGAAACCGCGAAGAACGGAACCTTCTCCCGAATGGCCTGGGTCCAATGGATCGGCGCCTTCCCCTGCGGCTGGCCGCTCGCGGGTAAAGCCAACGGCGGCGCCAAACGGCGCAAAGGCCAGAAGTCCAACAGCAGCAGGACAAAGGGCAGCGTGACCATCGTAGGCTTGGCCATCGAGGCCAGGCAGAAGAATCCGAGCGCCAGCAGATAATCGCGCTGCGCGGTCCGCTCGGTATAGCGGACATACGCCCATAGCGTCAGAAACCACAAGAACGCGCTGAGCACGTCTTTCCGTTCGGCGACCCAGGCAACCGATTCGACATGCAATGGGTGCAGCGCAAACAGCAACGCCACAAACGCGCTCGGCCAGCGCGCGCCGGTGGCGCGATTCAGAAATGCAAACAGCAGCAGAGTGGCGAGCACGTGCAGCAGCAGGTTCGAAACATGGTGCCACCCGGCCTCGAGACCGAAAAGCTCGACATCGGCCATGTGCGAAAGCCGGGTCAGCGGCATCCAATTGCAATCGTCGTCGGAAGCCAGTGCCCACAAAATTCCGTCCGAAGTGATGCCGCGATTCACATGGACGTTTTTGACCACGTCGGTCGGATCGTCATAACTGTTGAAGTCAAAATGGCCGACCTGGGCATACACCGCTACGGTTGCGGCGGCGAGAAGCGCATAGATCCAAAGATTCCTGCGTGAGGCCGGCGCCCGCTCAGGGCCCTTCCCGGGCGAGGCCGGCGAGGTCTTCGTGCGCAACGGCTGCTTCTGTTTGGGCAGGCCGCGGCCCGCGCCTCGGGGCGTCTTCATTGTGGCTGTGCTCTCGATTCGCGGTTTTGAGTCTGCGCACCCAGCCTGGCGCACCTCCGCGTGACAACTGAACCCACTCCAGGCCGCTTCTTCCGCGTCGCCTTAATATTGTACCGGGTTTCTTTAGCAGATGCCCAACCTGGCGGCGAATGCCTTGCGGCCGGTGGTAAGCCCTAACTATGAAGCTCACCATTGAGCTCGACCGCGAGGTCGACGGTCGCTGGATCGCCGAAGTGCCGGAATTGAACGTGCTCCTCTACGGTGATTCCAGGCCGGACGCAATTGAGCGAGCTCAGTCGGCGGCACGCGAGATTGTTCTTGACCGGATCGCTCATGGCGAGTTGCCGCCGGATTCTGCGGATACCGTATTCAGATCAACAGTTGGTCGTCGCCTATTGCGCCGGGCTGGAGGACGGAACGAAGGTCCTGTGTGAGCTGGCCGTCCCCAATCACGGCGAGACCGGGACCGGAACTAAGATTCTTCGTACGGCCGGTGCACACCTCGAGGTACAGACCGGAAGCGGATGGCAGCCTGCCAGGCCCAGAACCACGTTCGGAGTCGCGGGCTACTGGCGGTTGGATCTGGCTAACGGCGTTCTGATCGCTCCCAGGAGCGAGGTCCCCTTCGAATTCCGATTCAGCAGGCGCTATTTTGAAGTTGAGCCGGGCCAGCAGTTGCGCGTGGTGGTCGACGTCTGGCCCGACGGGCAGTCCATGAAAGCCGACGGACGGAGCACCCAGCTCGCGAGCCCGCCCTTTGAGTGCCCCCAGATTGGCTTTTAAGAAGAGGACCGACTGCCAGCGGCCACTCTCAACATCACCTCCACCAGCGCATCCACGGTGTAAGGTTTCGCTTCTGCCGCCACCTCCAGCCCCAGATCCCTTACCGTCCGCGATGTCACCGGCCCGATCGACGCGATCCTCACTCCCGCCAGCGCTTCCTTACCGACCGCACTTACTAAGTTCCGCGCGGTCGAAGAGCTCGTCACTGTCACCCAGTCCGGTTTGTGCTGCGCCGAAAAGATCGCCCACCCCCGCGCCTCTGCCTCCGCCGGCATCGCCGTTTGGTAAGCCTCCACCACGTCGACCTCGGCGCCGCGTTTGGCCAGTTCCACCGGTACCAGATCGCGGGCGACTTTGGCTCGCGGCAGCAGCACCCGTTTGCCCGCCAGATCGTACGGGGCAAACGCTTCCACCAAACCTTCGGCCACATACTCGGCGCCCATTAGGTCAACTTTCAAATGCAGCGCTTCCACCGCCGCGCGCGTGGCCGGGCCGATGGCGCAGATCTTGGCTCGTAGCGCGCGCCAATCCGTGGGCGAACGGTCCAGGGCCGAAACAAAATGCCGCACGCCGTTGGCGCTGGTGAAGATCAGCCAATCGTAAGTCCCAAGCTCCGCGATGGCGCGCTCCAGCGGCGCCGGGTCCGAAGGCGGCTGAATTTCGATGGTGGGCAGCTCGATGGCGTCCGCGCCCAACTCTCGCAGGCGCGCCGATAGGGCGTCGGCCTGTTCGCGCGCCCGCGTCACTACGATGCGGCGGCCTGAGAGCGGCAGGCGGCCGAACCAGTCCAGCTTTTCCCGTAGCGCTACCACTTCGCCCACCACGATGGTGGCCGGCGGTTTCAGCCCGCGCTCGGCAATCTTCGCCGGCAGCGTCGCCAGCGTTCCCGTCACCGTCTCCTGGTCCGGACGCGTGGCCCAGCGCACCGCCATGGCCGGTGTTTCCGGCGCCCGGCCGCGCGCGATCAGCTCGCGCGCAATCTGGGCAAACGTGGTCAGCCCCATATAAATGACCAGCGTTTCGGAAAGCCCGACTTTCCCCCAGTCGATGGCTTCTACGGCGTGCCCGGTCACGAAGCTTACCGCCGAGGTGTGTTCGCGGTGCGTCAGCGGCACGCCAGTGTACGCCGCAATGCCCAGCGGCGCCGTCACCCCCGGCACCACCTCAAACGCAATCCCCGCGTCCGCCAGCGCCTCGGCTTCCTCGCCGCCGCGGCCGAACAGGAACGGGTCTCCGCCCTTCAGCCGCACTACCGTCAACCCGCGCCGCGCCCGGTCAATCAGCAACGCGCAAATCTCATCCTGGCTGAAGGCGTGGTCGGCGCGCTTCTTTCCCACGTAGAGCCGTTCGGCATGGCCCGGCGCGAGGTCCAGCAGCGCGTCCGGCGCCAGGTAGTCGAACAGCACCACGTCGGCGCGCGCGAGCGCGTTGCGCCCCTTCACCGTGATCAGGTCGGGATCGCCCGGGCCGCCGCCCACCAGGTAGACCTTGCTCATGCGCTGTAAACCGCGTCGAGAATGGCGCGTCCGCCACGGCCCAGCAGTTCCTCGCCCAGCTTGCGGCCGATCGCGGCGGCGTCGGCCAAATCGCCTTCGGCTTGGGCCCGCAGCACCTCGCTGCCCTCGGGCGATGCCACCACCCCTAGCAACCGCAGCCGCCCGCCATCCACCGTCGCGTGCGCGCCGATCGGCACCTGGCAGCCGCCACCGAGCGCCCGAAGCAACCCGCGCTCGGCTTCCACCGCGGCGTGCGTCGGGGCATGGTCCAGCCCGCGGCACGCCTCGAATCCGGGACCTTCCGCGCGAGTTTCGATGGCCAGCGCGCCCTGTCCCACCGCGGGGCACATGACTTCAGCCGGCAGAATCTCCGCGATCCGGCTGCCCCAGCCGAGCCGCTTCAAACCCGACGCGGCCAGCAAGATGGCTTGGTAACGCCCCTCGTCCAGCTTGCGCAGCCGCGTATCCAAATTGCCGCGCACCGATTCGATTTCCAGATCCGGCCGCAGCTTGCGAAGTTGTGCCGCGCGCCGCAGCGAGCTCGTCCCTACTTTCGCCCCACCCGCCAGGTCCGCAAGCTTCTTCCCCACCACCGCGTCGTGCGCGTCTTCCCGCTCCGGAACCGCCGCCAGCACCAGCCCCGCCGGCAACTCCGTCGGCAGGTCTTTCAGGCTGTGCACCGCCAGGTCGGCGCGCCCGTCCAGCAGCGCTTCTTCGATTTCCTTGGTGAACAGTCCCTTGGTTCCCACCTTCGCCAGAGGCGCGTCGGTGATCTTATCGCCGGTGGTTTTGACGATCTCGATGCGGCACTCTTCGCCCCGCGCCGCGAGTTCGGCCGCAACCCACCGTGCCTGCCACAATGCCAATTGCGAACCGCGCGACGCGATGACCAGCATGTCTCTATTCTTGCA
>JBEKYD010000443.1:0-4441 GCA_049511335.1 Bryobacteraceae bacterium | reverse complement strand
CAGGATGCCGGTGAACGCCTGGGTGAGAAACAGAAACAGGGCGACGCTGCCGAAGACCTGACGCCATCCGCTGGAGGCGGGAATCTGCTCCTCGAAGAAACCGCGCGCCGCGGAGTAAAGCCCGGTGCGCTCGTCGACCCACGCGGCAATCCGGGCGACGATGCTTTCGGCGGGGGTTTTCATGCCTGCGTCTCCGCCGGCGGGCGCAGGCGGCCGATGAACAGTTTGAAGAGAACAGATACAGCAGCGCCGGCAAACCGAGCGCGGTCATGATCGCGGCGCCGATTCCGAACGTCGCGGCCACCAACAGGTTGCGGCGCAACGGCTCCGGCGCTTGCAGCGCGACAGGCTCTTGGTCATTCATGTTTAGGACCGCCCCCAAATACTAAGCGTGGCATGGATTTGGGTACCGATGGGAACCGATGCGGCGGCGGAGGTTCCACGGGCAGGAGCGGGACGGGGGTCGCTCCACAAATGTAGCGAGTCGCGGATTTACAAAAAGCACGTGACGTCGGCCAATATTGGCTGCGCCCACAGGCGGCAGGGGGAAAGTCTGATGTAGGGCAGACCACACAAAACGATGGTCTGCCCCACGATAGAGGCCGCTGCGGCTTTGAAATCAGCAGGTTGGTAGACATTATCTTTGACATGAATCGCCAGTACCAGGGCTATTCGCAGCGCGTTTTCTCGTTTGGGTAGAAGTAACGAACGTTCCAGCCGATAAGAATGGTAGACAGCGACACACAGGCGACCGCCCGTTACGACGGTTCCCATTGAAGGAACGAAGCATGGAACTATCGAGCCAAGAGTCCATTCATGCGTTGATGCGAGCAAAGGGCTTCGAGCCGCAGGACGAGAGGCGCCGCGGCCCGAAGCGCGCCGCCTGGCCTGCCAGTCAGCGCCGGCGGGTGGGTTGCAAATGCGGCCAATGCCGCCAGTGTTTGGACAACGCGCGCTGGGAACGAATCTTTGCCAAGAAGTTCGCGGATCCCAATTACTATACAACCCGCACGGTGCGGTACTCATCGCCCTTGACTTCTCTCTGATCGCTACGCAGCCTCAGGACTGCGCTTTGTAGAAGACGTACAGGAACACCGTCACGCCGAGGCTTGCCAGCAAATGAATGAACGATACGAGCACTGTTAGGGCGGCAATCGCGCCCGACAGAAGAGCCGATACGTCGCGGACAAAGCCCAGCGCCACGACCACGGTCAGCAAAATCATCGCGATGCACGCGAACAAAGCTGCACTTTTGAGCGTCATGGTAGAGATTATATGCCCGTGGCCAGCGCGGGAGGGTATCCGCGGGAATCATTGCCTGATCTTTTCCAACTTCTCGATGAGCCTCCGCGCAGCGGCGCTGGTTTCCGCATCCCGGCTCTGCGCGGCTTTTCGCAGGTACGGCAGCGCGGCGGTTGGGTTGCCCGATTTGGCTAAGGCCGATCCGAGGTCCAGATTCGCCTGGGCGAATTCCGGTACGATCCGGAGGGCCTCGCGATATTGCTCCATCGCCCGATCGAGTTGTCCCTTGGCGCTCCACAGATGGCCCAGGAACTCGTGCGCCTCGGCGCTGTTCGGATGCGTGGCCAGGATGGCTTCCACCTGCGCCTGGGCGTCGTCCAAGCGATGGGCCCGATCGAGTGCGAGCGCATAGTTGTACCGTGCCCCGACGTAATCGTCTTTGTAGCGAAGCGCGGCTTCAAAGTGATACTTGGCTTCATCGAAGCGGCCCGTCTCCGAGAGCAGATTGCCGAGGTTGTTGTGGGCCGGTGCGAAATTCGGCTGCAGCCGAATCGCCTCTCGCAGCGCCGGCTCGGCATGGGCCGCGTCGCCCGTCTCGAACAGAATCGCGCCCAGCAGGTTGTAGGCTTCCACCATGCCAGGATCGGCTTGTTTGGCCTTCTCGAATGCCGCGATGGCGTCCGGAGTTTTGCCTTCTCCAAGGTGCGCCGACCCTAGCTCGATCCAGGCCGCGGCGTCGTTCGGCATGAGTTTCAATGCTTGTTTCAGAACCGCCTCGGCGCGCGGATATTGGCGCAGCGCGGTGAGGCAAATCCCGAGCCTCAACAGCGCTGGTTCGGAGCCGGATTCATGGCGGAGCGCCTCTTCATAGGCCGGGAGAGCGGCATCGTAATGGCCGGCGTTGGACCAAGCATCGCCAAGCTGGAGATAGTATTCGGCCCGCGCGGGGCGGAATTTATCGATGGCGGCCTGGAGCCGGGCAATGCCGGGGCCGAGGTTGCTGTTCTGGCTGACTTGGGCGATCGCCAAATACAATTCATCCTCGGGCTTGGGAAGCGCCGGCGGATAGTAGAGAACCACCTCGCCTCGATACGCATTGGCATCGGTCTCGCGCCGTTCCTGCTTCTGGGCGAGCAGATCCCCGGCCGGCTTTGTTCGCTGGATGTAATGATCGGTCACGACGGCGTGGACCACATCGTCGGTTCGGCGCTTTGGCATGTGGCAGCCAATGCAATCGGCAGACTGAGTGTGCCGGCCGTCGGATACAAGCCGGTCGAGCGCCGGGGAGTGGCATTGGCGGCAAGCCGCGGTGTAGTGCCGCGCGGCTTCGTCGCCGCGAAGGATGTTGTGCGGGTCATGGCAGGTGGTGCACTCCAGCGCGCCGTTGCTTTTTTGAAAGCAGCGCGATTTCCGCAACCGGTAGACCGACCCGGTGATTTCGAACTTGTCGTCATAGCCCTTGGTGGGGGCATGATCGAAGAACAGCATGAAATCGGCCAGCGGCTCACCGGGCTTGTAGGAGAACGGCGCGCGCTCATAGCGCACGATCGCGCCCGGCAACGCCGAGCTGGTGGTTTCGAGGTGGCATTCGATGCACACCTCTATGCGTCTTTCCGGCGTGAGCCGCGACGGGTTCACGATGGCGGCGCGAATCTCCTCGGGCTTCGCACCCTGGCGGGCCAGGCCGACGTGCCGGCCGCCGTTTCCGTGGCAGCGCTGGCAGTCGATCCCTTCGGGAACGCTCGAGAAAACCGGCGCTGCGCGCGGATCGCCATCTACGGCTGGCGTGCCCGGATAGGCATTGTGGCAGAACATGCAGTCGTAGGTGACGTTGCGCCGGAGCGCCTGATTATCAGGGCGATCGTAGCCGGGATTCATGGCCCAGTAGCCGCCGTTTTCCGCGTACCAGCCGAGCGGCAGCAGAACCAGCGTGTTCTTGGCGGTGAGATGCAGGTAGGCGCGCGCGTGGTTGCCGGAACCCAGTACGAAGTTTATTTCGGTCTCCTGAAAATTGATCCGTTTGCCATCGAAGCCGATCTGATACTGCCGCTGGTAATATCGGCCGCCGCGCTGGACCATGGCGTAGTAGGTATCGGAAGCCTTGTGGTAGTAAGGATTCTTGCCCGCGAAGTCTTCGACTGTGTTCTCGGGGGTGGGGCGATAGAACGACCGCGCCATGCCCGTCTTCCGGTAACTTTGTGACTCGTTCGGGTGACACGTCGCGCAGACGGCGGATTGCGCCTGACAGGTTGCGGTGGACAGGAGGGCAAGAGCCAAGGTTGTCGCCGAACGGGAGTTCACCCAGGTATTTTAAAGGAAAAATTCCAGTCACCGGCTAAAGCCGGCGCCACCCAGCCCGTTGGGGGGCTACCGCGAGGACGGCCCCACCGGCTATCATGAGGCAGTAGGTTTAGACAATCCTTCGTGCGTTCCCGATGAGTGCTGCTCGGGTGACGCATCGTTCGGCGGTCTGGCCGGAATGTCGAGGCAAAACCGCATTGACGAAAACCCCGGCCGTCTTGCTCGCATCTGTAGTCCTCGCCGCGATGGCGCAGGGACAGACCGCGGCCATCGCGATCGATTATCCGCTGGACGGATCGATTTTCCCGCCTGAAATCACGCCTCCCACGTTCCTGTTTCGCGATCCCTCCGGGCATGCCAAGAGCTGGCGGATCGACATCGCTTTCGGCGCACATGCTCCCGCCATCCACGTGGAATCGAAGGGAGAGCGGCTGAAGGTGGGAGAGATCGACCCGCGATGCATCTCACCGACCAACCAACTGCCGAAGCTGACGCCGGACCAGGCCGTCGCGCATACCTGGACGCCGGATGCCTCGATTTGGGCCGTCATCAAGAAGCAGTCGGTCGCGGATGCGGCGACGGTGACCGTCACCGGGGTCGGCGAGAGCGGTCCGGTGTCGAGCGGCCGGGTTCGGATGCGGACGTCGATGGACCCGGCGGGCGCGCCGATCTTCTATCGCGACGTGCCGCTGATGCCTTCGGAGACGGAGAAGGGGGTGATCAAACCGCTGGCACAGGACGCCATCGGGTTGATCCAGTGGCGCGTCCGAAACATCGGCGAACCGCGGAGCCGGGTGGTTCTGGCGGACATGCCGACCTGCGCCAACTGCCATTCTTTTTCGCTCGATGGCAAGACCATGGGAATGGACCTGGATGGGCCGCAGAACGACAAAGGGCT
>JBEKYD010000442.1:0-4455 GCA_049511335.1 Bryobacteraceae bacterium | reverse complement strand
TCCGGAGAGCACCAGAATCGAGGAGCGGAGCGCCCACTCCGCCAGAAGCTGTATCGTAGTCATGCTTTCTTCTCCTTGCGCGAAGCGATCTTCTCGGCCAGACGCCGCAGCTCGTTGGGCTTCAGCACCTGGTTATCCACCAGGCCCACCAGCAGCTCTTCCACCGACCCGCCGCAGAAGCGGTCGATGAGCTGCTCGGCGGCTTGCACGGCAACGTTGCGGGCGGTGTCCACGGCGCGATAAATAAATGTGCGCCCATCCACGGCATGGGTCACGTAACCTTTTTCTTCGAGGTTGCGCAGAATAGTGCGGATGGTGGAATCCTTGAGCGGCCGCTCCCCCGCCACGCCTTGCCGGCACATATCGGCCGTGCACGCGGGATGCTCCCAAACGTAATCCATAAGGAACTGCTCGAGCGGCGTGAGCGGTTTGCGGCGATTGCGTCGTGTGTTAAACATTCTAGCGTTATAAGATATAACAGCAGCGGGCGGCGGTGTCAAGGGGGCGAGCCGTGCTGGTGGCCCAAAGGCGATCTGATCGTGCTCCCCGGTCCCACGATGACGACTTCTCGTCCAAGCGGCTATGAGGGAGGCGATCTCCGATTCGTTGCCGGGTCTGGACTGGGAAGCCTTACTCGGATTATGGGATCACCTGGAGCCATGTCGACCAAAATCACGGTGATCGACTGAAATGCGAAGGCGCTAGAATGACATACGTAAGGCCACGCTTACCCTACCCATGGCGTCGCACGTCGACCACTTTATTCAGTTTTACTCACAGTCGCCACCATCCTTCGGCGCAGCCGACATCTGTTCGGCGGGCTCGGATCAGTCCGTAGAAAGGGCAGCCGCATTTGCTCTTGTGATGTCGATCGCCGGGGCTGCGGCTCAAAAACCCGTCGTGAAGAAAATTGTGGTAATTATGCCCCCACGCGAGGCCATTTCGTCGATTTCCCACAGTTCCGTCTTCTCCGGCATCGTCGATGCGGCGCAATACCGATTTCGCCGAGAATTGAGCAACCAGGAACTCGCCGCAATTCGCAGTCGCGTCGTCCTGATCCACACGGACAATTTCGCGATTACATCAGTCCTCAAGGCACTCGATACCGCGGGCGAGCACGACGCGGCCGTCATTCTGTGCACGGCCTCTTACCGCGCCGCAAAACCTCAGCCTCAGTCACGCTCACGGACATCTCCTGTCCTCAACGAGGATCAGTGGGTATTCCACGCCGTTCAGTTAGCCCAGCTCGCCACCGAGTATGCGAAAAGAGTCCATTGCTATGTGCTCGTAGATACGGGGGAGGCAGCCCCTCAAAAAGATGAAAACAAAAACGCCCTCATGTCCATTGTGAATTGCGGGTATTTCACGATAGCCCCCGAGAGGGACCCAACGGGACTTATTGCAGCTCATTCGACTGAATGGCTCCAGCGACTCGACGAGGGACGGGTCGGGAGTGTTTTCGCCTCGATCGATGCTCTGCCGGAATGGATCGATGAGAATCCCGGAATACGAGACTTGGGCACGTAACGTGTGCGCCCGTGAAGCTCTTGCGCGCCGTGACTTTGGATCCTCGATCTCCCTGTGCCTTCCGACGGGGGAAAGGCCTTTGACCTCAGGAGCAGCGCGGATGCTGCTTCACGCGACGCAGCAGGCCCTGCTCCAACGTAACTCGGCCGGAGAATTGATCCTGAATGGCGATCAGCTTTCCATTCCAGTTGCGGCGCTTGTTCAGTATCTTGCGAATCATCCTACAGATGGTCGAATTCGAATCGGGTTGGAAGACCTGCTGTCAGTCGAGACTGCGGGCTCGACTGGCCTAGCGGTCGCCGTTTCTCTCGTGCTCAACGCCGCGAGTGTCAGGATCTCCCAGAAAAAACACTCATGCCCCCAGCTAAATTTAGAAAGAGGAACCTCCGAAGTTGACCTGCGATCATTCCTGCAGAATGTTTACGAGTGGATGGCGCTCGAAGAACCGCTAATCCTGGCAGTTGCCAAGCTGCCGGCCTCCTTGCTTCCGGCGTCGCCCGACAGCACGTTCGCAGATCTCCGACTGCTCATCACGGTTGAACAGGACCTTCGAGATAGTAGCGCAGCCAGAGCCTTCGAGCTCGTCCTTCACACGGGAATCTTGCTGGCCCCGCATACCAGCACACCGCACGGCGATTTGGAGTTGATTCGGTATGCAGCGGCTCGGTTGATTTCGGCAAATCGTCTGCAGTCGGGTCGCGACCTGGCAGAAACGGCACTGGCGATCGCTGGCGACGACGCTGGACGTCGAAGACTCGCATGGCTGGCATTCGGAGACATATACCATCGGGTTCACAACAGCATTGCCTCATGGATCGGTCTAGCCTGCATGTTCGCGGTGGATGCTGATATTGACGTTGAGCAGATGTAGCAGGAGACATACCTGCTTGTGAGACTCCTTCGGGACCTACGTTTCTTTGAAGCGGCGAGAACTGTACTCGGCCGGCTACAGACCGTTCTGCAGAACATGGAATCCCGCGACTTCTACGCGACGCGCCTTGAAACCCTGGCGTTGGGGGTCGAGCTCGCTGACATCTCACAACAAACCGACGGCGGTGCAACTCAGTTGGCCAACATTACCGAGCGCGTCGAGAAGCACTGTTCGGAACTGCTCGCATCGAAGGAGGAAGTCTCTCCGGCCCTATCATTACTCCTTCATTGTATCCATCTGGCGACGTATCGTGGGTTCCCCGCCAGCGAGAGCGCGGTCTCCACGGTCCAAAAGATGTTGCCGGAAGCGTCGGCCAGCCTCGCCGAGTTGCTGGAAGCGTTTTTTCATCCGGCTGCTGACGGGCATCAGCTTCTGGCTCTAGTACAAATCATCGAGGCTGCCCGGAATCACGAGGACATTGCGTTCGATTTGAAACAAGTCGCAGTTGCCGCTCGCCGCTTTTTGGATACCCAAGTCAGCGAAGACAATGCTCACGCGGTCATTCTCGCGATTGAGGTGCTCGCGGAGCATGCCATCCGAGGTTCTTTCACCGGGAGGGGGGACTCCGGATTCACTTCGTTGGGGATCACCTGGGAGCGCGCGGCGAAGCTTTCGACCTTGGGTTATCGGATTCTGGCCCTGGGACTCGGTGAGAAGGGGCGTCTCGTCAGAGTCAGCATCGTAGACGGTAAACTCGAGGAACTGGTAGTTGAGGAAGAGGGACTATCCTCCGCTCAGGCGCTGAAAGAGTGGTCCCGTCGCTTTCCGTATGATTATTCGCGCCTTGAAGACCCAAACGAATTCTGGACGAGTACTGAGGGCCTTCGCTTGGGTATCTCAACGCTGCTACCGACCATTGTGGTGATGGATACCCAGTTGCAACAACTCCCACCCAACCTGATCCGGCTGGGCCAAGATTTCGCGGGTCGCATGGTCCCTGTTGCCAGCGCACCATCTATATCCTGGCTCGCCGCGAGCTGTAACTCGCCGACTCCTGCGAAGTCTCGCAGGAGCGCATGGATACCGACAGGAACCGGGCAGCAGGAGGACATAGCGTTGGTCTGGTTGGCCGAGCGACTTCAAGAGTGTCTGGACGAGCACGGATTTCTGCTGGACAGGGACACCGCGATTCCGAATGGACTCGGCGACTCCGAATTAGCCGTAGTGGTCGCCCATGGCGCTCTTCTTCCGGAGGAACGCTTCATTCAAAGAATCTCGGGTAGCGAACACCTGGCGATGTATCCAGAGACGTTGGCGTCTGCGGTAGCTGGCTCCTCTGTCGTGATTCTGTTCATTTGCAGCGGGGGCAGGGTCGATTCGCATCCTCAAGCGCAAACAACGGTGGGACTGGTCAAACAACTACTCGATAGGGGATGTACGAGCGTCGTAGCCTCTCCCTGGCCCCTGGACGTGAAGATACCTCCCAGGTGGCTGCCGAGTTTCCTGCGGAGGTGGTCAGAAGGGGACGCGGTCATCGATGCGGTTTACCGCGCGAACGCCGACGTTGCCGCGGCATTTGGAGGCGATCCCGTCGACTGCCTCGCGATGAATCTGTTTGGGAATCCTCTTTGGAAAAGATCCCAATAATGGCCACCGGGAGAACGTCTCTTCATGACGGAACCATATGGGTGCGTACATGGCCCAGTGAGGTCCGAGGCCAATTATTATAACATGTTTACGACAGGGAGAGGACCGAGAAGTCGCGTGCATAACGACTGGAAAACACCTGAAGAGGCCACATGGCCGCAAAACGCCCGACCCCTGGATGTGCCTCATCCCAGGCGAGCCAGTCGGGTGAAAACCGGTGACAGGCTACGTGTTTCCAGTTTTCCTGAAAGCTGGCGGCCCATCTGAAAATCGCCTGCCTCCATTTCCCAGTCACACGAGCCTCTTGCAAAAGGAAGCGAAGTTGTTGAAATAAAACAAAACCACCTGATTTTGTTTGGAAGGCGGGCCCCACGGAGTTAAGCTGTTGCTGTCAACCAAGCAGCCAAACC
>JBEKYD010000441.1:0-8644 GCA_049511335.1 Bryobacteraceae bacterium | reverse complement strand
TACCTGCCTCGCTGGCCGCGCCGGCCAGTGCCGTGAACCTCTCGCCGGCGAATCTGTTGCGCGCGTTCACCTCCGCCAACCCTTCGTTTCCGAAAGGCGCTTTCGCGCTTTCCTGCTATCGCGACGGCGAGCTGCAGGAAGCCAGGGTATGCTTCGACAAAAGCCTCTCGCCGCGGCCGTGCGGCAACGGCGCCGGAATTTGCCGCGAGCGCACCATCAGCCTCCTGCCGGTGAATTGAAGCGCCCGGCGGCTCTCAGCTCGGTTTGATGAACGTGCCGTTGTGCAGCTCGTCCAGCGCCTGCCGGAGCTGAGCTTCCGTGTTCATGACGATGGGGCCGTACCAGGCAACCGGCTCCTCGAGCGGTTTTCCCGATACCAAAAGGAAGCGGATGCCCTCCGGACCAGCCTGCACCACCACTTCGTCGCCGCGATCGAACAGGACCAGCGAGTGGTTGGCCACGTCGTAGACGGGCTCGCCGTTGGTTGAGGCGGCCTGTTCGGTGAGAACGGCGCGGGGATCGGAGGCGTCGCGAAACGTGCCGGAGCCCGCGAAAACATAGGCGAAAGCGTTGCGCGTGGTCTCCACCTTGAGCCGCTTACGCTTGCCGGGCGGCACGGAAACGTCGATGTAGCTCGGATCGGCGGCAACGCCTTCCACCGGCCCTCTTTGACCCCAGAACTCGCCGCACACGACGCGCACGCGAGTGCCGTCGTCGTCGGTGATTTCCGGAATCGCCTTGGACGGAATGTCCTGATAGCGCGGGGCGGTCATTTTCAGCGACGCCGGCAGGTTGGCCCAGAGTTGGAATCCCTGCATGCGGCCGCGGGCGTCGCCTTTCGGCATTTCCTGGTGGAGGATTCCGCTGCCGGCCGTCATCCACTGAACGTCGCCCGCGGACATTCTGCCTTTGTTTCCCAGGCTATCGCCGTGCTCCACGGAACCGGCGAGCACGTACGTGATGGTCTCAATGCCGCGATGCGGATGCCAGGGGAAACCGGCCAGGTAATCCTCCGGGTTATCGTTGCGGAAATCGTCGAGCAACAGAAACGGGTCGAAATCCTTGGTTTTGCCGAACCCGAAGGCGCGCTGGAGTTTTACCCCGGCGCCTTCCACGGTCGGCTTGGTTTGCAAAATTTGTCTAATGGGACGGAGCGACATCGCATTTCCCTCCTACTGAGTTTTATATTGTTCCATGTGGCCCGGGCGCGTCTGCCGTCCGGGCCGCACCTGCCTCACTTAGCGCACGGTTTCGCAATTACGGTGACGTGTCCGGCAACCGCTCCCTAAGAAAGTGTGAAATAATTGGCCAAACCATTTTTGCCATCCAATGTTTTGAGAGACTTAGGCTGTGCAAAACTGGCCGGAAATCGAATATTTCACAGCTTCTAACGGTCGCGGCTCGGAAACGCGCGAAACCGAGCCGCGACCGTTAGGGAGCGGTTGCCGGACACGTGACGGTGCGAAACCGAATACTTAGCTCTTTATGAGCTGGACTTCCAAGGTAATGGTCACTTCGTCGCCCACCAGAAAGCCGCCGGTCTCGAGCGCGGTGTTCCAGTGCAGGCCGAAGTCTCTGCGGTTGATCTTGGTGGTGGCCGCGAGCCCCACGCGGGTGTTGCCCCAGGGGTCCTTGGCGGGCGCGGTGGGACCGTCGACGGTAAACACGACCGGGCGGGTTACGCCGCGAATGGCCAGGTTGCCTTTTACGGAGAGTTCGCCGCCCGCGGTGCGGGTCACTTGGGTCGATTCGAACGTCAGGACAGGGAAGTTGGCTACGTCGAGGAAGTCGGCGCTCTTCAGGTGAGCGTCGCGCTGGGCCTCGTAAGTATTGATGGAAGCCGCTTCGATGGCCGCCTGAACGCGCGAATTGGTAATGTCGCCTTGGTCCAGCGTCACCACGCCGCTCACGGCGCTGAATTGTCCTTTGACGTTCGAGATCATCATGTGCCGTACCTTGAATTCGGCCGCGGAATGTGCCGGGTCGATTTTCCAGGTGGTGGCGGTTGGCGCCACGGTCGATGTGCTCATGGTGTTTGGGTCCTTTCGGTGTTCTTTACTATCTCGTTATACGGATAATCGTTACAACAGATAAGATGCAAAAAAAGAGATCAGGTCAGCCGGCTGCGGCAGGCGGCCAGTAGCTCGCCAAGCTCCCGCAGGCGCTTGGGGCCCAGGTGGCCCAATTGGCCGCGGTGAGCCTGCTGGATCGGCTCATCCAGCCGGGCCAGGGCCTTCAGACCTTCCGGCGCGATGCGGACGAGCACCGCGCGGCGATCGCGGGTTTCGCGACAGCGCGTAATGAGGGTGCGCTTCTCCAGGCGATCGAGCAGGCGGGTGATGTCCGGGTCGCGCGTGATCATACGGTTGCCTACTTCGCCGCACGTGAGCCCGTCAGGGGCGCCGCGCAGAATTCGCAGCACATTGTACTGGGTGGACGAAAGATCCTCGCCTTTCAGCACTTGCGCCAAGCCGCGCGAAAGCACGTCGGTGGTGCGCACGAGGTCGAGAAAAACGGTTTCCTCGCGGCAGCCGGTCCGGCGAATCGTGGCTTCTGTCTGGATTCCCTCGCCCACGCTCCCAATATATCCGTTTAAACGATATTTGTCAAGAGGTAGTATGTGACAACGAGATTAGCCCCGAAAGCCATTGAAAACGCGAATCGGCCCTATAAAAAACTTTCGCTTATCCTCAGGCGGTGGAATGAGCCAAGAATCGGCACGGCTACGTTACAATAGTGCAAATTCACACAACCGGAGGCTCCGCTCTGCGATTCTCGTCCTACCAGACCGATGGTTTTTACGACGAAATGTTCGAGGCCGACGGCAGTTCGCGGCCGCACGTCCGCCTGTTGGTGGAAATCATCGAGTCGCTCTCGGACGGCGCATTGCTGCGCTATAAGCACGCCGCCGAAACTTTGTTGCTGCAGATGGGAATCACGTTTAACGTGTATGGCGATTCGGCCGGCGCCGAGCGCATCTTCCCTTTCGACCTGGTGCCGCGCATCGTTCCCGCCGCCGAATGGAGCATCATCGAAAGCGGCCTGCAGCAGCGCATTCACGCCCTGAACGCCTTCATCGACGACATCTACCACGAGCAGAAAATCCTCAAGGACGGCATTATTCCAAGCGAGGTGATTCTCTCGGCGGCTTCCTACCGCAAACAGTGCCAAGGTC
The DNA here is from genome assembly GCA_049511335.1 of Bryobacteraceae bacterium. Taxonomy (GTDB): domain Bacteria; phylum Acidobacteriota; class Terriglobia; order Bryobacterales; family Bryobacteraceae; genus JBEKYD01. Next base: position 5,469 of record JBEKYD010000441.1, on the reverse strand, counting down.
TGAATCCGCCCTGGGGCGTGTGGTGCCACATCACCGGCACCGACCTGGTGCGCGACCGGGACGGCTGTTACTACGTGCTGGAGGACAATCTGCGCGTGCCTTCCGGCGTTTCCTACGTGCTCGAAAACCGCGAAGTGCTGAAGCGCATCTTCCCCGGCGTGTTCGAAGGGTTGTCCGTGCGTCCGGTGAACGAATACCCCAGCCGGCTGCTGGAAATGTTGGAGTCGCTCGCGCCCGCGGGCGTGGCGGAGCCGCGCGTGGTTCTGCTCACCCCCGGAATCTATAACTCGGCCTATTTTGAGCACAGCTTTCTGGCGCAGCAAATGGGCGTGCAGTTGGTGGAGGGCCGGGACCTGGTGGTTTCCTCCGGGGACGTCTTCATGCGCACCACCAAGGGGCTGGAGCGTGTGCACGTGATCTACCGGCGCGTGGACGACGATTTTCTCGATCCCGAAGCTTTTCGCCCCGATTCGCTGCTGGGGGTTCCCGGCCTGCTGGCTTGTTACCGCGCTGGCCGCGTGGCCCTGGCCAACGCGCCCGGCAACGGCGTGGCCGACGACAAAGTGATCTACGCCTACGTGCCCGAAATCATCAAATACTATGAAGACCGCGACGCCATCCTGCCCAATGTGCCCACCTATCTGTGCTGGCGCGACCAGGACCGCGCCTATGTGCTCGATCATCTGGATCGGTTGGTGGTGAAAGCCGCCAACGAATCGGGCGGCTACGGCATGCTGGTGGGACCGCACTCGACCGCCACCGAGCGGGCCGAGTTCGCCGGCCGCATTCGCGCGAATCCCCGAAACTACATCGCCCAGCCGACGCTCGCTCTCTCCCGCGCGCCGACCATCGTCGACGACCACTTCGAAGGCCGGCACGTCGACCTGCGACCCTACGTCCTGTGCGGCAAGGAAATCTACGTGCTTCCCGGCGGCCTCACGCGCGTGGCCATGCGCAAAGGATCGTTGGTGGTGAATTCCTCGCAAGGGGGCGGGAGCAAGGACACCTGGGTGTTGGCGCCGCACCCGACCGAGTTGCAGTCGCAATCGCAGATCCAGGCGGAACCGTCATGATGGCCGCCCCGAAAAGACCGTTACTCAGCCGCGTGGCCGACGCCGTCTACTGGATGGCCCGCTACATTGAGCGGGCCGAAAACGTCGCCCGCTTCATCGACGTCAATCACAACCTCACGCTCGACCTGCCGCGCCATTACTCCGACCAATCGATCTACTCCTGCATCGTCGCCGCCCGCGAGAACGCCCGCTCCGTACGGGAAACCATTTCTTCGGAAATGTGGGAGCAGATCAACAGCATGTACCTGCTGGTTACGGCCCAGAACCGCAAAGGCCTTCCGGAAGTGCTGCCCGAATTCTGCCTCCAGATCCGCATGGCCTGCCACCTGTTCCAGGGCATCACCCAGGACACCATGAGCCACGACGAGGCATGGCACTTCATTCAGTTGGGCCGGCGTCTCGAACGTGCCGATAAAACCAGCCGCACGCTGGATGTGAAATACTTCATCCTGCTCCCTTCCGTCATCGACGTCGGCACTCCCTACGACGATGTGCAGTGGACCGCGCTGCTCAAATCCGTCACCGGTTTCGAGATGTACCGCAAGAAGCACGGCCGCATTTCGCCCGACCGCATCGTGGAGTTTCTCCTCCTCGATGGCGACTTTCCGCGCGCTGTGCGCCAATGTCTTGCGCGTGCCGACGACGCTCTCCACGTCATTACCGGCACGCCGCGCGGCGCTTTCTCCTGCCAGTCCGAACAGCGCCTGGGCCTGCTGCGGTCGGAACTGGATTATGCTCATGTCGAGGCGATTTTGAGCGCCGGCCTGCACGAATTCCTGGACGCTTTGCAGACCAAGATGAACACCGTCGACGAGTGCATCTTACAAGACTTTTTCGCCCAGCGCGCCGCCCCGGCAACGGCGGGAGCGTGAGTGTCGATTTCCGAGCGCAGTCCGTCGTCCAGGACGTTCCGTGACAGCCGCAGCAACCGCTCCCTGAGTGCTCCTTACGGGAAGGCAATACTGGCGGGAACGCCAACGCGAGTTTTCGCCAGGCCCGGCGTAGTCTAAGAGCAGCTAACCGAGTGAAGGCGCCACTTTGCCGGACTGGGTTACCCCTTGAGCTTTTTCTCCGCCGCCGCCGCCCCGTTTCCTTTCGGCTCGAAACCCGCTTGCCGCAGAGCTTCTTCCAGCGCCTCCAGCACCAGCACCACATTTTCCGCCGTCGAACCGTAACCCATCAGGCCGATGCGGAAGATCTTGCCTGCCAGCGGACCGAAACCGCCGGCAATCTCGATCGAGCGCTTCTCCAGCAGGTACTGCCGCACCGCGGCTTCGTTCACTCCCTCGGGCACCGAAACCGTGTTCAGCGTCCACAAACGGTCGCCGCTCGTCTCCACCAGCATGAGAAGGCCCATGGCCTCGATGCCGGCAACGAACGCCGCGTGATTGCGCTGGTGACGCGCCCAGCGGTTTTCGCGGCCTTCCTCGGCCACCATGGCGAGGCCCTCGCGCAACGCATAGAACAACGTAGCCGAAGCCGTGTGATGATATTTGTGGCCGCGATAATAGCCGTCGAGCAACTGCAGATCCAGGTACCACGATTGCACCGGGGTAGCCCGTTTCTTCAGCCGGTCCAGCGCCTGCGGCGAGACCGTCATCGGCGCCAGACCGGGAGGGCAGCCCAGGCCTTTTTGGGTGCAACTGTAGGCGATATCGATACCGTTGGAATCCACCAGCGTGGGCATGCCGCCCAGCGACGTCACGCAGTCCGCGATTATCAGCGCATCCACCTCATGCGCCGCCTCCGCAGCCGCCTGCACCTGGTTGTACATGCCGGTGGAAGTCTCCGCCTGCACCATGGCCACCATCCGCGGCCGCTCGCGCAAAATGAATTCGCGCGCCTGCCCGGCATCGAACGGCTGGCCCCACGCCCGGCTGAGCCGCACCACCTGGGCGCCCTGCCGGGCAGCCATTTCGCCGATGCGGTCGGCGAAAAAGCCATTGCTCAACACCGCGAATTTCGCGCCCGGCTCGGTGAAATTGGCCACTGCCGCTTCCATTCCCGAGCTTCCCGTCCCGGATGTCGCCAGGTTAAAGTCGTTATCCGTCGAGAAGGCGTACCCCAACAGCGCGCGGATCTCATCCGTCACCTGGAAAAAGAACGGGTCGAGGTGCCCTACCACGTTCTGCTGCATGGCCTGATACACGCGCGGCGCCACCAGGCTCGGCCCGGGTCCGAACAACCATCGGGAGGGAGCGCACAACGGTGCGTAACGTTGAACTGTGCCTGTCATTTTGAGGTTTTGGCTTTCTTGTATTGTTCTCGTATGGCTTCGATCTGCCGGGCGTGAGATTCGGCGTGGTTCGAAAAAAGTTCCAGCATCTGCCGCAACGACAACGGCCCCCGTTCGGTGTGCCTCCCGGTGCGCTCGTACGCCGCTTCATCCAGCCCTTTGAGCAGCTCGTAGTTCTCGGCCCGCAGGCGGCGAAAGCTTTCGAGCGATTGCTTGGGCTTGCGGCGGGCGTAGTCCAGCCGTTCCACCCACGCATTCTGGTCGAATGGTACCAGGGTGGGATTGTCTTCCGCGATCACCTGGCGCAAGCGCCCCGCTGCCACGATCTCGGTATCGGCCACGTGCGCGATCAACTGGCGGATACTCCACTTTCCGGGCGCCGGGATGTAATCTTCCTCCTCGCCAAAAACTCCGGTGAGGATCACCGCCATCAGTTCCGGGCCGCGGCGGAATCGTTCGAGCAGATCGGGAATTTCAGGCATGGGAGTTCGTTTAATAGTAATCGGCGCAGCTCAAGTAATAGCCGCACTGGGAGCACACCAGCTTGCACTTCAGCTCCGTCAGGCGGGTCGAACAGCGCGGGCAGTAGAGCATCGGCTCTTCGTCCCGTCTGGAGGGTGCGGTTACCTTGGGCTCGGGCGATCCATCTTCCTTCAAGATCCCTCAATTATAGCGCCCGTGCCCGCATCGGGCTCGTGCGGTCAGCCGTGCGGCCCTCCCGGGGAATCGCTGGGAAATGTGGCGTTGGAGCGCAGGACTTCAAAGCGGGATAAGTTGGTGGACGAGATGGGATTCGAACCCACGACCCCGGCGTTGCGAACGCCGTGCTCTCCCAACTGAGCTACTCGCCCACACGCTCCTTTACAATATAACAGATGGTCAGCCTGAGAACGATCGGGCGATTGCGCCGCATGCGGCTCGATTGGGACCGGAGGGCGCGCGAGAACGCCCGCCACTTCGTCGTCACCCACCAGGCGGAATGGTCGGACGAGGAGTTCTTCCGTTCCGGCGAAGTGGCCATGGAAGAAGACATTCTGAACGATTTGGGGAACATCTGCCAGGGGAAGGACCCCAAGTCCATGCGGGTAATCGAAATCGGCTGCGGCGCGGGACGAATGACGCGCGCCCTGGCCGGTTTCTTCGGCGAAGTTCATGCCGTGGACATCAGCCCGGAAATGGTTCGTCTGGCGCGCCGGGCGGTCGCCGGGTTCAAGAACGCGTCCGTCTATTGCAACAACGGAAGAGACCTGCGGGTATTGCGCGGGCCCGCTTGGAAAAGGCTCCTCCGCGCCGCCCCGCCTCGATTCGACTTTGCATTCTCCAGCATGGTGTTCCAGCATATTCCGAGCCGCCCGATCGTCGAATCGTACGTTCGGGACGTGGCGGCGCTGCTCCGCCCCGGCGCGCTGTTCAAGTTCCAGGTGCAGGGGAACCCGCGCGTGGGTATCGAGGGGAAGAATAGCTGGATCGGCGCGTCCTTCACCGAAAAGGATGCGCGCGAAATGGCGGACCGGTGCGGCTTTGAACTGAGGTATCAAGCCGGCGCCGGCGATCAATACTATTGGCTTTGGTTCTTTTGCCGGGGCTAAGACGCGCCGGCAGTCCTCGACAGGGCCCTCTGGGAGCCCGTTTCGCCGCCCTCGCGCCGCGAAGCCCAGTACCGCTTCATGCGCGCGGAAACCTCTTGCCGCTCTCCGGCGCTCATTCCATGACGCCCCCGGCGTTTCGGGCGTTCCTCCGTCGGTATGCCATCCAGTTCGGACTTGCGCAGGCATTCGAGCGAGGCAATGGCACGCTCGACTTTGTCCTTCTGCCAATACAATTCCTGCAATGTCTTACTCAAATCCATCGCCATCCCCGTAACGAGCCCGCTTCTTCCAAACCAGTGGGCGATTTACACATTGAGTCGATTAGAGCCACGATCCCGGTCTGGCTGGCTCCCGACCGGCCCCAGGTTAGGACAAGCAACAACCCGGTAGAAATAGTATGGCTCAAGAATGCAAATTAATCTACAAACTTTAGGCATAGAAACTTTATACGGCTCTGAGTGAGAATCCGACGGATGGGCCATTTTAGGCTGCTTTCTTGACCGTGTGAACCGCGATGAATTCGACGTTGGTCACGGCCATCCGCTTGGCCTTCAGTAGCAGGTAGCGGAGG
>JBEKYD010000440.1:0-4498 GCA_049511335.1 Bryobacteraceae bacterium | reverse complement strand
CGCTGGGGCTGGAGCACCTCCGTATTACCCCGCGTGGGTAATACGCAGGCCAACTCGTAACCCGCTAAGGAAACAATTACTTACGCCTTTGTTCCGGCCCTTCTCAGTAAACTCCCGCTAGTGGATGCGCTACTGCTTCGCCGCCTGCCATACGCAGAATCGGAGAAGCTGGTCTACGTGTCCGAATTCTGGCCGCAGGAGCCCGTATTTCGCCGCGTTCCGAGTCCCGATTATGGGAATTGGCGCGCGCTGGGCAAATTATTCGGCGGGATGGCAGCGTATTCATCAAGCGCCGCTTCCAACATGACGGGGCAAGGCGAGCCAGAGCGTGTAGAACAGGTAACTGTCTCCGCGGAATTCCTTGACTTGCTCGGCGTTCGTACCGCCGCCGGACGAAACTTCCTGCGGGAGGATGATCGGCCCGGTGCCGCGCCGGTGGCCGTGATCAGCCACCTCCGCGCGCAGCCGCATCCGCCCCATCTGGCCGTGGCGCTCATAGCTGATCTGTTCCACCATCGCCTCCACGATCCGCCGTTGTTGGTCCTCTGATCCGGCTCGGCGATATTTCGGCATAACTGAGAGTCGAGACGAGCAGGCCGCCTACAGCCCCCAACCACTCCTCATGGCGTTTCAGTACCTCTTCACTAGGTCAGGCCACCGCGCGTGTACCTGTACAACGACTTCATGGAAACCCTCGGGTACGTACCGATCCAGTCAGACGCGTACGTGCCGAGAATACCCATGGGTGAGTATGGTCCGCGCAGAGGAGCATACGGTGCACGGCCGGCATACGAACGGCAACCGCAGCGACCGCTCAACGAGTGGCAAGGCGACCAACCTTGCGCGGACAAAAGGCGCTCGTGCTCTGCATCCCCATCACGCCGAAAGCAACGGAGCCCACCGAGGATGATATGGTCGACGCGGCACCGATTGAACAACCAGCACGATTATTCTTCACGTACCGCGCACGGTGGTTCGTGCTCAGCCAGACCGACGGCGAACCATACCAGCCAGTCGCCGTGCCCGCTTGGAGCGAGGAGCGAGCGCTCAAGAACCTCGGGATTACCATGGTGCCCTTCGAGCACAACGACGGGAACGTCCAAGGCTACGCGACAGGACCAGGAATGATCGCGATTAACCCGGTCGCGGCGCAGGACTGCAGCGGGGATGGAGTGCTGAGGACACCGAAGCGAAACTTCTGGAGGTGAGCGAGAAGGCCCGCGAGCGGGCGAGGGCAGGGGATCTCCCGGCTATGTCCATGTGACGGTGACGAACGCCGTTCGCATGGCTGGAGCGCAGCCGGCAAAAGAGCCGGGCTTGAAAGGCGGAATCTGATCAGTACTGGGGGTTGAGTGCAACGTCGATGAGCCCATTGCCAGCGAAAAGCCCGCGTCCTGGGATGGTCCGGCAATCTCGTGAAAACATTTTGAATCCTTCGTGTTCGGAACCGCAGTAAAATGAACGTTTAATGGAAGACATCTTCAGGGCCTATGGGGACGAGGTCGCCGCGCTATCGGCGTCGCACTCAACGACAGAGCCGAGCTACTACCCGGCCATAAAGACGTTGTTGTCCAAGATGCTTGGCCATGAAACCCTTCCGTTTGAGGTTCGGGCATCGACCAGCGAATCCAGGGCAGGGGGCGGGCACGACATGCCGGATATGGCCCTATATGACGGCCACGGCGACTATCTGGTCGTTGCAGGCGAAGTAAAGCTCCCTTCCGACGACATCAAAGACATTGCCTTCTCCGAAGAGAGAAACGATCAAATCGGCCGCTATCTGGCACAAACGGGTGTGGTGCTTGTCTCGAACGTCCGCGGATTCGGCCTGCTTACCGCTCGCCGCGATGCCCCACGCACAGCGAAGCGGGTGGCTCCGGCGCAGCGCGTACTGGAACATGTCGTCGAGCTTTGGCCCTCGCAATCGGCCATGGAGCAACGGCGTCCTATCCCCGCCGAGTCCATAGAAGAACTTTACCTTCTGGTTGAAACCGCGGTGACGCGATACGCCCCAATTGCGGAGCCTGAATCGCTCGCCAAGATCCTTGCGCGGCAGGCGAAGCGCGCTAAAGCCCAGCTTCCGGCAGAATTCACACAAGCGGTGAGGGGACTCGCCGATGACTTCGGAAAAGCGCTGGGGGTGACCTTTGAAGGGGAGGAGGGTGAGGAATTCTTCCGCTCATCGCTCATCCAGACCGTTTTCTACGGATTGTTTGCCGGCTGGACCCTTTGGCTTCGCTCCGGCTCGAAAGAACCGTTCCGCTGGGAGAGCTTGGCCGATCACTTGAAAATTCCGTTTCTTGCGGAACTTTACTACGAATTCCAGCATCCCCGGCGCATCCAGGAACTGGGGCTCCGCCCGCACCTGGATCTGGCAACCGAAACCCTGCACCGCGTCGATACCGACGCGTTCTTCAGTCATTTTGACCTGCCGAGCATCCGGCGGCCCGAAGAATCCGAGACGCACGGCGAAGCGACCGCGGCTATTATCTATTTCTACGAACCGTTCCTGGAGGCCTTCGATCCCGAACTGCGCAAGAGTTTGGGAGTCTGGTACACGCCTAGAGAGGTAGTCCGCTACCAGGTCCGCACCATCGATCGGCTCCTGCGCGAAGAGCTGGGATGCGACCGCGGCTTTGCAGACGAAAATGTAATCGTCCTCGACCCGTGCTGTGGAACGGGTGCCTACCTGATCGAGGTCATGAAATGCGTGGCCGAACAACTGGAGACGGAAGGGGCGGAGGCGCTCATGGGCCAGGCTCTTCTCGATGCCGCGACCCGGCGGCTCCTCGGGTTCGAGCTGTTGACAGCGCCTTTCGTCATCGCGCAACTCCAGATGTTCCTCATCCTCTCCGAACTTGGCGCAAAGCCAACCGCCACCCATCGCCCGGCCGTGTTTCTCACCAATGCCCTTACGGGATGGGACGGGCCAGAGCAGATGAAGCTCCATTTCCCGGAACTGCAGGCAGAGTATGACGCCGCCCATGCGGTGAAGCACAGCAGCAAGATCATCGTCGTCATCGGCAATCCGCCTTACAACCGCTTCGCAGGCGTGCCGCTCGCCGAGGAGGCCGACCTCGTTGATCATTACAAGGGAATTCGCCGGGACGCCAAAGGAAAGCAGGTCGGACCAAGCGAGCTATACACCCGTTGGGGCATACGCAAGCAACTCCTCGATGACCTCTACATCCGGTTTTTTCGGCTCGCGGAGCGCTGCATCGGCGAGCGTGCCAAATACGGCGTTGTGAGCTTTATCTCGAATTACGGCTTTTACACGGGGCGCTCACATCCCATCATGCGTTCATCATTGCTCAGATCCTTCGATGAGATATGGGTTGATTGCCTCAATGGCGACAAATACAAGACGGGCAAGGTAATCCCTAAGGGGTTGCCGGGTGAAGGCACTACGGACCAGAGCATTTTTACGACAGAGCACGATCCGCGCGGAATCCAGGTAGGAACCGGGATAACCACGATGCTTAAGCGGGGAGGGCAGCTACGCGGAAACCGAACCCCAATCGTCCACTACCGGAACTATTGGGGCCGTTCGCAGGGCAAACGAGAAGCGCTGCTGGCATCGCTTGACATGGCCGAATGGTCTTCCGGGAAGAAGGCCGCCGCTGCTCGCCGTCCCGAGGGACCGCAGTCGTTCGAAAAGCTTGAGCCCTCTGAGCAGTCGCGCTGGAAATTGGTCCCGTTCTCAGCACAGGGTGGTTTCGACGACTGGCCGGCGCTTGATCAGCTATTCGTCACCAAATTGCAGGGCGTGAATCCCAATCGGGGGCTTGATGGCAGCGTCGTGGAAATCGACCGCAATCTCCTCGTAAACAGGATGCGCGACTACTTCTCGAATATGACCCTTGAACGTCTGCGAGAGCGTCACCCTGTTCTAATGCAGGACCGGGCGCGCTACGCCGCCGCCGAGGTCCGGAAAAAGCTCAAAGCCGGAACTAATTTTGATGAGGATAAGGCAGTGCCGTATGTGGTGTTCCCACTGGACCAGCGCTGGCTATACTACGAAACGGAACATAAGTTCCTGAACGAAGCGCGTTCTGACCTTTTTCAAAACCTGAAAGACAACGAATTCCTGGTTACGGTTCCTGAGCCGCGCAAGGTGTCGGAGGCAAGGCCGATTCTGCTGAACACCGCTTTCGATCTCCATTTGCACGACCGGGGTTCAGTCAGCTTTCCTGTCGAAACTGTCGTTGGCGAGTCGATGGCTGGCACTTTATTTGCCCCCCATGACAGTGCACCTCACCGGCAGTCCAACCTTGAACCGGAAGTGTGGACCGCACTCAAGAAGGAATTCGGCCTAAAAGGCGATCTCTCGGGGAAGGATGCCCGCTCGCTCGGGCGCGGAGTGGCCCGTGTCTGCCTGGCGCTCTGCCATGCTCCGCAGTATCAGTCCGAACACAAGGAATCTCTCGCGCAGGATTGGGCGCATGTGCCCCTTCCGAAGTCGCGCGGGCTTTTCGCCGAATTGAATGACGCGGGAGAG
>JBEKYD010000439.1:0-4520 GCA_049511335.1 Bryobacteraceae bacterium | reverse complement strand
TCCTGGACGGCGTACAACTTAGCGCTCCTTTCGGGCGCTACCAAATGGCGCTGGACGTCGCCGAGGCGATCGGACCCCGCTAACAACCTACCCATGGCTACCGACCTGGTCGAAATCGATCTCGAAAAACCGCAAGCGGATGTTCTAGACCGCGCCGCCGCCGCCGTGCGCCGCGGCCGGGTGGTGGCCATCCCCACCGATTCCTTGTATTCGCTGGTCGCGGACCCTTTCAACCTGCGCGCCGTCTCCCAGGTGTTTGAAGCCAAGGGGCGCGAATCCCAGCGCTCCCTGCCGATGCTGATTCGAGACACCCTCATGGCCGAAGAATATGCCGGCCAATTGAACAACCGCTTTTTCCTGCTGGCGCGCCGCTTTTGGCCCGGCCCGCTCACCATCATCGTGCCGGCTTCCGCCAAAGTGCCGCTGAAAGTCACCGGCAATACCGGGCGGTTGGCCTTGCGCCAGTCGCGCTCCGCCATCGCCGACCAACTTGTGGGACTCCTGAATCAACCTCTGGTCGCTACCAGCGCCAATATCTCCGGCCGCCCCACCTGCCGCAGCGGCATTGAGGTGTTCGGCATCATGGACGGCCGCGTGGACCTGGTGCTCGATGGCGGACCCTGTCCTTCCGAGGGCGCCACCACCGTCGATATCACCGAGCCCTACTGGAGGATGATCCGGGAAGGATCCATCCCGGAAAAGGAAATCGCCGACTGCCTGAGTTCCTAGCCATCCATCTTGTTTTGCGCTGTGTCACGACTCCAAACAACTTGTGGGACGGGCCCTCGGCCTGCGGCGGCCTCCCAGGCCGCCTCGCCGCACCATGCGTTCCGAGCGTGATCCCGAAAGGAGCACCTTCCGGAGCCCGTTCGTCACTTTCCACCCCGCTTGATCGGTCTGGCTGCAACCAGGCGGCCCGAGAGGCGCTTGCGCCATCCCCCGCCGGCAGCCCGACTTGACAACCGCCCCTCCAGCCGGATAACACAGTGATGGGAGCCGTTCGGAACGTTCCGTCTCCGGCGGCTGATCGGGAGCTATTAGCCATGTCGCATTCCAACCTTTCCAGACGCCATTTCTTTTTCGGGTCGCTTCTTGCTGGGGCGATTCCTCGAGCGGGTTTCGGCAGCGTACCGTCCCTGCGGGCGCTAGGCTACAAACCTTTGTACGACAAGCTGAACGTCGCCTCCATCGGCTGCGGCGGCCAGGGTGCCGTCGACTTGAACGATGCCGCGCGCACCGAGAATATCGTGGCCATGTGCGACGTGGACGAGGCGCGCGCGGCCTGGGCTCTCGACCACTTTTCGAAAGCTCCCAAGTACAAAGATTTCCGCGTCATGCTCGACAAAGAGGGCAAGAACATCGACGCCGTCACCATCGGCATTCCGGATTTCATGCACGCCACCGTGGCTTTGGCCTGCATGGAGCGCGGCAAGCACGTCTATCTGGAAAAGCCGCTCACCCGCACGCCTTGGGAAGCCCGCCTGTTGCAGCAAGCTGCCGTCAAATACAAGGTTGCCACCCAGATGGGGAACCAGGGCTTTTCCCATGAATGCAACCGCGTGGCTGCGGAGATGGTTTGGTCCGGGGCTATCGGCGATGTCACCGAGGCTCACATTTCGACCAATCCCGGCACCCATCCCACCGCTTTGCTCCAAGCCCCACCCCAGGCGCCCGTGCCTGCCGCTTTGGATTGGGAACATTGGCAAGGCTCGTCCCGCGAGCGTCCCTTCAGCCCCTGGTACGTGCCCTACAACTGGCGGGGCTTCCTCGATTTCGGCACCGGTCAGATCGGCAATTGGGCCACTCACACCGCCGGCCCGGTGCATACCGCGTTGATGTTGGGATCGCCTACCAGCCTGGAGCGCATTCAGGTGGAAGGCAAGAGCGAATTCACCTTTCCCAATCGGGCCACGGTTCGGCTGGAGTTTCCGGCCCGTGGCGAGATGCCCCCGGTCACGGTCTACTACCACGATGGCCCGAGGTCTACCGACCCCGACGTCTATCGCGTCCCCGGCATGGAGAATGAAACCATTTTGCCCAGGCCGGACAATCTTGCCGACAAAGGGCGGCCCACCAGGATCAGAAGCGAAGCTCGCGGGGGCGGTCCGGCTCCAGCCATGGCGCGCCGCTCCGCCACCGGCGAGCGCTTAGGACCCGGCGGACCTGGAGTGAAGGTTTTTGGAGATCCGCCCACCCCGCCGCAGCCGGGAATTCTGACCGGCAACGGAGCGGTGTTCATCGGCACCAAGGGCATCATGGCCACCTGCGACCGCGGCGAAGGTGTCCACCTGCTCCCGGCCGCGCGCTGGGTTGAGTATGTCCTGCCCCCGCAGTTACTCACGCGCTCGCCCGGTCACATGCTGGATTGGATCCGCGCCGCCAAAGGTGGAGACCCAGGCTGTTCGGACTTCAGCATCACCGCTCCCTACGCCGAGTGGCTCACCCTCACCGCCATCGCCCTGCGCGTGGGCGGCAAACTGGAATGGGATGCCCAGAACCAGCGCTTCACCAACAGCGAAGCCGCCAACACCCTCGTCAAGCCGGCCTTCCGAAAAGGCTGGGAGTTAAAACTCTAAGTGCAAATACTGTTCGCCTAACTCGTGGCGCGGGCTGTCAAGCCTGCTGAGCCGAGAGTACCTCTCGGCTTTTCTTTGCACTCGTCGGGCCGGACTGGCAGCGCGCGCATGTGGCGCACGCACTCCCGCGTGCCGTGTCGAGACTCCGAACTCCTGGTGGGACAGACGATCGTTTTTTGTCGTCTGTCGAGCGCTGCCGTCCAGAAGACTGACAGACCACAAGAAACGATGGTCTGTCCCACCTCTGGGTCGCCCGAACATGGCTCAACCTAAATCCACGCCATCAGGAGTTCGGGGACTTTTCTCGCTGCCTGTCGGAGTCGCGACACAGCCCCGAAAGCGAAGCATCGCCACAATGCCCGTGAGAAGCTAGTCCGCCCGTAGCGCCTGAATCACATCCACGCGCGCCGCCCGTATCGCCGGCCACGCCGACGCGGCCACGGCCGCAGCCAGCAATATGCCCGCGGCCCCAACCACCACCCACGCCCCCGGCATCCGCACGTTCTCGAAATAACTGCCGGCCAGCCTCTGTAGCGCGAGCCCGCACGCCAGTCCGGCGCCAATCCCCACAGCCGTGATGAGGGTGCCCTCCGCGATCACCCGCATCAGCAGATGCCGCGGCTGCGACCCGATCGCGAGCCGAATGCCGAATTCGCGTGTCCGTGCGCTCACCGAAAATGCCAGCACCCCCGCCACGCCGACCACCGCAATCAGCAGCGCCACTACGGCGAAGCCGCCGAAAACCATGGCGTTCAACCGGTCCGGCGTCAGCACCTCCGCGCGCACGTCTTCCAGCGTCGTCGCGCGCTCCACCGGCTGGTCCACCGAGAGGCCGCGGATGGTCCGCGTAATCGGGGTGACCAGAGCATACGGGTCCGATCGCACGTGCACGAACATGCGCCCGCCAAAAAGCGGTCCCTGTCCGAACGGAGCATAAACAGTCAGGATCGGCTGCGGAACCAAGTGCTCGTCGTCGATATCCGCGGCGATTCCGACGATGCGCATTGGCGTCGGCTTCATGCCGATAAATTTGAGCACCGGATCCGTCAAAATGAGACGCCGATTGAGCACCTCCTGGCTCGGAAACATCCGCCGCGCCACACTTTGGCTTATGATCGTCACTGGCTCGCTGTCTTGGCGGTCGAGGTCGTTGAAATCGCGTCCGGCGAGCATGGGCACGCCGAGTGCCGCGAAAAATCCGGGCGACACGATGCGGAATTGACCGCGCGGATCGTCTTCCGCCGTCGCCCGAACATAACCTTCGGCGGTGAATTGGAAGCCGGGGCCGAGCGTGGCCCCCTCACGCCACGGCGTGAGGACACCCAGCGCGACGCCGTCTACGCCCGGCAACTGGTGTACCCGCCGCATCGCTTCTTTGTAGAAGTCCACCACCTGGGGGTCCGTCCGCCCATACGAAAGTACAGGCACGTTGATCGCAAGCACGCGGCGGGTGTCGATGCCGGTCTGGACCGCCTGAAGGGCGAGCAGCGTCTTGACCAGCATGGCGGCGCCAGCCAGCAGGATAAAGGAGAAGGCAATCTGGGTGACCGCGAACGCCCGCAGACGCCGCGCCGCGCCGCCCGTCACCCGCACGCTCCCACTGGACAGGCTGATTCCGCTCGACCCGTCAGCCGAAGGCAGACGCGGCACAAACGCCAGGATCGCCGCAGCGACCAGCGCCAGTCCGGCGCCGACCCACAGCATGCTGGAGTCGACCGTCAGATCCAGCGCGCGGACCGAGAACCGGGACGCGTACCGCGCCAGGATGGCCACCATGGGCCGGGCGCTCAGCACACCCAGCGCCGCTCCCGCGCCGCAGAGCAGGAGGCTTTCCGCCAAAAGGACACGTCGTAGCGCGGCGGTGCTCGCCCCAAGCGAGGCCCGAATCACCAGCTCACCTTCGCGGCGAATCGTCCGCGCCAAAATCAGGTTCGCCACGTTGGA
>JBEKYD010000438.1:0-4540 GCA_049511335.1 Bryobacteraceae bacterium | reverse complement strand
AGACGGACCGACGGGGAGGCTTTGGGATCTTGGAGGACTTCGCGGAGGGAATCGAAGGCCAGGTCGGCGAGCTGTTGAGCGCGTTCGCGGAAGATGAGGGCACGGTCGGACTCGAGATCGGCGAGGGCCTGTTGGAATTGAGGAGAACTGCTGCGCCAATTGGCGACGGTGTTGCGGTGAACGCCGGCTTGGGTGAGGTTCGCGCCGCTGGACAGGGCGTCGAGGACCTGGAACTGTTGAGTGGAAAGATACGAATCGTTCATGGGGCCAACTTCCGGCTCCACGATAGCGCGCGGGTGGGTCAGGGACAGGGTGGGCGGAAGGTGGGAATTGGCTGTAGGTCTATGAAACGGTGGGAGCAAGAAATATATCGAAAGTCTGTGACCGTTAAGCGGCCAATCGGGGAAAGGGCAGGGTGGGATTCTTTTTCAGCGTGGATTCTGATATTTAGGAGCGAAGGCGGGGCCGCGGAGTCAATGGCCTTGGCGGGTAGCGATTCCGGGGCAAGCCTTCGCACCCGCTCCGGCCGCGGATTTCGCTGCTGGATTACCTCCAACAACATGGCTGGAAGATGGTTCGCGACCACGGAGGCGAAGAAGTTGCCGGACTTTGCCCGCTGCACCGCGAGAGCCGGCCCTCGTTCTATGTCAACCGGCGCAAACAGGTATTCTACTGCCATGGCTGCGGCCGCGGCGGCGGACTGACTCGGTTGAGGCGCTGGCTGGAAGCGGCGCCGGAGCCGGCACCCGACTTAGCGGCGGCGGAACAGTTACTGGAGCGGGCTTACTGCTTCTATCAACGGCAACTGACACGGAGCCTGGAGGCGCGCGCCTATCTGGCCCAGCGTGGCATCCACGAGCTAGGCATCGTCGAGCGGATGCGCATCGGATACGCGCCCGGCGCCTGTTTGCGCGCTTATCTGACCCGGCTCGGTTATCGCCGGCAGGAGTTGCGGGAACGCGGGCTGGTGGATCGGTGGGGCCGCGACGGTTTCTTCCGCTGTCTCACTTTCCCGCTGGTCGAGGCCGGCAGTCTTTACGGCCGTTCTCTGGGCAATGGCATCTGCCGCCACCGCTTTCTACCGGGCTCCAAGGGCGGTCTTTACGGTTGGACCCAGGCGCTCGGTTTTCCCCGCGTCCTGGTGGTGGAAGGCATGTTGGATGTGGCGGCTTTATGGCAGGCCGGCTTTCCCGAGGCAGTGACCGCACTGGGATCCTATCTGAACAACTCTCAGCTCGCCCAGTTGTGCCAGCCGGGTGCGCGCGCCACTTATATCTGTTTCGATGCCGACCGCAATGGCAGCGGCCAGAGAGCGGCCCGCCGCTTGAGCATTCAACTGCGCCACGCCGGCGTGGAAGCCCTGCGGGTGGAGTTGCCGGAGGGGCACGATCCGGCCAGCTTCTTCGCCAGCGGCGCCAGTGCCGCCGATTTCCAGGGTTGCCTGGAGAGGGCCTATCCATGACGTTCCATGCCATCCGGCGAGACGACCTTCCCGCCAGTAGTTGCCCCGTCCGCCTGGTGGACGAGCAGGGCCGTGAGATCGAGTGGGCCAATCGTTTTCTGGATGTCCAGTGGGTGCGCGGATTGCAGCTTCTGTCGCTACAATCCTATGCCTATCTCTTGCTTCATTTCGTGCGTTGGTGGAGCGGCCGGCCGGGAGTCGATGTCCGGCAGTTCAGCGCCGAGCAGTTCACCGAGTCCACCCTGGTGGACTATGTACGCGACCAACTCGACGAGCGGCCCAAGCCAGCCCCGGAGAACATCAATCGCCGTTCGTTTCTGGTGCGCCGCCTGTTCCGCTTCTACTTCCACCAGGACATGCCCCATGCGCCGTACCGGATCCAGCGCAGCTGGCATCGCCGCTCGCCGCTGGGCTATGGACGCGGGCGCCTAGCTACCGCGGCCGATCTCAAACTTAAGGTGCCCCAGCGTGTGATGGTGCCGCTGTCGGTCGAGCAGGTGGCGCGCTTCTGGCGCAGTTTCCGCACGGCGCGCGATCTGGGGGTGGTGGCTTTGATGCTGCTCAACGGGCTGCGCTCGCGCGAGGTGCTGACGCTCCAGTTGGAGGATCTGCTATTCAGTGAAGCCCAGATTCGGGTGCGCGGCAAAGGATCGCGCGTACGCATGTTGCCGCTGCCGCCGGAGACCATCCGCATCCTTTGGAAGAAGCTCTCCGCGCCCGCGTGCGGCTGCTGGCCACCACCTTGCGTCCCGCCACCGTACGGCACTCTGAACACACCGTCCGGCACTTCATGGCCTATCTGCGTCAAAGCTTTCCCCGCTATCCGGCGCGCCCACCAACTCCGGCGCGATCCGCACCTGCTCGGCTATCTCGAACATCTCTGGATGCGCCGCGTGAGCTACTCCGGCAAACCGCTGGCGGCGGTTTCGCGCGCGGCCCATCTGATCCGGTTGCGGAAGCTGTTCGACCTGCTGGCCGACCATGCCTTTCCGCCGCGGCCGGGGTTGCTGTTGAGCGAGGACATTCCGCGCCCCGATCAGGTTCTGCCGCGTCCTTTAACCCCCGCCGACGATGCCTGCCTGCAAGCCGAACTCCGCCGCCGCGGCGATCTGCTCTCCACCGCTTTGTGGCTGACCCGGTTGACCGGCATGCAGATCGGGGAGACGGTCGACCTGGCCACCGACTGCTTGCGTCACCTGGGCGGCGATCGATGGGCCTTGCACGTACCGCTGGGCAAGCTGCACAACCAGCGCTGGACCCCGGTGGATGAGCAGGTGCGCACCCTCGTCGCCCGGCTCGCCTTCTTGCGCACCCTGCCGCCCGCCGCTGGGCCGGAGTTTCTGCTGCCTCGCCCCAAGGGCCGGGGCGTGCTGTGCGCACCGTTGCGCGCCGCTCTTTGCGACGCCGCTACCCAAGCCGGAATCTCCGCCCACATCGTGCCCCACCAGATGCGCCACACCTACGCCACCAGCATGCTGCGCGCCGGGGTCAGCTTGCCCGCTTTGATGAAGTTGCTCGGCCATCGCACCGCCAACATGACTCTGCGCTACCTCGAGATCACTCAGCAAGACCTGCAACGCGAATTCCACCTGGCCCGGCAAACCCCCCGCCATCTGATTCCCCTGCCGGCATCGCTGCCTGGCGCCGATCCGGATGGGATGGATGCCACTACCGTCGTCGAACGGCTTTCCGCCGCGGCCCGAGTTCTGGACCTCTATCGCCAGCAGAATCCCACCCTCAGCCAGAAGCCTCTCCAACTTCTGCTGCGGCGATTGGTCCGCGTCCGTTCCCGATTCCAAAAACTCTTCGATAGCGCCGCATCCGAAAAATAGGTTCAGATTGGCCGCATAAGTGACCGGCAAAACGCCGAGTTACATTTGGGAGGGGACAGGGTGCGGGGGGCGGCAGGGATTGTCCAAGTGAAGTAAGCGGAGTCTGCCGGGAGGAATCCACCCCGAGGGGTCCGATCTCCAAGCTTCCCCCAACCGGACTTCTGGACAACAAGGGCAAATTGCGGAACAAGGGCTGCGAACTTGCACATGTCGGGTCCTAGCGATCACTGCACCTGCGCCGCTTTCCTGCTATGCTTGAAATCGCCCGAAGAAAGGAGGTGTGATTATGAAGGCTTTCCTCTTTTTGCTCACGCTCGTTTTTCTGATATTGCTGGCGGTGTGGGGCGGAATCCAGCTCTATGCCGAAGACAAGCACCCGGAAGCATATCGATACGCCCAGACAATTCAGGACGTGACCTATTATATCAAGCATGGCAATTCGCCAAACCCTTACTTCAGCTTATCATTGTTTTGATCGTTCTGGAGTGGTTCCTCGCAAAGAGCGGGATCCGAATCTCGTTCACGCAGCTCGGCATATCGTGGGACTCACGGCTGCTGGTGGCGATAATAGTTATACTTACCTTTTGCTTAGTTGCCCTTTCGGGCATACCTGACGGAGGGATCAAGGAAGCGGCTCTCGTGGTAATCGGCTTCTACTTCGGATCGGCTAAGCGAAAAGACGAGGATCTGGCAGGGACAGTGAGTCTTAATTCAACATCGACTCAGACACCTGCGGTCGGCGGTCCTGAACCTGGCAATCCGTAGTCTCTTCAAATCGATTTCTTATACTGATTATGCGTTAGGTTCCGGTCTGATCATGTGTGGGGACGGAATGCGTGAGTCTTGCCCGTCCGCTCGTCAGTATTGCAGGAGCCGATCCCTACCAGCAAACGCAAGAGCGAGCCGCTCGCCAGGCCGAGAAGGTCTTCTCGAAGCCGACCCAGAGTCTGGCCTTCCTCGCATTTGACGCTCATTGATTGACAACGGTCAACCCGCGCAATGATCGCCTCTGCCACGACACCGGCAGAAAGCACGTCTTACGGCGCCGGACGCGCTGGAATTTCCGGCCGCCCGATGGGCGGAAGCCGGGAGATGGTTACCGCCATACTCGCCAGCACCTCTCCCACCTGGATCCGGCGCATTCCGGGCGGGGGTTTTGGTCGCAGTGCTGGGTTGACAGGGCGTTCGGCAGCTTCCTGACGTTTCGGGATAACCTAACTTTTGGTGAGGTAATCCCGAAATGCGC
>JBEKYD010000437.1:0-4559 GCA_049511335.1 Bryobacteraceae bacterium | reverse complement strand
GATTTCACGCACTCACAGCCCCTGACAGCAATTGGGGCTCCAAAAAATCGTCGCCCCGGACGGAATACGAACAGTGCGGAAGGTTTCTGTTGCGAGTTCTGCAAGTGGGTCACACAACTTCCATTAAAATCGTCTCAATCCTCCCAACCACCTGCAAGGTTTTCCACAGAATTCCCGCTTGACGCCGTGCTACCAATATGGCCGGAAGGATTACCGATGCATCCCGAACCGAAACAACCAGAAACCAAGCCGCGCGACCCGCGCGCGCTCAACGCCTACCGCCACGGCCTCACCGGCCAAGTCCACATCCTCACCCCCGAAGACCGGGTCGCCTACGACAAACACTGCCGCGACACACAGGAGTACTTCAACCCTTCCGGCGAATTCGAAGCCGGTCTGGTCCAGTCCATCGCCGACGGACGCTGGCAACTGCAGCGCGCCGTCGCCATCGAAGATGCCATCTTCGCTCTCGACGCCGTCGCCGTCCAAGCCGATTCCGAATACTATGAAGCCATCGTCGCCCTCACCCAGGGCAAAACCTGGCTCGCCCACGACAAAAGCCTTGAACGGATCGCCCTCTACGCCTCCCGCATCCAGCGTCGCGTGGAAAAGGACATCGCCATGCTCCGCCAGCTCCAGGCCGACCGCAAGGCCGCTTTCGAGCAAGCCGTCGAAGAAGCCGAAGCGCTCACCCAACTCGCAGAAAAAGCGGGAGAAACCTACAACCCCGCCACCGATTTCCCGCGGGAGCTGCTGCCCCCGAAATTTGATTTTTCAAATCCGGAAATCGTCCGCTTGATCGCCCACAGTCGCCGCCTCAAAGCGGCCCAGCAGTCGACGCCCAACCCCGAAAAACGCCTCAAAACCGCCGCCTGACCTATGCCTACCACCCGCTAAATCGCGATCCGCGCCTCGAAGCCACACCTCGATTGTTCACGGGAACGTGAAGTCTGCCCGAAGGCCGGCGCTCTACACCCGCAGGAAGATCTTGCGGCGGTACATCCAAAACAGGAACAGCCAGTAGATCAGCAGCACGGCCATGCCGCGCAGCAGCGGCTCCAGGCCCGCGCCGAAGAACTGGAAGAAATGCGCGCCCAAATGAATCCGGAACGAATCGATGAGGAAGCGCTCCCACAAATGAGCGATCAGGTAGGCGGCGATGGAGTTCATGCCGATAACGACCAGCGGGAAGGCCCACTTGCGGTAGCCGCGAACATCGATGATCCAGCAGAACGCGGCCAGGAAGAGGAAGCAGATGCCGCCGCTGAACAGAGTCCAGCTTGGGGTCCAGATGCGCTTTACCACCGGACAAATGCCGGTGAAGTGGAACAGCAAGCCGGCGGCAATGCCGATGGCGCCGGCGGAGACGAGGCGCCGCATGGGGATCCGCGGCGCGGCGGCGCGGAGCCACTGGCCGGCGAAAAGGCCGAGAATCATCGTCCCGAGCGTGGGAATGAAGCTGAGCGTCAGGTAGCCGCCGCCATTGAATACGAATGGGCGGGTGCGCGGGAAGAGATTGAGGAACCGCTGGTCGAAGGCGTTGCCGAAGTTCGCGTTCTTGTTCCAGTGCGCCGCAAAACCCGTATAGAAATGCTGCCACGTGGCCGGAACGCCGACGGACTGGTAGTCGAAACCGGGGCCGGGCGCCGGATAGAGTGCCCACGCGAGCCAGTAGCCTACCAGGATGGCGGCCAACGCTACGACCTGCCATTTGGGCGGTCGAAACCCGAGCAGGAAGAGAAAGGGGTAACCGAGCCCGATCTGCGTCAGCGTATCTTCGAAGGTGAAGTAAGTTTGCGTGCTATAGAGGGAGCGGAGGAAGATGCCCAGCGCGACCAGCAGCAGCGACCGCCACAGAGCGTGCACGAACATGCGGCCGAAGACGCCGCCTTTGGCCAGCCGGCTCGAGATCGAGTACGGCAGCGCGACACCCACCAGAAAAGAGAAGCCCGGCTGAATCGTGTCGTGCAGCGAGCAGCCGGCCCAATCGGTGTGCGTCTGGTGATAGGCCAGGAAACTCCAGAAACCGCTGCTGGGGAATGCCTGCGCCACGCGGGAAAGCTGGAGAACTTCGGCCATCATGAGCAGCATGACCAAGCCGCGATACGCGTCCACCGCGATATTGCGGGGCGAGGTTTGCAGGATGGGCGGTGACGCGGGCGCCGCCATGACGGGCGCGGATTGCAGAACAGCCTCCACGATGGGCCTCCTGGGATTGCAGTATAGTCCCAGGAGTGCGCCAACGGGAACCGTCAGTGAAGCCGATACGGATGGTCGGGCGCCGCGATAGGGTCGGCCACTTTGGGCGGCTCGATCGCCGCAGCCCCGTCCAATCCTTTGCCGGAGACGTTGTGAATCCCGATCAGCGGCCCGGAAAAACCGGTAACTTTGACGTTGCGAATGTCGGCCTTCTTGATATTGGCCAATGAAATCCCCTTGGCGCACGTGCCGGTCACGTTCATGAGCGAGAAGCCGTCGAGGGGCTTATTGGGATGGATGCGGACGGCGTCCACCAGGACCGGGCAATCCGTGACCCTGACATTCGAGAATTTGAAATTTCTGACGGTGGGAATACCTGCGTCGCCTGGCACGGGCGCCTCGTCCCGAATGCCGCTCCCGAGCACATTCACGCTGAGAAACCCACCGGCCGTGCCCGCCACGTCGAGGTCGTTGGCGGTGATGTCTTCGATGAAAGCGCCGCGCCCCGGACGGCTCTTGATGTAGATGGCGAAGGTGCGGGCGTGGGTGAACTTGCAGTGCTCGATGCGCACGTTTCGGATGCCGCCGGAGGTTTCGCTGCCGATGCCGATGCAAGCGAAGATGGAATCCGCCATGGCGCAGTTGGTAATGACAATGTCTTCGCTGGTTTGGAGGAGCGTAAAGCCCTCGCTCCCGCGGCCGGATTTTATCGAGATGCAATCGTCGCCGGTCGCGATGTCGCAGCCGTCGATCATCACGTGGCGGCAGGAATCGATGTCGATGCCGTCGCCGTTTCCGCCGGTGCTGCGGATGGTCAGGTTCTTGATGACGATGTTCTCGCAATTGGTGGGGTGAATCGACCACATCAGCCGGTGCGTGGTGGAAAAATCTTCCAGCCGGATATCGCGGCAGCCAATGGGCTCGATCAGGGCGGGATGGCGGAGCGGGTTTTCGCGATTGGGACGGCCGCCGAGCGCGGGGTTGCCCACGATCTTGCCGGGCCCGGCCACGCCGATGTGACTGCTATCGATGGCGTAAATCAGGCCGGCCCGTCCCTCGATCCATTTTCCTTCCCAGCGCACTTCGGTGACGGGATAGTCGTCGAAATCGGGCGTGCCCAGAATGGCGGCGTCCTTTTCCAGGCGAAGAAGCGTGTTCGACCTCAGAGCGATGGCGCCAGTGAAATAGTTACCGGCGGGCACCAGTACTTCGCCGCCGCCGAAAACCGAGCACCGATCGATGGCCTGCTGGATGGCGCGGGTGTCTTTGGTCTTGCCGTCGCCGGTGGCGCCGAAATCGCGGACGCTAAGGGTAATTCCGCTTTTCGGTGGGCTCGACTCACTGCTACGGCGCCGGTCCGGAGCGGCTGCGCGAGCCAGGCCGAGCGCGGCCAGCGAAGCGGACGCCTGCAAGAAGCGGCGCCGCATCAACTCCCGATTTCTGATCATGTTCGGTCCTCCGATCCCGCATCAATAAAACGGATCCGGCGGACCGCCGCTCGACCCGCTCTTTTGCTTGCCGTTCCACTTTACCGATCCGTTATCGAGAACCAGCGGCTCGCCGATGGCGGCGTCGATCTGGGCATTCTCGAACACCACTCCGGTGGCGTCCTCCACCAGGAAACCGCGCGTGCTCTGGATTTTGACGTTGGTGAAGGTGATGTCGTGGGCCATCTGTTCGGGCAGCCCGAGAATCCGGCCGGCCAACGGCGAACGCGTGACGGTCAGGTTCGTGACGTGGATATCGTGAAAATTGGGGATGTTTTGTGTCTGCCCCGGAGCGGCCTGGCGGGGACCGACGTCGGTGGCCAAGCCGGCGTTGCCGTTGTAGAGCATGTTGATGTCGAAGGGACGCCTGACATTTTTCATCACGATATCCGAATAGCGGATATCGTGAACTTCGCCGCCGTTGCCGCGGTAGGACTTGATGCGTAATCCATTGTCTGTCCCATCGAACGTGCAGCGGCGAACGATCACGTGGGCGAAGCCTCTCCGCGTGCCGCTGCCGATGGAAATGCCGTGGCCGTGGAGGCAGGTGAGGTCCTCGATGAGGACGTCGTGCGCACCGTCTTTCAAGGCCACATTGTCATCGCCGGTATCCAGTTCGCATTTGCGAATCACGATGCGCTGCCCGCCCGGGTCGATGGCATCGGTATTGGGAGCGTCGCTGGGCGCGACGATGCGGATGTTTTCGATGGTGATGTCCTGCCCCTGCGGGACCAAGTGAAACATGGGCGAATTGGTGAGCGTGATGCCATCCACGTGCAACCGCTGGACACCGTTGAGAACGATTAGCATGGGCCGGGGAACGATGGTGCGGCCGGGTTGGTAGCGGCGCGCGGCTTTGTCGGACCACATCCA
>JBEKYD010000436.1:0-4754 GCA_049511335.1 Bryobacteraceae bacterium | reverse complement strand
GCGTCGCAGTTCCAGCAGCTTCGCGATGGATGCCTTCCTCCCTTGCGCAAATGTCGGGCGCATATAGCCCATCATCGCCCATTTTGCCAATGATGTCGAATTATTTATGCGCACCTATATAGAGGACGCCGGCCACGGCATCCAAGTTCGCATCGCCCCTTCCATCGGCAACATGGCCTACCGGATTGAGGTGCGCGGCAGAAATATCCTGTGGTTTCCTTACTCCAGCCCGGCGGAGCTGCGCCAAAAACCGGTGCTGTGTGGCGTGCCGTTTCTGGCGCCGTGGGCCAATCGGCTCGATGGCGACGCCTACTGGGCCGACGGAAAGCGATTCGTGTTGAATCCTGGGCTGGGGAATCTGCGGCGCGACCCGAACGGCAAGCCCATCCACGGCTTGCTGAATTTCTCGCCGCTCTGGACCGTGGTTGCGCTCGAAGCGGATGCGCACTCGGCCCGGCTCACCAGCCAATTGGAGTTCTGGAAATACCCAGCGCTGATGGCCCAGTTCCCGTTTGCGCACACTATAAGGATGACGTACCGCCTGGCCGCGGGGTCGGTGGACGTGGAAACCCTGGTGCAGAATCACGGCTTCGAAGCCATGCCCGTGGCGGTCGGTTTTCACCCTTATTTCCGCCTCCACGACGCGGCGCGCGACCAATGGCGAGTGCACGTAGCCGCGCGCGAGCGCCTGCTGCTCGATGCCGCCCTGATTCCCACCGGCCGCAGCGAGCCCTGCCCGTTCGCCGATCCCCAGCCGCTGGCCGGTACGCAGTTTGACGACGTTTTCGGCGCTCTGGAGCGAGACGCGGACGGGATGGCCCGATTTTGGTTTGAAGGAGTGCGCGAACGAGTGACGGTGGCGTACGGTCCGCGTTACTCGACCGCGGTCGTGTTCGCTCCCCAGGGCCGTGATTTCCTTTGTTTCGAACCCATGTCAGCCGTCACCAACGCCTTCAACCTGGCGCACGCCGGCGTATTTAAGGGCCTCCAAACGATCGCCCCCGGCCGCGAATGGCGGGAAAGCTTTCGCATCGTGCCGACCGGGTTTTGAAACAAGCGCAGCCGGGATACATTCTGTCCGAGGACTATTGAGCCCGCATAATGCCGTGACCGCAAGCGGCGGGTGTGGGGCAGGATGGCATCCTGCCGCCGATTGTTAATCGGCGTTTCGCGGGCGGCTGAGAAACTGCCGAAAGCGGGTTACCAACCCGCTGCAGGTTACCAACCTGCCCCACAGCTATCAGCGTTCATCGGTGGCTAAAATCTGTTTTTCCCTCAGCGAGCGGCCGATGGCTCCCACCCATCCTTGCCAACCAAGAACCCCCGCGGATCGAAACCGGCGGCGGCCTTCGCGTCAAGCAGCTTGGTGCGCGGGTCTCTATGGCCTGCGCCCGCGCCCGGTCCCGACGAATCGTACTCGGCATAGAAGGCCGTCTCCAGGTAGTTCGTCTCGCCCGGATGCCATTCGCGCCAACCCGCCGGTTCGATGTGCGCTCCCATTTCGCTGTGGAGAAAAATCGCCGTGGCGTACGGCCGCCAGGGACGGCCCAGCCAGACGTGCTCCACCTCGGGATCGGCGGTGAGCCGGCAATGGTCGAACACGAAACCGCTGTCCTCCGTCGCGGATTTCCTGCCTTGCGCCGTGATGTAGCCGATCTGGTGGGCGTTGCTCCGGATCTCGCAGCGCTCGAACACGCTCTTGCCGTCGCCAAAAATGAAGTCCACGTTGCCTTCGATATAGCAATCCGCGAAGTATTGGCGCGACGGCGCGCCATTCTTGCTGGCGGCGTAGACCGTGTCCTGGTGCCCCAGGAAGCGCACGTTGCGGAACACGGCGCGGTCCCCGGTTACGTTGAGGGCTGACGCCTGCGAGCCTTGCGGCGTCTGCGGATTCTTGGGATTGAAGTCGTTGGCAAAGGTCAGGTTCTCGGCCGAGAAATTATCGCCGCTCACGTCCACCGTGGCCGAACGCATGGTCCCGCCGGACGTGCCGGCGCTCTTGTCGAAAACGATCACCGTCCTGGTGGCATCCTTATAGGGGCTGTGCAGGTGGATATTGGGCTTGGCGATATGCAGCACCTCGCGATACGTACCGGGTGCGATGTTGATCTCCGCGCCTTCGGCCGGCGCCACGTCGATGGCGCGCTGAATGGAATAGAAATCGCCCGTCCCGGACGCGGCCACGTAGAGCGTCTTGTCCTCGGGTGGAACGGCGACGGCGGCCGCGGGCGCGCTCGGGATCGCCCGCTGCGGCTCAAAACGCGCCCTGCAGGTGGGGACACCGGCGGGCGTTTCGTCCGAAACCAGATTGCTGCCACCCGCCCCGGCGTGAACGCCGGCGTATTGTGATTGCAAGTCTCCGGCGCGCAGGCCGTCCACCCGAACGTTATCCAGCGTCACGTCCAGCTTGTGGGCGTCGTCTACCCCCAGAAACGTCACGTATCCGGGTGTGAGGCTCTCCACGTTGCGCAGGCGGATGTTGCGGTAAACCGGCAAGCGGTCGCCGGGGAACGTGGTGTACATGCTGGTCACGACAATTGGATTGGGCACGTCGCGGATGCAGACGTTTTCGTACGATATATCTTCCACCAGCCCGCCGCGGCTGCGATCGCTCTTGATGCGGATGCCGTTATCGGCGCCATCGATGGTCAGGTCTTCCACGCGAATGGCGCTCACTCCGCCCGCGGTTCCGCTGCCGATCGACATGCCATGCCCGGCGTAAAACCGATTATGGACGATGGTCATGTGGGTGGAAGGCACGGTGGCATTGGTTTTGATGGCCACATCGTCGTCGCCGGTGGAAATATCGCAGTAGGCGATGGTGACGTTGGTCGAAGACGAGGGATCGATGCCATCCGTATTGCGCGCGGTCTTGGGCGTGCGGATCTTGAGCGCCCAGGCGGTGAAACCGTCGGTCTGATCCACGCCCACGTGGAAATTCGGTGAGTTGCGGAGGGTGATGCGATAGAGGGTAAAGTTATCGGAGTGAGACACGGCGACCAGCCGCGGAACGCTCTGCGATTGGTCGAGCACCTTGGCGGTATGCGCCAGGTCCCACCAGGTGACGTTCCGGCCGAGCAGCTTGGCGCCGCCGCGGCCATCGATGGCGCCATCTCCCATAATGCCGCTCCCGGGCGCGTGGTCGACGGCGACGAAAGCTTTGCAGCCGCGCCCGCGCGGCCCCACCGTGCCGCAACTGCCGGGAGTGATATCGTAGTCGCGCGGATTGCGCGATGCAAACAGAGCCACGCCCTCTTCCACCAGCAGCGTCACGCCGGCCTTGAGCGCAAGAGGAGCGGAGAGAAAAATGTTCTTGCCGCCGGCGCCGCGCCCGAGCGCCACCGCTTTCCCCGCGGCGCATTGGTCGATCGCCCCTTGAATGCGAGCCGTGTCGGCAAGCCCTTCACTGGCTTCCCCAAGCGCGCCGCCCGGAGCAACCAGCCGCGCCGCAAGCACCGTGCACGTGGGAGGAAACTTGGGCTCCGTCACCTGGCGCATATCTTGCGCGAAGAGCGGAAGCGCCGCCGAGAGAGCGGCTGAAATCCAAAAGATCGTCGGCAGTTTTCGAATCACCCTAGTATTGTAATCACCCGTCGTAGGGCGGACGCCCTGAAGCCGTGAAACAATATAGCCACAGATGAACGCAGATGAACGCAGATGAAAGAATCAGAGGAGTTATCCGTGTTTATCTGTGTTCATCCGTGGCTATTTGAATTTTTCACAGTTCCCCCTCGTCCACGCACCGGCTGCAGCCCATCACGCCTTTCGCCGATAGAAACTCGCCGTCAGCTCGTACAGTGACCGCTCGCCGCGCGCTTTCTCGAGATGGCTCAAAATGCCCTGCCGGTCGGCTTCGCTGCGGTCCTGCCCGAGTTTGAACTTGCCTTCCAGCAGCTCGATCGGCATTTCGAATCCGACAATCCCCGTGAGCATGCCGTTGACGTAGCCATCCGGCAGCTTGGAAAAGTCGTAGTCGGTTCCCTGGTAGCTCTCGAACTTATCGATCAGCCGCGCCAGAAACGCATGCAGCGCCCTGGGTTCCGTCACCGCCCGCAGCTTGCCCGTGGCGTGTACTACGGCGAAGTTCCAGGTGGGCACGGCTTGCTTGTTGCGATACCACGCCGGCGATATGTATCCGTGCGGCCCGCGAAACACGATGACCGCCTGCTCCTGGCCTTCCAAAGCCTTGGCCTGCTCGTTCTGGCGCGAGATGTGGCCGAGGATCGTGCCATACGGACCGCCCGTGCGATCGAGCAAAACCGGAATATGCGTGATCCGCAGCGAAGGCGACGTGGTGATCAGATCCACGAAAGCGAATTCATCCATGAAGTCGTGCAGAAGTTTGCGGTCCTCCACGCGCTGTGGTTTGGGAATGTACAGCGAAGAGGCCGGCGGCGCCCCGGATTCCTGGGCCTCGGCCCCGGCGGCTGCGAATGCGATGGACGACAGCAAATCTCGACGATTCATATTTGGCGGTTCCTTGTTGTTAGAGGATAGCAATTCTCCGGCCGTACCACGGCATTCCAGCCTCTTTTCCGTGTGCAGAGATTTCCCTCGTACCCGCCACTCCGTGGGGCAGACCCACACCTGTCCCGTTAAATTTTTCTCAGCTTCGAGAACCAGCTAGTTTTCATGGCTCGTCCGGGGAATCTGTGGGTAACTTGCGGGTTTCAGCGCTGGGATTGAATGAGGAAGCTGTGGAACTTGCGGCAGGTGGAGTCGAAGGAGCGTTGCTCGTCTTCCCAGCCGTTGTG
>JBEKYD010000435.1:0-4786 GCA_049511335.1 Bryobacteraceae bacterium | reverse complement strand
CTGGGGCTGGAGCACCTCCGTATTACCCCGCGTGGGTAATACGCAGGCCAACTCGTAACCCGCTAAGGAAACAATTACTTACGCCTTTGTTCCGGCCCTTCTCAGTAAACTCCCGCTAGGCGGGCACGAGCCCGGCCGAGCGCGTGCGCAGGCGCGAGCCGGCCCAGATCCCGGCGGGATAAAGGATCAACAGGCCGAAGCCGAACCAGTGCGGCACCGTATTCCACAGCGCAATTTGTGTGACCATGCCAATCAATACACCGAGCGCGATCAAGGCGATGGTTGCCGTCCGGGCACGCGCCCTGGCGAGGGTGACGCAAAGGTAGCCACCTTTGAAGACTTAGTACACCGCTTCAGAAGTTCGATAACGTATCCGCCGGCAACCACTCCCTGACGGTCGCGGCTCGGAACATGCGCGGGCCCGAACTCTCGACACACGCGTCGCTGGCGCGAGAATTAACCGAGCCGCGACCGTTAGATTAGGGAGCGGTCGCCGATGCTCCGTTACGGTGCTTTGGGCAACATCTTGATCTTGGCGGGCAAAGTGAACAGGTCGTCTCTTAGGCCTTTATTCATTTCGATGGAATCCGCATAGAGCTCGAAAACTTTCTCGCCGTTGCGTTCGCGGTGGACGTCGCAGGGCCAGGCGATCCCACCCACGGAGCGGTACTTGGCGTAAAGAGTTACTTCGGTATCGAAGTCGTGATAGAGGGGATTGCGGCGCCGGTAGCTTTGGCGGACGGGCAGTTTTGAGAACTGGCTAAAGGAAACGGCAACGGTGAAGCCGGTGGCATCGGTGATGTCGACGATCTCGATGGGTTGGTTCTCGAAAATGTCGGTGCCCTCGAAGTAGAAGGAAAGACCGGGCTCGTTCAAACGCTGGCGCAAGATATAGAGGATGCCGCGCTCGGTACTTTCTTTGAAGTTGTTGTAGACTTCGTCGGTGAGGGGACGGGCGCCGCGGTAAGTCACTTCCCAGCCGCCTTCATCGGTGAACAGAAGATAGCCTTCATCCTGCTTTTTGCCGAAGGCCTGGCGCTCGCGCAGACCGAGTTTGCCGGGAGCCGGCGCGATGTAGCGGGTATAGATGGTGGCCACGGACAGCCCCGAAATCTTGGAGCTATAAAAAGAGTAGACGCGGCCGGTTACCACGCGGTCTTCCATGTGGAGAAAAGCCGGGCCGCCCAGCGCGGCCAGAGCTTCGTCGACGACGCGCTTGCCGCGATCCTGCCGAGTCTCCTGCGCATGAGCCAAAGCGACCGCCAGAGCGGCTGCGACGATGAGGTGGAAGGTACGCATTAGTGTGCAGCCAAGTCGTCTATCTTCAGCCCGTTATTCACCTGGAAGCTGGTGACAGTGGCGTCCGCGAACTTCTTGCCATCTTCCATCAGGACTACTTTGAACGGCACGCGAACGCCGGCAACATCGCGGTAATCGGAGTAGATTTCTTCGGTGGCCTTAGGCGGGGAACCGGGCGTGTAACTTTGATATAAGACGCGCTCGGGCAAGCTGGTATCCGCCGACAACACCAGCTCGGCGTCGGCATAGCCGTCGGAGATTTCGACTGTGCGGTTGTCAATCGCGACGACGGTGCGGCCGGCAATACGGTCGCTGAGCAGAAACTGAAACCAGGAACGGAGCAAGTCGCCCTGGGCCTGTTGCAAGGTTTCGCCGCCGACCTGGCCGGAACCGCTTTGGCTTGCCATATAGCAGGTCTTGCCGTCGGAGTAGACGGACATGCCTCCGTTGGCGGCAATGAGGTCCTGGCGCATATAGGAGGGAGCGATCCATTGCTCGACTTCTTTGGCGAAGCTGACGGATAGGGAGGGATCCAGTTGATAGTCGGCGGCGCGGCGGTAGTCGCGCACGGCGGCCAGCTTATCGGCGCCGCCGACCGCCTGTTGGGCGCGTTCGAGCAGTTTCTTACCCAGCGCGGCGCGTTCCGGATCGACAGCTTTCTCTTCGCGGCGCGGCTCTGGGATGGTGAGATCGATGGGCTTGATGGGGAGACCGAGGGAATCGAGCGGCGCGCCGAAGTGTTCCGGATTGCCCACCGCAACGATGGTGAAGTTGGCGGGATTGAGGCGCTCTTTGGCGACCCGCAGAACGTCGGCGCGAGTGACGGCCGCGAGCGCACTCTGATACTGCTGGATGAAGTCGTTGGGATACCCGTAATACGCGTAATTGAGCAGGCGGTTGAGGGTTTTGGACTTGGTATCGAAGGCAAATACGAGACTGTTCAGGGCGGTGTCCTTGGCGGTTTTGAGCTCTTCGTCGGACACCTCGGAGGTGCGAAGGCGGTTCACTTCGGCGAGGATGACTTTGAGGGTCTCGGCGGTGGAAGGCGATTTGGTGCTGCCGGAGATTTGAAACAGGCCGGGGTGATCGTAGTTGCCGCCCCAGTAGGCGGAGATGTCGTAGGCGTTGCCCATCTTGGTGCGGACCAACTGAAAAAGGCGGCTCTGAAAACCGCCGCCCAGGATGTCCGCCGCAATTTCGAGCGCGGCGTAATCCTTGTCGCGGAATTCGCCGCCCAGGTGACCGATGGAAAAAAACGTCTGGCTGACGTCGGTCTTGGTGGCCAGATACACCCCCGGCGCGGGCTGGGCGGTGACTTTCGGGAAGGGCGGGACAGGCGGCTGCTGGACGGTCCAGTCGGCAAAGAGCTTTTCGATTTTGGCCCGCATTTGAGCGGCGTCGAAATCGCCATGGATGGCCAGCATCAGGTTGGCTGGAAAGAAATAGCGGCGGTAGAACGCCTGCACATCTTCGCGGGAAATGCGATTGATGGTGTCGTACTGCTCCAGCCAGCCGTAGGGAGTAGCGGGGCCGTAGACGATGTCGGCGAATTCGCGTTCGAGGATGCCGTGAGCGCTGTCGTTGCGCCGGGCGATCGCGCTGCGCATCTGGGTTTTGGCGAGGTCGACTTTCCCGGCGCGGAATTCCGGGGCGGTGAGAAGGTCGTGAAAAACGGCCAGAACGTCGTCGGCGTTCTCTTTGAGCGCGGAGAAGCTGACCGCGCCGTAGGTCTCGTCGATGCGGCTCTCGACCGATGCGGCCACGTCTTCCAGTTGCGCATCGATCTCGTCGCCGGTGCGGGTCTTGGTGCCGCCGGTGCGCAGCGCCATGCCGGTAATGGTGGCGAGGCCGATCTTATCGGGCGGATCGAACAGGTTGCCGGTGCGGACGCGGGCCGAGCCGCCAATCAGAGGCAGGTCGTGGTCCTCCAGAAGATAGAGGCGCAGGCCGTTGGGCAGGGTGAAGGTCTCGACCTTGGGAATGGGGATGGGTTTCAGCGCAGGAAACTTGAGGTCTTTGTAGGACGGAGCGGGGGCAATCGCGGCCGGCCTTGGAACCGGGCGCGCGGCGGGTGCGGTTTGGGCAAGGGCGGCGAGGACGGAAATCAGAAGGTAGAGGATAGCGGGGAAGACACGCACCGAACCTCGGCGGATCCCGTGCGCGAGCGACGGCCGGACGAGGGCGTCCGGCGCGGTCCAGGGGGACCGCCCCACAGATGTGTGCGCTGGCAGACCACAAAAAACGATGGTCTGCCCCACGGTTGAACGGGATGCACTCATCGCGCACCTCCTTTACTCGGCGCGGGGTTCACGGTATACGCAACGGTGCGGGACTTGGCGATGAAACACTCGCGCGCGACGCGGGCAATGTCGTCGGCGGTCACCTTATTCAAATCGTCGAGCTGGGTGAAGAGCTTGCGCCAGTCGCCGTAATTGGCGTAGGCCGTAGCCAGCGAGGAAGCCAGGCCGGCATTGCTGTCGAGCCTGCGGATGACCGCGGCGCGGGCCTTGGTTTTTACCCGGCTCAGAGTTTCGGCGTCGACCGGCGTAGCCAGGAAACGCTGCAGCAAATCGTCCAGGGCTTTCTGGTTTTCCTCGACAGTATGGCCACGGCCGGGAGCCAGGAAAAACAGAAACAGGTTGGGATAGCGGCCATCGGGATACGTGGAGATGGCTTCGGCTTCCAGGGCGAGGCGCTTTTGCTCGACCAGCTCTTTGTACATCAGGCCGGTGCGGCCGCTCGAAAGAATCATGGCGATGACATCGAAGACGGGATCTTCGGGGTCGTATTGGTCGGGGCGATGGTAGCCGATCACCAGCAACGGCTGATTGCGGGATTCCACTTCCACGGTTTTAGGACCGGATGGCTCGGGGTCGCGGGTGACGATGGCCGGCGGCAGCGGGCGCGCGGTCATGGGGCCGAAATAGCGTTCGGCCAGGCGGCGGGCTTCGGCTGGGTCGATATCGCCGACGATGGCGATGACGATGTTGGCGGGCGTGTAATACTTTTCGAAAAAGGCGCGCGCTTCGGCCACGCGGAGATTTTCGGTGTCGCTGTTCCAGCCGCCGGGCGGGTTGCGATAGGGGAAAGCTTCAAACGCCGTGGCGTTGAAATCCTCGAGCAGGCGGCCCTGGGGGCTCGATTCCACGCGCATGCGATTCTCTTCCATCACCACGTCCCGCTCCTTGTAGAATTCGCGGAAGATGGGATGGAGGAAGCGCTGGGACTCGAGCAGGAACCATAGCTCGGCGCGGTTCGAGGGCAGGCTGTAGAAATACTCGGTGTGATCGAGCGAGGTATCGGCATTCATACCCACGCCGCCGTTCTCTTCGATGATGCGGGCGAATTCATTGGGCTCGACGTAAGCCTGGGCCTTGTCGATGGCGATTTTCAACTGCGCCTCGAGCAGCGAAACGCGGTTCGCATCCGCCTTGGGGCCCTTGTTGCGTTCGGCATCGAGACGCTCATAGATCTCTTCGATCTCATC
>JBEKYD010000434.1:0-4792 GCA_049511335.1 Bryobacteraceae bacterium | reverse complement strand
CGGATCACCGTTCCAGGACCGCTACTTCAGGAGAGGCTGGCTGATTCACAAACCTCTTGGAACCTCATTCACTATGCTCCCGGCAAGCTCTCGGCGTCAATCGGTTTCAGTTGTATTACGGACGTTTTCCTCAGGATTTATTTGCTTTGGTTTCAAGTGGTTAGATGAGTATGCCGGTGAACGGCGTGTGGATAAAACAGAGGTATGGAGGTTATGTTTCAAGCCGGCTGCTGGCCGGGGAGCTTACAATAAACAGGAGCGGAAAATCAAATTGAGCCACGGATGAACGCGGATGAACACGGATAAGAGAAAGCCATGAAGTCATCCGTCTCCATCCGCGTTCATCCGTGGCTCTAATATGCGCAGGCTCGCGATCCGTCCGGGAGCAATCGGCGATTTCATCGTTTCCTTGCCGGCGCTCGAGTGTCTGAGGAGTGACTACTTCGAAGTATGGTGCGCCGGCCCGAACGTGCCCCTGGTCCGATTTGCCGGCCGTGTCAGGAGCATCGCATCCACCGGGCTGGACTGGTTGGGAGTTGGCGAAGCGCCGCCAAGACTGATCGAAGAACTTCGCAGTTTCGACGAAATCGTCTGCTGGTATGGCGCCAACCGGCCGGACTTTCGCGAAATGGTGGCGCAAATGGGTTTGCCCTTCCGCTTTTTCCCGGCTCTTCCGCCGGAAGGCGCCGGCTGCCACGCCACCGATTTCTACCTGGGGCAAGTGCGCGAGGTAGCGCCCACCGAGGCTTCGGATGGCGTTCCGCGGATACCTTGCCCGGCCGGCAGTCCACGCGAACGGCTGGCGATCATTCAACCTTTTTCCGGCAGCCCGCGGAAGAACTGGCCGATCGAGCGCTTTCGCAGGCTCGCGCGGGGACTCGAGCGCGCGATGCGGGTGGAATGGTGCCGCGGGCCGGAGGATCCGGAACTGGCCGGCGCGGTCGTAATCGAGGACCTGTACCAACTGGCTTGCCACCTGGCGCAGGCCAGTCTCTACCTGGGAAACGATTCCGGCATTACCCATCTGGCGGCCGCGGTTGGCACCCCGGTGCTGGCTCTGTTCGGCCCAACCGATCCCGCCGTCTGGGGGCCGCGCGGCGAACATGTGCGGATCGCCCGATGGTGAGGCCGCCAATGCCGGGCAGTCAAATTAGCGAAAATCAAATTCTATGTTCCGACTGGACGGCAGGCTGGCATTGGTAACGGGATCGAGCGCGGGCATCGGATATGCTTTGGCCGCGGCCCTGGCTTCGGCGGGCGCCAGAGTGGTGTTGAATGGGCGCCATCGCGACAAGCTGCGGGAGGCTGCCACCAGTCTGCGCAACCAAGGGCACCGGATCGAGGAAATGCCGTTCGACGTGACGGCGCCGGCGCAAATTTCAGAGGCCATCGAGCGCATCGAATCGGAGATCGGCGCGATTCACATTCTGGTGAACAATGCAGGGATGCAGCGCCGAGGTCCGCTCGAAGATTTTCCCGAAGAAGCCTGGCGGGAGCTGATGCGCGTCAATGTAGACAGCGTTTTTTATGTCAGCAAGGTTGTGGCGCGGCGCATGATCGCGCGCCGCTCCGGCAGGATCATCAACATCTGTTCCGTGCAGAGCGAATTGGGCCGCCCGAATATTGCGCCGTATACCGCAAGTAAAGGCGCCGTCAAGATGCTCACCAAAGGCATGGCGATCGACTGGGGCAAGTACGGCATCAACGTCAACGGGCTGGGGCCGGGCTATTTCAAGACGGAGCTTACCGAGGCACTGGTACGGGACGAGAAGTTCAGCGCATGGCTGACCTCGCGCACCCCCAGCGGGCGTTGGGGAGATGTGGCCGAATTGGGCGGCGCCGTCATCTTTCTGGCATCGGACGAGGCGAGCTTTGTGAATGGGCACATCCTTTATGTGGATGGAGGAGTGACCGCAACGTTATGAGCGGGGAACCAGGTGGGACAGACCTGGTCTGTCCCACAGGGTCAGCCAAGCATGGCCCAACTTAAATTCCACAACATCAGGAGCTCATAGTTACGCCACCAGGAGAGGCAGAATCTCTCCCGCCGGGCCGCGCAGCGAGCGATCCGCCATTTCCGAAAAGGGAGTGGTCTCGGGATTGATCTCAATCACCTTGCAGCCTTGCGACTTCGCCAACGGGATCAGCCCCGCCGCCGGATACACTACCGCCGACGTGCCCACCACCAGCAGCACGTCCGCCGATTGCACGGCGTGTTCGGCCTCCAGCATCATGCCTGGCGGGAGCGGCTCGCCGAACCAGACTACGTCCGGACGCGCCAGGCCGCCGCAGGCGCAGTGGGGCGGGAGCTTGGCCAGCGGCGCCCGGCGGTCCGGCCAGTTGCTGCCGCACTGGGTACAGCGCAGGCGCCAGATATCGCCGTGCAGCTTGAGAATCTTGCCGCTGCCGGCCGCATCGTGCAGGCCGTCGACATTCTGCGTGATCAGGGTGAAGTTGCGCTTGCGGATTTCAAGTTTCACCAGCGCTTGGTGGCCGGCGTTGGGCCGGGCCTTGGCGATGCGCTCGCGCCGCCAGTTGTACCATTCCCACACCAGCTTGGAATCGCGCGCAAAGGCCTCGGGCGTGGCCAGGTCCTCCGGCTTGTGCTCGCGCCAAAGACCGTCTTGGCCACGAAACGTGGGCACACCGCTTTCGGCGGAGATGCCCGCCCCGGTTAAGACAGCCACCGCTCCGGCGGCTTCGATCCATTCGCGCGCCTGCTGCACGCTTCCATTCTAATTGCCCACTTGTCCCTTCAGTAACATGCTGATCGAGAACGGCGTGATCAAAGAGATCTGCGACTGCAGCGGGCACTATTATAGCGCCCGGGGAAGGTTTGAAGTCGCTCCGGAATCGCCCGCGTGAACTCGAAGCTGCATGCGGAAACTCTCAATCGCCGCATCCCAACGGCCCTGGCGTTCCTGAAGCAAACCGAGATTGTTGTACGCGTACGGATCGCGTGGGTTAATTGAAATTTGCCGTTCATAGGCCTTTTGCGCCGCATCCAGATCGCCCTGCGCCGCTAGAGCGCGCCCCAGGTTGTTCCAGGCGTCGGGATCGTCCGGCTTGACCTTGACCGCCCTCTCAAACAATCGTGAAGCGGAGGTCCGGAATGATCGGCGTCGAGAACCGCCGGGGGCGCATCCAAATGGCCCTTTGTAAGGAAGCCTCCAAACAGCTCCGGAGAAAGAAGATCTGCCGGTCGATGCGAGGACGCTTCCCGGTACGGAGCGCTCCAGGCGCCTGTCGCCGCTACGTCCGCTTCCGCCTGAAAAACGCCAAGCGAATTGACGCTGGCATGCAGCGTCACAGTCACTGTGTTGGTAGCCGCCGTGTCTTGCGCATGACAGGCAGACGGGGCCAAGAGCGCCGCAGCCACAAGCTGAGCCGCCAGATTGCCACTCTGCATTGAAGCCTCACGAAAAGTATACTCCCCGGCGTTCCGAAAACCCTGCGCACTTCGCTTAATCCCGCTCCAGCGCCGCGACTCTTCTGCGCAACTCGGCTACCTCCCGCCGCAAGTCGGGTAAGCGCGCCAGGTTGGCCAGTTGTTCCAAATGTTCGCGCAGCGGGCGCGCCGGCGTTCCCCATACGGTCTGGCCGCCGTGCACGATTTTCGAGGTCAGCACGCCGCAGCCCGAGCCCAGCACGGCGCGCGATTCGATTCGCGCCTTGTCGCCGATGCCCACCTGGCCGCCGATGACGGCATAGTCTTCCACCACCACCCCGCCTGAAAAGCCGGTCTGCGCCGCTACCACCACGTGACGGCCGATGCGGCAATTGTGCGCTACGTGCACCATGTTGTCCAGCTTGGTGCCTTCGCCGATAGAGGTCACGCCGAGAGCCGCCCGGTCGATACAGGTATTGGCGCCGATCTCGACGAAATCGCCGATCTCGACACGTCCTACCTGGGGGAATTTCTCCCACCGGCCGTTGGTCTCCACAAAGCCGAAACCGTCGGCGCCGATCACCGCTCCCGAATGGATGATGACACTTCGGCCGATGTCCACGTTGTCGTAAACGGTCACATTGGGAAACAACCGCGATCCATCCCCGATCGCCACCCGCTTGCCGACGAAGCATCCCGCGCCGATCGAGGCGCTGACGCCGATGCGCGCGCCGTCGGCGAGCACCGCGTGCGGCCCGACAAAGCTCAGCGCGCCCAGGGATACGTCTTTTCCGATCACCGCGGTGGGATGAATGCCGGGCGTAAGCTCGGTGGTGGGATGAAAGCGGCTCACCGCCCGCGCGAACGCCGTCCGCGGTTCCGGCACGCGGATTACGGTGCGATAGTCCTCCGGCCATTCCATCGGCACGATCATGCAGCCCGCCGCCGAAACCTTTGCCATCTCGCCGGCTTTCCGGTTGCCCACGAAAGCCACTTCGCTCGAACCCGCGGTTTCCAGCGGGCCGACGCCGGTCAATTCCTTTTCGCCGTCGCCCTCGAAAGTGGCGCCCAGCCACTCCGCCAATTCGCGAACCCGCATGCCTTATGATACAAGTTCATGGGCATCGACCCCTCTGCCGTGCTGGCGCCGACCGCGCGGATTCACCCTGAGGCCATCGTCGGACCCGGAGTCCACGTCGGCGAATATTGCGTGATTGAAAGCGACGTTTCGATCGGCGCCGGCTGCGTGCTGGAACCGTACGTCTACGTGAAACGCTGGACCACGCTCGGGGAGCGGAACGAAATCTCGGCCGGCACCGTGCTCGGCACCGACCCGCTCGACAAGAGCTTTACCGGCCAGCGCAGCTACCTCCGCATCGGCAACGGCAATAAGATCCGCGAGCA
>JBEKYD010000433.1:0-4837 GCA_049511335.1 Bryobacteraceae bacterium | reverse complement strand
GAGGGAGAGGAGGAACAGATTAATGAGCCACCGATGAACGCCGATCAACACCGATAAATCCATTGATTTTCTTATCCGTGTTCATCGCCGTTCATCGGTGGCTATATTTCTTCTCTGCCATCGATACAGATTTACAGCTCTTCGTAACACTTCCGGGCCGGACTACATTCGAACTCGTCGACGATCTTTCCGTCCGGGCCTAGAGGCTTGAAGGTATGCTGGCACCAGAAGGATTGATCGTTGGAGCGCTGCACGGTGGGATCCCAGGGCGCTTCAATGAACATGCCTTTCCAGCGCAGTTTCTCGCAACGCTTGGCCGATACACGGGCAAGGCCCGGCCGTTCTCCGATAGGTTCCATCATTATGCCCTCGCTTGCGCGGCATCGAGCAGCGCGCGTTTGACGGCTACCTTCGCCAATTGGACCTTATAAGCATTGTGGCTGAGCGGATGAGCGCCGGCCACGGCGGCTTTTCCGGCGGCCTCGGCGGTTTCCTCAGTGACGGACTTGCCCACCAAGGCCTTGGCGGCGGCTGGAGATTCCCAGGGAGTGGGCGCCACGTGGCCCATCACGATACGGGCGGCGGCGACTGTGCTGCCCTTCATCGACAAAGAGACGGACGCGGTGGCCAGCGGCCAATCGAGAGCCTCCCTCTGGCGGACTTCGTAGGTGGACGAGTGGGTCGAGGCGGGGACGATGATTTCGGTCAGGATCTCATCGGGCCGCAGGGCGATTTCACGGGTGGCGGCGTCTTGGGGCTGGACGAAGAAGTCCTTCACCGGCAGCTCGCGGCTCCCTTTGCCGGAAACCAGCTTGACCTTGGCATCCAGCGCGACGAGCGCGGGGCCCAGGCTGGAGGCGCTGACGAAGTACGCCGGGCCGCCGCCGAAAATGGCATGATACTGATTTTCCCCGTCGGGGACGAGCGGCTTGCCGTCTTTGACGGCCAGCAGGCCATAGCCCTGGCGGAAATACCAGCAGCGCGGGCGCTGGCAGAGATCGCCGCCCACGGTTCCCATGTGGCGGATCTGCGGGCTGGGAACGCCGGCCGCGGCCGCGACGAGGGCGTGCGGCGCTTCGTGGCTCTTGGACAGCTCATCCATGGTGACCAGCGCGCCGATGCGGACCTGGGCGCCGGTTTTGTGAATTCCGGCCATGTCCCCGATGTTCTTAATGTTGACGACGCGCTTGGGAGTCTGGAGGTCGTCCTTCATCAAGCTGATGAGGTCGGTGCCGCCGGCGAGCACGTCGGCTTCACCCCAGTGGGCGCCCAGCAGAGCGGTTGCCTGCTGCAAAGATGTTGGATTGGCGTATTCGAAATTTTGCATCTAAACGGCCCTCCCATCGAGCGCATCGAGGACATGTTCGGGAGTCATGGGGATGCGGGGTACGCGGACGCCGATGGCGTTGGCCACGGCGTTACCGATGGCGGCGCAGATGGCAATCGCGGGCGGCTCACCCAGTCCGATGATGCCGCGCTTGTCGTTCTCCGGCCGTATATCCATGTGCACCACGATGTCGCCGATATCGGCAATACCGGCGAGTTTATAGAACTCCATGTTGGGGTTGAGCATTCTTCCGGTCTGCTCATCCATTACGCGCTGCTCATAGAGCGCGGTGGAAATGCCCATGATGATGGCGCCGTAGACCTGGCTTTCGGCCAAGCGGGGATTGACGATCAAGCCGCAATCCTGCACGGCAACGTAGCGATTCACCTTGACCACGCCGGTTTCGACGTCCACGGAAACGTCGGCGATCTGGATACCGGAAGCGCCGGCGGCGATCAAGCCACCGGGGTTGCGGGAATCGTTGGCGCCGGTTTCGGAGATGGCGCCGCCGCCGATCTTGCGGCAGGCTTCGGCCCAGGTGAGGCTCTTGCCGCCGCCCTTGACCTGGATTTTGCCGCCGCGGGCTTCGAGCTGGGAGGGGTCCACGCCCAGCGCCGGGGCCGCCACTTCGTAGAGCTTGGCAAGGGCATTGACGGTAGCTTTGCGGGTCGAGGCGGAAACGCCGCCCACGGTAGTGGAACCGCCGGATGCACTATCGGGCGGTAATTGGTTGGAGCCGATGGTAAGGCCCACGGCGCTGACGGGAAGGCCGAAGGTTTCGGCGGCAACCTGGGCGATGACGGTGCGGGTTCCGGTGCCGAGGTCCTGGGTGCCGATTTCTATTTGCACCGAGCCATCTGAATGGATAGTGGCGCGGCACTGGCTGTTGTGGCCCATCCCGGCCCAGGCGTTGAAGCCGATGCCGAGGCCGCGTTTGACGGAACCGCTTTGGGCTTGGCCGCGCGGCTTCCAGAGCTTCTTCCATTCGGCCAGCTCGGCGGCCTTGTCGAGCTGCCACGTGTAAGTCGCTCGGCGCGCCTGCGGGGCGTACAGGTTGATATTGGTCCTAAAGACTTCGAGCGGGTCGAGCGTGGCCTTGGCGGCAAAATCCTCGATCGCGCAGCAGGTGAGATACGATGCCTGCTGGTTGTTGGGAGCGCGCCAGGCGCGCGCCGGGCCGCAATTGACGGACACGGCGGAATGGTGCTGCCGCTGATTCGGAATATCCGCGATGATGTACGGCAGCGGCGGCGAGCCACCGCCGGCGATGCCGCCGGTGGACCAGGATTCGGACTGCCATGCGGTGATAGTGCCGTCTTTCTTGCCGCCCAGCTTGATTTTGGCAAAGGCGGAAGGGCGATTGCCGGCAATCAACTGCTCGGTGGTGCGGTCTAGGAAGAGTTTCACCGGGGCACCGCCGGCCCTCTGGGAAAGGCGAGCGCAGACTTCACCCCAGGCGTCGGGGGCGAATTTGCTGCCGAAACCGCCGCCGACATAATTCATTTCCACATCGATGTTGGCGGTAGGAACCTTGAGGTTGGGAGCGAGCGTGCCGGCGTAGCGGGTGACGTCCTGGGTGGAAGGCCAGACGTTGACGTGGTC
The DNA here is from genome assembly GCA_049511335.1 of Bryobacteraceae bacterium. GTDB lineage: Bacteria > Acidobacteriota > Terriglobia > Bryobacterales > Bryobacteraceae > JBEKYD01. Next base: position 1,908 of record JBEKYD010000433.1, on the reverse strand, counting down.
GCCGCGCCACTCGGTGACCTGGCCGTGGGATTCGAGGCAACAGTGGGTCACGACGGGGATTCCATAATGACCATCGGAAACCACTTCGGCCTGTTGAAAAGCCTGGTCGGGATCGCCGACGACTTTTTCTCCCGCTGCTTTGGCGCGCGAACCGGCCTTGGTCAGATCGTCCTCGCGCACCAGGTGGGGCAGGACTTCGTATTCCACTTTAATATTGTGTGCGGCTTCCTGGGCGATTTCCTCGGTGACGGCGGCGACGGCGGCGATCTCCGTGCCTTCCCATTGCACTTCGGTTCCCGCGGGCGAAACGACGTGGACGGCCTTGACGCCGGGCATGCGCTCGGCCGGGGTGGTATCGACGCTGGTAACGCGGGCGTGAGCGTAGGGGCTGGTCTGGTAGGCCGCGAAGAGCAGATCCTTGCGGGTGAAATCGGACGAATACTTGGCGCGTCCGGCGGATTTCTGCGGGCCATCCAGGCGCTTGACGTTCTGACCCATCACCTGGCGGGTCTCCATGGGCGGCCAACTGTAATCGGGAGTGTTAGCCATTGCTCGGCCTTCCTTTCTTCATGGTCTCGGCTGCTTCCAGCACGGCTTTGCGAATTCCCATATAGGTACCGCAGCGGCAAAAATTGCCCCCCAGACCGTGGCGCACGTCGGCCTCGGTGGGACTGGGGTTCTCTTTGAGAAATCCGGTGGCGGCCATGACGAAGCCCGGCGTGCAGTAGCCGCACTGCTGGGCATCGTGATTCCAAAAAGCGGCCGATACGGGGTGAAGCTCGCCGGGGGCGGCGAGGCCTTCGATGGTTTGAATTTCCTTGCCTTGCGCATCGATGGCCAACACGGCGCAAGCATAAACGGTCTTGCCGCTGAGCATAACGGTGCAAGAGCCGCAGACGCCGCGGTCGCAAGCCTTCTTGGCGCCGGTCAGGCCGATGTAGTTGCGCAGGGCATCGAGCAGGGTGACGCGCGGCTCAAGCGTCAGGTTAACGGGTTTTCCGTTGATGTTGAGAGTAACCGGAACGGCTTGGGGACCGACGACGGCTGCCCCGGCCGGTTCCGCGGCGGCGGGCCTTTCCAACAGGCCGGCGCCCAACGCGCCCGACCCGATCCCAACGCCGATAAATCCGCGGCGCGAGAACCCGGATGGGGGACGGGCGGGAACTTCGGAGTCTTTCTTCGACTTCACCGAATACCTCCTCTTCGTGCCTTTCGCAGGCGTGGCGAAGGCAGTTCCGATAGAACGATTAGTTTTCGAAACAAATATATCAGAAGGAGGCGGGTCGTGGGCGCGGATGGTCACGGGCCTCCTTATAATGAAACGTATGACACCAGACACAATTGCCGCAACGGCGCTGCCGGCTGTGCCGCTGACGGTGGAGGGGGCCAGCGTGCTGCACCAGATGATGAGATTCCGGCGCGCGGCGTGGCGCGCTCTTGCGTCGGCCGCGCAGGCGGAAATTCTGGGCGAGGCGGCGGCGCGGCTGGCCGAGATGGAGCGTCCGGCGGAGGGCCGGCAGAGCGCGCTGTATTCGCTGCTGGGCCACAAGGGGGACCTGCTCGCGGTGCACTTCCGGCGCAGCTTTGAAGAGCTGCAGCAGGTGGAGCTGGGGTTGGCGCGGCTGGAATTGAGCGATTACCTCGAGCCCACCGGGTCGTATCTTTCGGTGGTGGAGCTGGGGCTTTACGAATCCACGGCGAAGACCTATGCGGGGCTGGCGGCCAAGGGAATCGAACCACATTCGGACGAGTGGAAGAAGGAAATCGCGGCGGTGTTGGAGCGGCAGCGCAACGCCATGGCGACGCGCTTGTGGCCGGAGATTCCGGCGGCGAAATATATCTGCTTTTACCCCATGGACCGGCGGCGGGGCGAGACGGCCAACTGGTATCGGGAGACCATGCCGGAGC
>JBEKYD010000432.1:0-4925 GCA_049511335.1 Bryobacteraceae bacterium | reverse complement strand
ATTCATCGGCTCCCTCCCGGCGCGCCGATCGGGCGGCAATCCGGGCCGCCAACGTCTCGGTGGTCCGCGCCGCCGGCCTCCCCATGGCTGATCAACGCACAGCCGGCCGGAGAACACGCCACCAAGACTACGCTTCCATCGACCCGCACCAGGTGCAGGTTGTGCTGCGGGCCGAGCGTCAGCTTACCGAGGGATTCGAGGCGCGTGCCTCGTCCGCGCGCCAAACCGGCGCCGGGGACCGCTATCCCCAGCCGCCTCAACCACCACAGCACGCCTGCCAGCAAGCCCAAGACCACCAGAATCGACGCCAGCGGCACGATTGCCATCGCCATCTCCTATTCGTCGCGAAAATCGGTGATCCGAACACCTAGCGTGTTCTCGATCACCACGATCTCTCCGGACCCGCACAACACACCGCCGATGTAGATGTCGATGTTCTCACCGGCGGAGCGTGACGTTCCGATCAGGCTGCCCTCGTCCCATTCGAGGATGTCGCGCGTCGGCATGATCCGCCGATCGAGCTCGATCTCGATGTCGACCGGGACATCGCCCATCGGCGCTATCTCAGCTTGTGGATTCATCGGCGGTTTAGTGGATCAAGTTTATGGTGTCCTGGCTTAATTGGTCGGCCGTGGTGACCACGTGGGCGTTGGCCTCATAGGCGCGCTGGTAAACGATCAGATTGGTAAACTCGGTCGCGATATCGACGTTGGAAGCCTCGAGCGATCCTCCCTGGATCGTGCCGCGGCCCCCGGTCCCCGGTACGCCGATCGACGGGTTGGCGGTCTTGGCGCTGAGCTGATAATTGTCGTTGCCCACGGTGATCAGGCTGTCGGGATTGCGAATCGAGGCCATGGCGATCTGACCCACCACCACTTGCGTGCCGTCGGTGTACTGCGCGAGCACCGTGCCACCGTCACCGATGCCAACCTGGTCCAGTTCCGCCGCCGGCGACCCGTTTTGCGAAGTGGCCGAGGATGCCGAAGACTCTCCGTATTGGGTGATGCGCCCCGTTGTGCCGTCGCTGTCGAAAAGGTTCCAGGTAATGGTCATGTCGTTCGCTCCGTCACTGAGGCCGGGGATGCTGATCGTGATCGGGCTGGGATTCGCGCCCGAAGGAAGGCTGCCGTCTTGGGCGAAATTCAACGTGCCGTCCGCGCCTGTGTCGTATGGGGTGCCTGGAGTTCCAGCGGTCACGTCGGCCCCTGGAATGGTCACCTGGTAAGTCCAGGTATTGGCCGCGGTCTTCGAGAAATTCAGGGTTAGAACGTGGGCGGTGCCGAGACTGTCGTAGACCGTGATCGGCATGGAATAATCGGAGGTGGCGTCGGCGTTGGCCGAGGAGTCCAGGTTGAGGTCGGCGGTCATGGTGCTCGTGGCAACCGGCGGGTTCAGAGAGCCGACCGGAACCACGATGGTGCCGGCAGGCCCGTTGGTATTCACCGTTCCGTCCGCATTCAGAGTGGTCCAGCCCTGTACGTAGTCGCCCGTATTGGTCATCAGGTTCCCGGAAGTGTCGGTCTGGAAGGCTCCGTTGCGGGTGTAGTAGGTGTTGCCGGAAGAAGGGTCTTGGACCACGAAGAATCCCGAGCCCTGGATGGCGGAATCGAGCACGCCGGCACTGGTCTGGATGGCGCCCTGGGTGAACAGTTGCTGCGTCCGTGGTGTGGCTGTGCCAAAGCCGACCTGAGTCTCGCCCAGTCCGGCTCCTATCGACTGAGTCACAAGGTCCGAAAAGGTCACCGTGCTGGACTTGAAGCCGGTGGAGTTCAGGTTTGCCAGGTTATTGCCCACCACGTCGATGGCCGTGGAGTCTGCGTTGAGCGCGGAAAGCGCCGTCGAAAACGATGTGAACATCTCTTTCTCCCTTATGACACTTAAAATCCTAGCTGCCGCTGCCGGTGGCGCCGGTGGTGGTTGAGCTGGTACTGCCGGCGCCCGTCAACTGGTTCAGATCCTGAAGGATCGAGGAAACGTTCTGGCCGAGGCCGATGGTTTCCTGTAACTGTTGCACTTCGGCGAGCTGCGTCACCATGTTAGTGGTATCCATGGGATTGGTTGGGTCTTGGTTTTGCAACTGGGCCACCAGCAGTTGCAGGAACATGTCCTGGGTGGTGCTTGTCGACGAAGAAGCGCTCGGTGTTGCGGGCGGCGTGGTGGAGCCGCTGCCAAGGGGGTTGACGCCCGATGCCATAACGATAGTCCTCCTAAGATGAAACCGGGGCTGGAGTGTTCGCGATCTGCGCGATCATCTGGTTGATCGTCGATTGCGGATACCCGTGGGTGAAGATCTGAGCCACCAGGCCCGCGTTGACCTGGGCGCCGTTAGGAAGTTGCACCATGAGGTTCGGTTGCGACTGCGCGAAGGGGCCGCCCGCGCTGGTGATATCGTTCGAAGTGACGACGGCGCCGCCCAACATATTGGCCACGATCTGCGCCGTGGCGGGAGTCGCGAAGTAGTACGAGTTGTACCCATAGGTGATCCCGTTCGGACCTGTTCCGTACACGCCTGTCTCCCAGGGATTCGCGCCGAAGACCGACTGTGCAGTCGGTGCGGAGCTCCCCGACCCGGACGTGCCGGACGCCGGCGTAGTTGACGAAGACGGCGTGGAAGAGCTCGATGAGCCGCTGGTTGTCGAAGCCGGCGTGGGAGAGCTGGCGACAGCCTTCCCACTGGTAGGCATCGCGACTCCGATCTTTCTGGCCTCCTCGGCCGCGGTGCGGGTGAAGAGGTCTCGGAAATCGCCGGCGCCGGCGGTCGGCTTCGGTGCCGTCCTGGTGGCCGCGGCCGGCGATCCGGCGCCCGCGAGCGAGCTCACTGAAGTGAGGTGAATAGCCATTGAAAGTCCTTTCGATTTGTATTCGTTGGTGGAGACCCGGAAGACTGCTGAGGCCGCTCGTCCGGCGGCTGGCGGCCGGATTGCTGCCGGGGCTGTCCCTGCCCATGGCCGCCCTGGTCGTCCGCTCCGGTTTGTGCGCTCGTCTGAGCGGCGTCGCGTGAGAGCGCCGGACCGGAAGCGGACGCGGGATGCCAGGCCGCGGCGTTGAAACCGCTTTCGGTGAGCCGCGCGGCAAGCGTCGGCAGTTCTTGGCGTAACGTGCTTGTCAATTGGCTGTCGGGAGTCCGCACGTCTACGCGGATTTCGCCCGCGCGCTCGGCTACGCGCACGGCTACGCCGCTTGGGCCGGAGCCTATTTGCAACTGGATGTCGCGATGGACCGGAGACGCAGCCGGAGCGGGGGGCGCCAGCTCGACCGGCGGCTGGATGGAGATCTGGGAATGCTCGGTGACCGGTTGCGCCGAGGGGCGGAGCGGTGGCTCTGCCGCCGATACCGGAACCGAGAGAGCGCCGGGGTCCGTTGTGAGTGCCTTCGCCGGCCCCGCGGCCGTCTCGATTGGCTCCGCACGGCTGCCGCCGCGCGAGTCGGAACTCGTCTCCGGCCGGTTCGCAAGCGGCGCTTCGCCTACTGGCCGGCCGCGATCGGCGCCCGGCTCGGGCATCTGCCCCCCAGTAGAACTGGCCCGCACTGGGTCGTCGGCTACTGCGGCGACGGCTGCGTGTGGATTGGCCTCCCGGTGCGGCGCGGCAATCGGACCGAGAGACGAAGCGGGGGCCGATATCTCCGTGGCAGCGGGGGAGCCGGCGGTTGAGGCAAGGCCGGGAGTCGTCAGCCGCATCTGAAACGCCAACGGGACGCTGGCAGCCGCAGCGGAAGCCGGCGAGAACTGGAGACCGGCCAGGCGCGCCGCTCTCGCGGAGCTTTCTGTTCGCAAAGCCGATTCATGCTGCAGTCCCACGAGGGAACTCTGGTCTCCCCCCGTCGTTGGGCGCGGTAGCGAAAGCGGCGCTGCCAAACCGCTCGCCGCCGGTCCAGTCGATGAAAGTTCAGGCGCGATCGCCGGAGGCGGCACAAGTGGCATGTCGGATGGCAATTGGGCAAAGGAGATGTCGGGCCGGAGCGCGGACGCCGGAACGGCTGTGTCGCTAGCGGTGCGCCGGTCGGCCAGCGGCCGTAGGCGCGAGGAGTCCGATGGTGCGGTTTTCGCTCCGGGCGTCCGACCGGCCGTTCCGCCGCTCGGTGTGGCATTTGGAGACACGCCTTTACTCATGCCTTTACTCATGTCCGGGGCCGGCTGCGGAATCGACGCCGGCGGCGTGGGGGCCGGTGTCTCGCCGGTAGCCGGGACGGCCTGGACAGACTTATGCTGCGGCGCGTCGGGATGGGCCATGGAGCCCAGGAAGGGCGCCTCTTCTTCCGGCCGGGAGTGGCTCGACGGCACCGTAGGTTTGACGCCGGTCCGATTCTGCGCCATTGGAGGAACCGCTTGGCCGGGCGCGCTGGCAACTGCGGTCTCGGAATGGCTGGAGATGGCGGTTTCCGCGGTAACTCCCGCCAACCCGAGCGGGCCACCGGCTTTCGATTCCGATGGAAAGGCATATCCGGATAGGGCTGAGCGGGAGGAAACTGTCGAATCGCGGGCGCCTTCGGCTCCGTGGTCCACTATTGGCGTTGGCCGTAGAGCAGCTTGCCCGGCATCCCCAACGGGTAACCTGGGGGCGGACGGCTGTTGCCGCGCGGAAAAGAACCCAACCGTCGATTCGGATGAGGCGTGCGAAGCAGGTGAAGAAGCCAGAACCGGGAGATCGCCGCCGCCTTCGTGCCCAAGGTTCGCAACTGGAGCTTGCGGAAAAGCAGCTTGCCCGGAATGCTCCTGAGCCGCCGTGGGCCCGGCTGGCGCTTGGTGCATACAAGAGGACGCCACCGTCGATCAGTATGGAGCGGGCGATGGGGATGAAGAAACCGGCTCGTCCGGGGAATCTGTGGGTAACTTGCGGGTTTCAGCGCTGGGATTGAATGAGGAAGCTGTGGAACTTGCGGCAGGTGGAGTCGAAGGAGCGTTGCTCGTCTTCCCAGCCGTTGTG
>JBEKYD010000431.1:0-4958 GCA_049511335.1 Bryobacteraceae bacterium | reverse complement strand
TCGCCTTGATTATGCGGCGGTCACTCTGTTCCAGACGGATGCCGATTGCGGTCGCGGGCGGGTTGTGCTCCTCGACCATGCCGGTGCGCACCGGAGAACCGGGAACGGGCATCTCGATTATGCGGCGCCGGCAGGGAATGACCATGCCGCCTTTCAGCTCGAGTTCGCGGTTGAGGCCGACAATCAGAACCGGGTCCTCGACGCGTGCGACTTCGCCCAGGAAGCGGCGGGGAATCCAGAGTTCCGTGCCGCTCTGGCAGTTGGCCACTTGGATCTCGGACCACGTAGCCTTACGGAAGAGCCACTCGTTGTGTTCGATATGAACAATCGGCGGATAGAAAGAGAACGGCCGCGTGGCCAGATGGTCCAGCGAGGGCGGAATGGGCGTCGATGCCATGGAACTTGTTCCCATGGTACCGCCGGCGGAGACGGGGAGCCACGGGTTTCCGCTTCTGCAACACCGCGACATCTCGGAATATTCCCAAGCTCGGCGCGCCTAGTGCAGGCGGCGGGCGGAGGCTGGGCCGGCCGCTGAAATCTTCGGGAAGACAGGATCACCGGCGCCACCGGTATCGAAGGGTTCTCCGGCATCGACGAGTCCGATCGAATCACTACCGGCACTTCACGCGGTAATTCGGACGCTCGCCCACGACGCACGGGGAAATCTCCACAACAAGACGTCGAATGACCTAGTCGATAGAGCTGCTAGAATCGGAACGGGAATCCCGATGGCGACAACATTGGAGAAAGAACTCATCGAGCGCGGCGCGCAGCTCAAGCGGGACGGCATCGTAATCCGCACCTATGATCTTTGGAAGACCTATGTGATGGGCGACCAGGAGATTCACGCCGTGAGCGGCGTGGACATCGAGATCAAGCGAGGCGAGTATGTGGCCATCATGGGCCCTTCGGGTTCGGGCAAGTCGACCCTGATGAACCTGATTGGCTGCCTCGATACGCCGACCAAGGGGCAATATTACATCAACGGAAATCTGGTCAGCGAAATGACCGATGATGAACTGGCGCGCATTCGCAACAAGGAAATCGGTTTTGTCTTCCAGACTTTTAACCTGCTGCCGCGCGCCACTTCGCTGCACAACGTGGAGCTGCCCTTGATCTATGCCGGCCTGTCGTCGGAGAAGCGCATCGAGATGGCCAAGGGCGCCATGCGCCATGTAGACCTGGAAGCGCGCATGTACCACAAGCCCAATGAGCTGTCGGGCGGCCAGCGTCAGCGGGTGGCGGTGGCGCGCGCGCTGGTGAACAATCCGTCGATTCTGCTGGCCGACGAGCCCACCGGCAACCTCGATACCGCTACCGGAAACGAAATCATGGCGCTGTTCGAGCGTCTCTATCAGACAGGCAATACCATCCTATTGGTGACCCACGAGCACGATATCGCCCTTCATGCCCACCGCGTGATTCACGTGCGCGACGGCAAAGTGGAAAGAGACGAGAGGATCAGGTAGGCGCAGCCTCGCCGCTTCGGTAGAGAATTGGCAGTTTCGGCGTTTCAGGGCACGACAACAGTCGGAGATGTGAAAATGCACCGGTCCAAGAGATCCGCTCTGGCTCGCAAGTCAAAAGCTTAAAAGGACTTCAGGCACTTTACACTTTTCCGATACGAGACCAAAAGGGCGGAAACACGGCGCTTGAGGGGGTCTGAAGATGAGCTCGTTTTCGTTGGAAAAACGAGCCTGAAGAGCGGGATGGCGTCCATTGCTGCAAGATGTTAGGGTGGAGTTCGAAGGAGCGGGCACCGAGAAAAATATTTTCGAACTTTTTAACCTTTTTTGCAGTACCCAGGATAACCTTTTCCCACGGAATTTCGTCAATATTTTAAACTCTCTGTCGTCGGGTCCAGAAGACCTGCAAGGTGAACATGCCATCCTTATCCGACAATGCTTCTCTGCTCGAACCAAGAAGGGAGCCTGCTGCTCCCGCACCGGCGCCGCCGAAACCATCGGTGGTGCCTCCTACGGAACCGGGTAAGCGTCATCCTGCCGGATGGGCGATTGCGCTGATTCTGGTTTTAATCGCGATCGGACTGGCGTATTATTTGATGACCCAGTCGGCGGTGAAGACCGCGGGCGCTCCCGTAATCAGCGTGCCGGTGGTATCCGTATCGGTGGCCGACCTCAACCGGACCGTACGCGTCACGGGGACAATCGCGGCGAGGAACTTCTTCTCACTGATGGCGCCGCGGATTCTGGGCAGCCGAAACAACACCAATCGTGGCGGGATGGGCGGCTTCGGCCTGGCTGGTCCGCCTCCCGGAGGCGGAGCCGGCCCCGACTTCAACCTGGTATTGCTGCATTTGGCCAAGGCCGGCAGCCGGGTGAAGAAAGGCGAGGTGGTGGCCCAGTTCGACTCGACCAACCAATTGCTGCGCCTGGACGATTACAAAGACGCCGTGATCCAGCTCGACAACAGCATCCGGAAGATGATTGCCAACCTGGCAGCCAACAAAGAAGCGCACGATCAGACGGTGCGCGCCGCCAAAGCCGCTTGGGACCAGGCGAAGCTGGACCTGGCGAAAGCTCCGGTGCAATCGGTGATCGATGCCGAAAATGCGAAGCTCACCGCCGAAGCAAACGAAGCCACGTATAAGCAACTGGTTTTCGAAGATTCACTGGTGATAGAACAGCAGGCCGCCACCATTCGCGTTTCGGAGTTGACCAAGAGCCAAACGGACATTGAACTGCAACGGGCCGAGGGCAACGTGAAAAAGATGGAAGTCGAATCTCCCATGGATGGTATCGTGGTGATGGGCAGCATAATCCGCAACGGCGAGTATGGCCAAGTCCGCGAAGGCGACCAGATCTATGCCGGCCAGCCCTTCCTGACCATCGTGGATCCCAGTTCGATGGTTCTCAACGCCATCGTGAACCAGGTCGACGCCGGGAGTTTGCGGCTGGGGATGAAGGCGATGATCCACCTGGATGCGTACCCGGACCTCACGTTGACCGGTGTGGTGGAAGGCATTGGCGCCATGGCAAAAACCAGTACTTTCCGCGCCAGTTACGTTAGCTCTATTCCGGTGCGCATCAGAATCGATCGAACGGATGCGCGGGTGATTCCGGATCTTACCGGAAGCGCTGACGTGATCCTGGGCGGGGAAGCCAACACATTGGTTGTGCCGCGGGCGGCCGTGCTGGAAGAAGAGGGAGCTTCATTTGTCTTCGTGCAAAGCCCGCAGGGGTGGACCAAAAAGCAGGTGGAACTTGGCTTGAGCAACTTCCTTCAGGTAGCGGTCCATTCCGGCCTGCAAAAAGGGGAAGTGGTGGCACTTACGCGGCCTATTTAAGGGCCGTCGTGAATCTCCGGGCGATGAGGCCGGTGCGCAAAATAAGAGTATGAGATCCAAAGATCGAAGACCCAAAACTCGATTGGGAAAGTCGAACCCGCAGCGAGTCAAGATTATCACTTGGATGATCGGCCTATTGGCGTGCGGCAGCGGCTTATACGCCGCATATCGCTCTTCCCTGACCACCGAAGTGGAAGTCGCCGTGGCTCCCGCGCGGCGTGCGGATTTCGTAATCAGCATACGGGTGCGCGGCGAAATCAAGAGCGCTCGCTCCACGATTTTGCGGGCGCCGCAGGCGCCCGGACTGCGCATTGTGCACCTGGCGTCCCAAGGCAGCGAGGTCAAGAAAGGTGACGTGGTGGTGGAATTCGACCCCGTCCAGCAGCAGCAAAATGTCATCCAACAGACTTTGCAGGTGCAATCGATCGAGGGCTCGATCGACCAGCTAAAAGCCACCCAGGCGATCAATAACGGCGCCGACGCCCTGACTAAGATGACGTCCGAATACGGCGTGGAGAGTTCCAAGCTGGATGCCAGCAAGGCCGAAGTGATCGACGCTATCGATGGCGAGAAGTTTCGCATCGCGGTGGGGGTGCAGGAAGGCAGTCTGCAGCAGGTGAAAGCTACCATCAACGCTCACTTGGTGGGCAACGTAGCCGATGATGTTCGTCTGAATCAGCAGAGAGACAAGGCGCTCAAGGATCTGCACACGGCTAACAGTTATCTCGGCATGATGCAACTGCGGGCGCCTTCCGATGGAGTGGTCAACCTGCTCACCAACTTCCGCTCGGCAGGGACCTTTGGACAGACGCCGCCGCCCTTCAAGGAAGGCGACACGGTGTGGAATGGCGCTGAGATCGTGGAAATCCCGGATTTGAGCGAGTTGTACATCGATCTTAAGTTGGGGGAAGTGGACCGCGGCAAGCTGCAACTCGGCCAGCCGGTTCGCATTCGTGTGGACGCTATTCCCGACAAGGAATTCACCGCCAAGCTGGATTACGTCAGCCCTATCGCCGTCCTGGTTTTCAGGGGTGGAGCGACTGCCGAAAAGACCTTTCCGGCGCACGCCACTTTGACGAACCTCGACCCGCGCTTGAGTCCCGGCATGAGCGCCAGCGCGGAAGTGATTGTCCAGAGAGAGCCCCATCGGCTTCTCATCCCGATCCGCGCCAGCTTCGATCGGGACGGGAAGCCGATCGTCTACCGGCAACAGGGCAACAGCTTCAAAGTAGTGCCCATTGAAGTGGGCAGCCGCAACGATGACGATATCGTGGTGCTGAGCGGGCTCAAGGAAGGCGACATCGTCACCCTGGAAAGCCCGGCCGAAGCAGCCAAGAGGGCCAAGAAGAAGATCTAGCCGCGGCAGAGAGTGGGTCCGGGCTACCCGTCCGTCGAATCACCCCGCGGAGAACGAATTCATGAAAAAGGCGATTCTTCGATTTGCGATATTGGCGGTTTTGGCCGGCGGCGCGTGGTACGGCTACCGCTGGTACAAGCAACTGCCGTCGCATCAGGAACAGATTGCGACCAGCAAGGTGCAACGCGGCGACGTGGTTATGCGCGCCTATACGCGAGGCGAACTGCACGCGGTCCGGGCGATTACGCTGGTGGCGCCCAATCTCAATGGCACGGTACAGGTCACACAGTTGGC
>JBEKYD010000430.1:0-5019 GCA_049511335.1 Bryobacteraceae bacterium | reverse complement strand
TTTCGGGATTACCTCACCAAAAGTTAGGTTATCCCGAAACGTCAGGAAGCTGCCGAACGCCCTGTCAACCCAGCACTGCGACCAAAACCCCCGCCCGGAATGCGCCGGATCCAGGTATTAGGGACCTCCGCTGAGTAAGACGCCCACCCTGCCGGTAGTGTGCAGGCGACACTGAGTACTAAGCCGGCAAAAGTGTCATTTTGCACCGAATCTAAGTTTCGGTCTCGATGCACCTAACCAAAACGTTTTTCGACAGTATAAAAGAAAGACATGCGGCAAGACCTCCTGTTCTTTTTCCGGGAGCTGCGGAAGCAGCCCGGCATGGCACTGACCGCCATCCTTTCCCTCACTCTCGGGATCGGCGCCACCACTGCCGTCTTTAGCGTCATCTACGGGCTGCTGGTGAATCCGTATCCTTATCTCGGCGCCGGCCGCATGGTCGAGCTCAATGTGCTGAACCAGAACGGCGACAATCGCGGGGTTGGAGTTACCGGGTCCCAACTCAAGGTCCTGCAGCAGGCAAAATGCATCGAAAGCGCCGCGGCAAGCTGGGGAACCTGGAATCTCACCACTACCGACGAGGATCTGCCCCAGGATGTCCCCTCGGTGCAGCTATCGGCGAATTCCGGCGCCTACTTCGGCGTTCCCGCGCTTTTGGGACGCACCCTGATCCCCGCTGACGCGCCCGATGGCCAGGAACCGCAGCCGGTGCTCTTGTTGAGTTTCCGGTTTTGGCAGCGGCACTTCAATTCCGATCCGACGGTGATCGGGCGCCGCCTTCAGCTCGTCCACAAAAACTACACCATCGTTGGCGTCATGCCGTCGCGCTTCACCATTGGCGACGCGGACGTCTATCCGCCGCTCAAAATCTCGAGCGATCCCAACGTCGTGGTGAATGCCCGGATCCGCTTGAAGCCTGGCATTACGCACGAAGCCGCCAATGCGGAATTGCAGCCGCTGCTGGAACAGTTCGCCAAGGATACTCCCACCCACTTTCCCAAGAAGTTTCGCGTCCACGTGCGCGGGATTATCGAACGTTACGTGGAGCACCTGGGCCGCTCTCTGTTCCTGTTATTCGGCGCGGTCGCGCTCCTTCTGCTGATCGGATGCGCCAACGTCTCGATCCTGCTGCTCGCGCGCGGTACGGCCAGGCAGCACGAGCTCGCCGTGCGCAGCGCCATCGGCGCCAGCCGCTGGCGAATCGAGCGCCAGCTTCTGGTCGAAGCCCTCACGCTATCGCTCTCTGGCGCCGTGGGAGGCGTCCTGCTGGCGTATGGCTTGCTCCCCGTGCTGGTGCGCTGGCTGCCGGAATTCTCGTTTCCGCACGAAGTGGTGATCCGTGTCAATCTGCCGGTGCTGGCATTCACGGTGGCGATCGCCCTTGTCACCGGCGTGCTCTTCGGACTTGCTCCGGCTTTCCAATCTTCCCGCCCGGAAGTAGCCCAGCTCATGCAATCCAGCTCGCGGCGGACCACCGGAGGCGGGCGCGGGAAACGCACTCATCAAATTCTGGTTGCCGGCCAGATCGCGCTGACCCTGCTGTTGCTCACTTCCGCGGCCGCCGCCATGAATGGGTTCGTGCGCCTCATTCGCGCCAATCTGGGCTACGACCCGCACAATACCATGTCGGTGGGCATTCCGGTGCATCAGAACTCGCACGTCGGTTGGGGCGATCGATCCACCTACTTCACTCAGTTGTTGAAACGAATTCAGGCGATGCCGGAAGTGGTCGCGGCGGGAATCTCGACCAACGCGACGCCGCCTTCGAACGGTTGGACCCTCTCATTCGAGATTTTCGGCCGGCCCTTGAACCAGCGGGAGGAGTTGCGAACCAACTTCATCAGCCCCGAGTATTTCTCCGTGCTGCGCATTCCGCTCTTACAAGGGCGTCTCTGGGAGGAGCCGGAAGTGGTGCGAGGCGCGAACCTGGCGGTGATCAACCAAACCATGGCGCGGCAATATTGGCCGAACGGCGATGCGCTGGGCAAACAAGTGCGGCTCCCCGACCTTAAGGGGCAGCCTCCCTTCTCGCAATCCACCAAGGACAGCAACGGTTGGATGCAAATCATCGGAATCGTTGCCGACGCTCGCGACGACGGCCTGCGCAATCCCATCAAGCCGGCGATCTTTGTTCCGTACACCGTCCAATTGAACATGTGGACGCAAATTCTGGTGCGCACGCGAACCGCGCCGCTGGCGAACCTCAATCGGGTTCGCGCCGAGGTGAAGGCCGTCGATCCCGACCAACAGGTATTCGGACAAACCCGCGACCTGGAGCAGTGGATTCAGAGCGAAGACGAATACTCCTATGGACGGCTGGTGGCGGCGATTTTCACCGCGTTCTCGCTGCGGGCTCTCGCGCTCGCGGCCATCGGGCTGTTCAGCGTGGTCTCTTACAGCGTGGCCCAGAGGACCAATGAATTCGGTGTTCGCATGGCGTTGGGCGCGACGCCGGCGAACGTCCTCAAGCTCGTATTCGCCTCCACCGCGCGCCATGTGACCGGCGGCGTTGTGTGCGGCATCCTGCTGAGTCTCTCGCTCGGCGGCATGTTATCGAAGTGGGCCGAAGGCAGCGTTCAGAATCCCCTGGTCTTCGCGGCCGCGACTGTGCTTCTGGTCATGACCGCCGCTTTGGCGGCTTTCATCCCAGCGCGCCGGGCAGCCTCAGTCGATCCAATGATCGCTTTGCGGTATGAGTAGCTGGTGGGACAGACGATCGTCTTTTTTCGTCTGTCGGGCGGCCTGCCTGGCGAGCGCCTGACGGACCGCGAAAAACTTGCGGTCGGCGCGAGATCTCGAGTCGGAGCCGCGACTGTCAAGGAGCGGTTGCCGAAGCCGTCAAGCGCTCCGGTGTATCGGAATTATCCGGTCCCTCTCAGCGACTTGATGATGCTTGAATACCTACTTGCTGGGTAGTGAGCGCGCTGTGACGAGACGCATGGCCTCTATTCCTTAACCAATTAGTCATGCCATTGTCACATGGCGCACTTACCCTAGCTAGAGGTCAAAAACAAGACAATGTGGAGTCATCTAACCGGGAGGGTTGGTGTATTTGCCGTCGGCGTATTGCTCTGCGCCGCGGGATCGAGCCAACTTCACGCACAACAGAGCGGGACGATTTCAGGGACGGTCCTAGACCAAGCTGGGAAGCCCATCCAAGATGCCAGGGTGGAGTTGAAGAGCGAATCCACCGGCGCCTCTCGCAGCGTCATCAGCGACGCCGACGGAAAGTTCTCGGCTTCGGATCTCGCGGTTGGGAGCTACTCGATTCAAGTTTCAGCGCCCGGTTTCGCCTTGACCACTCGCTCCGGCGGACAAGTCACCGCCGGCGCGGCCCTGGACATTCCCATCACCATGTCGGTTGAGTCCGTGTCGACCTCGGTCACGGTCAACGAAACCATATCGGTAGCGGCTATGACAGCGCCCTCGGGCAACACCCTCGAGGCGGTTTCGGCCAAAACGGAAGTCACATCGGAATTTATCAAGGATTTCATGTCGCCGCTGGCGGACTACGCCGAATACGTGAATTATGCGCCGGGCACGTTTAGCCTCAACCCCAACGGGATCGGACTCGGCCAGGGCAAAACGTTTTTCCGCGGCTTCCAGGACGGGCAATACACCATGACGTTCGATGGCATTCCGTTCGAAGATACCAACTCGCCGACCCACCATTCCTGGGCCAACTTTCCGAGCGGCTGGACCGACGCCGTCGATTTCGACCGCAGCTCCGGCCTCTCGTCAAACTTCGGCCCTACCAACTTCGGCGGATCGATCAACCTGAAGTCGCCGCAACTCTATCCGGACCCCGACATTCGCGGCACGATCACCTACGGCTCCTGGGATACGCGCTTGCTGCAGCTCGACGGCGATAGCGGCTTTTTTGGACCCGGCAGCCGCAACAGCTTCCTGTGGGACATCCAGCAACTGCTGTCCGACGGATACCAAACCTACAACCGTCAGAAGCGGGTGGCGGGATACGGCAAGTACCAATACCGGGTCTCCGACCGCAGCTCGCTCACGCTTTACGGCGGGCTGGTTGATATTTGGACCAACACTCCGAACACGACCACCCCCACCCGCGCCCAGGTCGCCGGGTTCGGCGATAACTTCCTGCTGGACGGCACTCCATTACTTTCGAACGGCACGCCCGATCCCTATTATTACGGCTATAATACCTATCACGTGCAAACCGATTTCGAATACGCCGCCTACAATGCCGATCTGGGGGACGGGTGGAAGTTCGACACGAAACTGTACACCACGCGCTACTGGAACAAACAGTTCTATCAGAATGGAGCTACGGTCAACCTCAGCTCCAGCAAACCCAGCGGCGTCGACAAGCTCAACGGGTATCGGCATGCCGGCGACACAGCGATCTTGAGTAAGGACTCCAAGTGGGGAGTCTTCCGCACCGGCGTCTGGTACGACTGGGCCTACACGGACCGGTATCAGGTCCCGTCCAACATCCTCACTCAGCTCGACACGCCGCTGGGGAACTTCCACGAGCATTTCATCACTCAGTCCGCCCAGCCGTTTGCCGAATTCGAATGGCACCCGGCGCCGAGACTCGTGGTAACGGTGGGCATCAAGGACGCGAATTACGAGATGACGCTCAATCAGTACCAGGACAATGGAAAGACTGTGGGCTGCCTGGGCGGAATCGCGTCCACCGACCCGCACACCGGGGCGCCGATCTGTATCGGCGGCGCCGGATTTGTCACGCACTCGATCAACTATAACAACTGGCTGCCGAATGTCGCGTCCCGTTACTACGTCAACAGCAGTTGGTCGGTTTACGCCCAGTGGGCCGAGGGCAGTATCATTCCGCCTAGCGCCGTCTTCGACGTTCCCAACGGGCAGGTCCTGACTCCGCCCAAACCTACGCTGGCTAAAACCTATCAGGTCGGCTCCGTGCTGAAACACCGCCGCTGGACTCTCGATGCCGACGCCTACTACGTCCACTTCCAGAACGCCTACGATAGCTACACCGATCCAACCACCACCGAATCCGTCTTTGTC
>JBEKYD010000429.1:0-5020 GCA_049511335.1 Bryobacteraceae bacterium | reverse complement strand
GTGATCCCGCCACTGCCAGAAGTGCCAGTGGTGGTGGGTTTGCTACCGGTGATCCCGCCGCCGGAAGTGCCCGTGGTAGTGGGCTTCGTGCCGGTGATCCCGCTGCTGCCAGAAGTGCCAGTGGTGGTGGGTTTGCTACCGGTGATCTCGCTGCCCGAAGTGCTCGTCGTCGTGGGTTTCGTGCCGGTGATCCCGCTGCCCTAAGTGTTCGTTGTAATGGGTTTCGTGCCGGTGATCCCGCTGCCCGAAGTGTTCGTTGTAGTGGGCTTGGTGCCGGTGATCCCGCCGCTGCCAGAGGTGCCAGTGGTAGTGGGCTTAGTGCCGGTGATCCCGCTGCCAGAAGTGCTCTTTGTAGTGGGCTTCGTGCCAGTGATTCCGCCACTGCTCGGAGTGGCAGTGCCGTTGGGCCGAACGCTGAACGCGCCGCTTCGCGGGGCTACAGTATTGCTGCGAGGCGATGTTTGCGTAGTGGCCGGCGCGGGTCGCGCGGGCCTAGCGGCTGGCGTGGCCTGTCGAGCAGGTGTAGCGGCGGCCCTTGCCGCTCGGGCCGACTTAGCCTGTCGAGCAGGTGCAGGCGCAGCGTTCGGCTTAGGCTTGTTATTCTGGTTTCCGGCAAACGCCGGAACTAGGAGCACTGCCAACAGGCACGTAAAAAGTTTTTTCATAAATCCTCCTCGTCGACTCTCGTGGACGCCTCCCGGTCTCATCGCGGCTCAGCGTACGCCGTGGGAACAGGCTGCTCGGTAGCGGTTGGAGCGGGGGCTCCGAGCCTCGCTTCGACCCACAGCGGTATCAAGAAGAGAAGCCCGGTATTACGACGCATGGAACACCACCTGGTAGCTGCCTCGCTGACCCTGTCCGCCAATCGCGGTTTGCTAAGGGGTGCCCGGGGAATCCGCCGGGTGGGCAGCATTATCCGTAAAAGATTGGGGAGAATCTTATAAACGGACCATAAAATCTGATACGACTTTAGGATATAACTGTAGCTTGGGTGCCGGAAGGCGACAAAAACGACATGTCGCGTTTTTTCGCGACTGTCGCTCCGAAACGTGCTTGCAAGAGCCCCGTCAGTACTTCCAGAAACGCTTCAGATTGAGGTTGTTGCCGTCGGGGGCTGAGGAGAAAAGCGCCGTCTTGCCCAGCGAGTCGGTTTCGCCGGGAGTCAAGCGGTGATCGAGCAGGTGCTGCATGTACAATCTTTGGTGCAACGCGGAGAAGCCGTCGGAAAACCGGTATTCTAATACCCTGAGTTTGAAATCGAGGTAGTAAACCATTGCTCCGCTTTCCGGCAGCGGTGTTTCCACAAATATACGATCCCGGTCCACGCGCAACGCCATGACGATGGGGAGCAGCGCGAGAGCCTCGTTCACATCCGGCGTCGCAAGCAGGGCATAAGCCAGTTCGCCCCCGCCGGTCACCGGCGGAAAGGCATCGTCCGCACCGGCCGGGCGCTTGGGAGCTCGTGAAAACGGCAGCTTCAACACTCCTACCGCGGCATGGCCGATGCCCTGGCCGGGGTTGTTGATGGCGCCGAATACGGCTTCGTCTTCGCCGTCGCCGTCGATATCGGCGAGCGCGCAATGGTAGATCGCGCCCGGGTGCCAGTATTCCTCCACCAGGCGGCCCGTTCGCGCCTCCAAAAGCGATACCTGCGCGGGATACCAGATGTAGTGATTGGCCACCGCCAACAAGCGCGGCTTGCCGCCGACCCGTGCCGGCCGAATCAGCATGCCCTTGTAGGTAGGCTCAAAATACCGGTTACCGAATGTTTTCTCCCGCCCGTAGCGATATTCCCAGCGGAGCGCTCCCGTCGCATCGAAACACATCAGGGAACTGGCGGAACGGCTCATGTCTTCGGGGAAGAAGTTGAACAACACCTCGGGCCGTCCGTCGCCGTCGATGTCGGCGATCAGAACCTTGTCGCGGACTTCGCTCTCGAAATGGGCATTGAACGGCGGAAACTGCTTTTCCCAGCAGACGTGCCCGCGAGCGTCCCTAACCACCAGGTTGGATCGTTCCAGCGACCAGGCGCTGGGCTGGCCTGCCCCAGGCTCCAAACGGCCGAACCAGGCCGCCAGCCCGGCTACAGCCGCCAGCAGCGCGCCCGCGGCGATAAGCGGCCAAAAGCGGCGTGATAAACGGGGCTTGATGGCGGTTGGTTCCGGGTCGCAACGGCCGGGTCCGCCCCCCGCAAGCCATCTGTCGAGCTCAATGGAATGAGCGTAGATTCTACCGGTCTTGCCCACCCCTTGACGATGAATCGGCAATCCGGCCAGCTTCTCCCACCGTTGCACCGTGCGGACGGTGACCCCCAAGCGCGCGGCGATCTCCTTCCACGAGCTAAGCATCTTGCCTTTGGAAACATTTTCTAGCGGCGGCATGACCAGCTCTTGGGTTTAAAAGTAACAAGGGCCTGAATATATCTTTAGCATGTTCGATTCGCGGGCGCAGGTCTTATCGGTGTCGAGCGCGTCGAGCCGCTGCCATAGAATGGGATCATGGGGCCAGGCGTGAATCCTGTTCGTTGAAACCCTGCAGTGCGCGTCACGGGCTCCCGCCTGGCGCCGGCTTTAGCCGGTGACGGGGCTCAATTTGACGACGCGGCGCAGGCCTTCACACCCGTGCTTCTTGCACGGCTGTTTCAGCGCGATGTACCCGGACCTTCACCTCGACGCGCGACCCGAGCCGGTTGATGATCGAGATGAGGCGATCGACAGTGAACCGCCCGAGGTCCGCATTGCGGATGCGAGAGAAGTCTGCCGCCGCGATGCCCGTGCGGCCGTGCGCGGCGCGTACCGTCAGGTGTTGGCGATCAAGCGCCTTGATGATTTCGGCGGCCAGAATGGCCTTGCATTGCTCGGCGTCGGCGTTTTCGTGCCCCAAGTCGCGGAAGGCATTGCCACTGCCCCGTACTACCTCCAGCTTTTCGCTTTTCATCGCAAAATCTCCTTCAATCTCTTCAGGCGCCCTTTTGCTACGCCGATTTCGCGTGGCGGCGTCCTAATGCCCTGTGTCGATTTTTTCCGGAACGCGTGCACGACCCAGATTTCATCGCCGAGTTTTACCGCATAGACCACGCGAAACGCATCGCCTTTAAACGGCAGCGCAATCTCGAACACGCCCGACCCCAAGCCGTGCATGGGCTTCGCAACGTCAGCCTTCCCTCCCTCCGCGGCGATTGTTATTGACCACGACATAAATAATGCAACGACTCTCTGCTCTACGAAGCCTGTAAAATAACGCGTTTTCAGATAAGAGTGCATTGCATTGATTATGCAGCGGTCAATAGGGCCGCAAGACAGATCGATCTGGCCCCGTCCGGGAACGTCTCGAATTCCTTCAGCGCCGCCGTGATCCATGAAACAGGCCGTGTCTTTCGGGTCATTGGCCGCCCCGCTACCCCGTGCCGGTCATTTCGTCCATGTTGTCATATTTGACAACAAATGTCAAGGGAGCCAGGGCAGAGGCGGCTGTGAACGAGATTTATCCGCCGCAGCGGTCTCTGGCAGACGTCCCGGCCCCCGGTCTCCCCTTCAGGGGGCGTCCACCTCATAGTCCGCCTGCCCCTCGGGGAACTCGGTGAAGGTCGAGTACCTTGCCGACCGGGTTCTGCTCAACGGGCCTTGACAAGTGTTCCCAAAACTGGGAACATCGAAAGCGTGAAGGTTTTCGGTGAGGCCGTCCTCGCAGCATTTGCCCAAAAGCACCCCGCCTCCCGCAAGCCTTTGCAGCGGTTCGTAACCATCGCCCGCGCCGCGGATTGGCCGCATTTCCCAGCGGTCAAGGAGACGTTCCCGGCCGCGGATTATGCGCCGGCCACCGGCACCGTGATCTTCAACATCGGCGGAAACAAGTATCGGCTGATCGCGCGCGTCGATTTCGAGGAGGGGCTGCTCGCGGTCCAGACGGTTCTGACTCACCGGGAATACGGCAGAGAGGAATTATAGCCATGCCCACGGCCACTTACGAAGAATTGCTGATCCAGATCCTTCCCCAGGTCATCGAGACGGAGGCGCAGTATAACCGGATCGTCCGCCGATTTGGCGACCTGGCCGGCAAGGGCCGCACCCGCTCCCCGGAGGAAACCAGGCTCCTGCGCCTGCTGGCCCTGCTGGTGGAGGACTACGACCGCCGGCACGCGCTCCCGCCCGACAATAGCACCCCCGCCGGAAGGCTCCAGTTTCTGCTGGAGCATTCCGGTAAGACGGCAGCGGACCTCCGGCCCGTTTTCGGACAGCGCAGTCATGTGCATGAGGCGCTGACCGGGAGGCGAAGCATCAGCGCGCCGCAAGCGCGAAAGCTTGGCCAGCTCTTTAGGGTCGACCCTGGAGTGTTCGTCTAGCCTGGGAGGGATGCGGGCGGTCCCAGCGCTTGCGCGCTGGGCTACGATCTCTCGCCCCAGGGGGCTCTATGCCCTGGAAAAGACGTCAGGTAGTCAAAAAACCACGTAGGGCAGGCCACAAAAAACGATGGCCTGCCCCACGGCGTGAAGGCTATTTGCTGACCACTCGGCGGGCCGCGGCGACGACCGTTTCGAGGACGAAGCCCAGGTGGGCCATCACTTCAGACCCGGGGGCCGATGCGCCGTAGCGATCGAGACCGATGACCTCGCCATGGCTGCCGGCCCATTTGTGCCATCCTAATGTGGCGCCGGCTTCCACGGTTACACGGGCGGTAATCGCCTTGGGCAGCACGCTGTCCTGGTAAGGAGCGTCCTGTTGGGCGAACAGTTCCCAGCTTGGCAGGCTGACCACGCGCGCTTTGATGCCTTCGGTGGCGAGCGTGGCCTGCGCTTTCACGCAGAGGGAGACTTCCGACCCGGTGCCGATCAGAATGACGTCGGGGGCGCCTTCGGGTTCGGAAAGGATATAGCCGCCTTTGGCCACGTCGGGAGTAATGGCTCGGCTGCGGTCGAGATGGGGCACGTTTTGCCGCGTCATTGCCAGCACCGTGGGGCCGCTGCGCTGTGCCGCGACGGCCCAGGCTTCGGCGGTCTCGGTGGGATCCGCGGGACGGATCA
>JBEKYD010000428.1:0-5104 GCA_049511335.1 Bryobacteraceae bacterium | reverse complement strand
GTCGCAGTTCCAGCAGCTTCGCGATGGATGCCTTCCTCCCTTGCGCAAATGTCGGGCGCATATAGCCCATCATCGCCCATTTTGCCAATGATGTCGAATTATTTATGCGCACCTATATAGCTGGCATTTCGGCGCACTGGCGCAGTGCGGTAGACTTCGGGCATGAAAGACCCAGAGCTTCGCCCAATGTTGGCAACCGTCTATGACAACCTGTACAGTTGCATGGCGCAACTATTCCAGTTGGAGACCATGGTTATAGCGATGCGGAACGCCTCGTCCGAGCAGTTCCCGGATTTCGAGACCTCTTACGCGAAACACTACGCGGCTGAGCGCTCTTCTCCAAATGCAACTGCACGGTTCGCAGCGCTTTCGAAAGTTCGGCAAATATCGGAGCAGTTGAAGTGATAGAGGCTTTCATCGGACAAAATTCTCCCTTATACTTGAGTAGTTGTTTCCGTATCCGAGTAGCCGGGGAAGACGCCCGCCTCTGTGGTGGTGGAGCTTTGGAACGCTATGCTTGGCGGCTGCGCGTTCGTCCTTGTCCATCAGGGAGCCGTAGTGTACGACAACCGGCCTGAAGCCATCATAGCGCGTTCGATTGGCCACCTACGGCCGCGATGATACGTGGGCCGATGGAGAGTTGAGGATGCCAACTACTTCGCGTTTCGTCCGGGTCTTGGCCTTCCTTCCGACCCTCCTTGCAGCTCAGCGAAGTCCTCAGGCAGTACCCCCGTCACAGACGACAACTGACGGCGCCTCCGGTCCTTTGCTGGACACTCGAAAAGCCGCCGGCCGGGGCGACGCAGCTGCGCAGGTCACCCTCGGCGACGCGTACTACCTAGGCCGCGGAGTAGCGCAAGACTATGCTGAAGCGGCCAGGTGGTATCGCAAGGCTGCCGACCAGGGCGTCGCCCTCGCGCAATTTAACCTCGGCGCCATGTACTACCAAGGCCAGGGGGTGGCGCAAAGCTATGCCGAGGCGGTCCGTTGGTATCGCAAGGCTGCCGACCAGGGCAATGCAGAGGCGGAGTTCAACCTCGGCGCCATGTACGCTCAGGGCTGGGGGGTAGCGCAAAGCTATGCCGAGGCGGTCCGTTGGTATCGCAAGGCCGCCGACCAAGGTGACGCTGGAGCACAACTCGGCCTCGGCACCATGTACTACCAAGGCCAGGGGGTGGCGCAAAGCTATGCCGAGGCGGTCCGTTGGTATCGCAAGGCCGCCGACCAGGATAGGGCTCTCGCGCAGGCTCTCGCGCAGCGGTACCTCGGCTCCATGTACGCTCAGGGCTGGGGGGTGGCGCAAGACTATGCTGAGGCCGCGCGGTGGTTCCGCAAGGCAGCCGACCAGGGTGATGCTGAGGCGCAAGACAACCTAGGCATCATGTACTCGAAAGGCCAAGGGGTGACCCAAGACGATGCTGAGGCGGTCAAGTGGTTCCGCGGGGCCGCCGAAAAGGGCTACGCTCGCGCTCAGTTAAACCTTGCGAGAATGCTCTCCGCGGGCCGGGGGGTATCGCAAAACCACGCTGAAGAGGCCCGTTGGCTCCGCGCTGCTGCTGACCAGGGTGACACTGAGGCCCAAGCCTTCCTCTCGTTCTTGTACTATGCCGGCGAAGGCGTTCCGCAAGACTACGTGCAAGCGCATATGTGGATAAACCTCGCAGCCGCGCACGCGAACGGCGATTCCCAAAAGAAATACGCCGGTGCGCGCGATGAGGTCGCGGCCAAGATGGACGCGGCACAGATCGCTGAGGCGCAGCGACTAGCGCGAGAGTGGAAGCCGGAAGAGTGGAAACCGATCAAGGCGAAGTAGCCCCGGCTTGCGGATACGGATGATGCGGGAGGAGCAGAATGGCAACGCTTGCGTTGCTGGGAACGCCCTCGACACACACAATTCCCCCCTATACTGGAATTGCGCCAGTAATTGAATAGCGGGATTCTAGAAGGCTGAACGCTCCAAGCTTGGCGGCGAGCGCGTTCGGGCTTTCGAGTGAGCATTAGAAGTGTACCATGCCACCGCTCGAACCCGAAATACATCCATTACCGGCACGAAGTTTCTATAGCAGGTGCCGGGTGGTTTTGTACAGCGCATTCGGAGACGAAAGTCACGACGAAGCAAATGCCCGCGTGTTTGCGGTCGCGGGACTGTTCGGAAGCGAGGATGACTGGAACTCGCACAATGGGAAATGGTTGGCGCGAACTGGCGGCAAGATCTTCCACGCTTCAGACTGCGAAACAGATCAAGGTGACTTCGCCGGTATAGACCACGCCGAGAACATGCGGTTGTACAAAGATCTCACCCAAATTCTCTGCGCGTCCCGGATAATGGGGTACGGGATGGCGATAGATTTGGCCGGATGGCGGGAGTTCTTTCCCGGCGTACTCGATGACGTGCCGTACTACCGCTCTTTTCGCGAAGTAGTCTTGAGGTGCGGAAATTGGGCTAGATGGGTAATTCCCCAAGGAACAGTAAAATTCACGTTTGACAGTCGCATTGAGAGCAATTACAACGCCGGTGTGCTCTACACCTATATGGCCCAGCAGCCCGAGTGGAATGGGTACTTCGATGAAGAAATCAGTTTCGCTTCGCGAAAGCTGGTCGGTATACAGGCGGCTGATCTATACGTGCGCGAGGTCATGAAACACCTAGACAACATCGTCGGGCCGACTAGGAGACCCACGCGCCGTTCTTTCGAAGCCCTGCAGAAAGTAAAAAGATTCGGTGCCGACTTCCTGATGAGGGAGCACTTCGAGGATTTTAGGCGGAAGTTCGAATCCGTAGCCGCGAGCGTGGGGATGGATCGAGATAGGTACGCCGCATGGCTGGCCAAGCACGGACTCAACGATAATATCTCTTCTCGTCACCGGTACATTATCGAGTTGGATCGCGAAGGAGAATAGGGCAAACTGAAATCGTGAAAACCAAACCGCCTGAAATAATCGAGAGCCTTAAGGCAAGGGGGCGCCCGGCCCCCGTAGGAAATCGCAGTGGCCACCATCACCCGATCAAGACAATCTCACGGTAAAATTGCGGTAGCCGCCTAGCTCCTGCAGGGCGACAAGCCGGGGACCCTGCCCGGTTGGCGGCAATACCATTCAGGGAATCGCAGAGGGAGCGATGTCAGAGTCCGACACTGAGTTTTGGCGGCGGATTCCACCGGACCATCCTGGATACCGCATCTGGCAGAAGATCCGGGGAGAATGGCAGCGAGACGATAGCCGGGCAAAGGAAGATTGCATTGCGAATTACCAGACGCAGGGCCAGCTTGAGTCCGCAGTACTAATCCTCATCGAGAGAAGATTCGATACCTTGGGGAGGTTAGCCGCCGCGTTAGTACGCGATGTAGCCGACGCGGAGGAGGTGACACTGATCCTCAGTAGCGCAACAGAATTCCTCTTGGACTTCTATGCACCCTGGTTCCGAGAGATAGAACGCCGCTTCCAGATTCCGGCCTCTTCGTTGGCGGGGCAATCGCGTCTCCGTTTGATCGGGCGCACGGAGCATTGGAAGGCGGAAGCATTTCAACACGGCCTTGACGGTGAAAAACTGGGCAGCATCGAGACGGAGGGCGCCAGCGCTGTGGAACCGAGAGGGGACGAATCGGCCAGCCCGAAAGAGAAGGCACCCACTCGCCTGGGCGGCGGGAAGCCGAAAGCGAAGAGTGGTGGTCGTCCCAGTGGAACAACGGTTGACTCCGTCAGGCTCCGAACGTACCGCGCCCAGTATTCACAGGAGGACTTCGCGGACAAGTGCGGTGTCTCGCTAGGCACTATCCAGCGCGGCGAAGCCGGCCGCCGATGGGATGAAAAGACGTTCGTCACCGTGGCCAAGAACATCACTGCCTTGGGAAACAAGCGCGTCTCCCCAGAAGACCTAAAAAACCGCAGAAACTAATTCGTGCGGTTTTCTGCCGTGGACCGAGTGCCCATCTTGCCGTAGCGTCAAAGCATGGCAAGCAATCGCAACCAGCCAAACACAACAGTACGACGGAGATTCGGCAGCGAAATCGAAGTCGAGTCACTTACGGGCATTTCGCGCCGGACCCTACAGAAAGACAGGCTCCTCGGGATAAAGCGATTTCCCTGGTATCGGTGCGGCCGGCGTATCCTCTATGACCTCGATGAGGTCGAGAGCATAATCAAGGCATCTGCTGGTGGAGCGTCGGCGTGAACTCCGCGCACCGTGATGACGGCGAACGTCCTGGCGCGAATCGAGGTATCCCGGCCCTCCGGTGGATTAACCGGCATATTCCAGTGGCGGAAGTCGGGCGCGCCCTGGACCTCCGGTTTGACGGGTCCACGAAAATTCACTGCTGGAAACCCGAACAGCACAAGAACGGTGACAGAACCGCCTCGGTCGGGATTCGGCGCAAGAACAACACGGTGAAGTGCTTCGGGTGCGACAGCAAGCCCCTGGGGCCGGTTGACCTGGTGATGAATGTCTTGGGACTCAATGGCCCGGCGGACGCGGCTGTGTGGATTGCGGAGCGCTTCAGCGTGCCTTGCATCCCGAAAGGGAAGCACCTGAAGCAGCCGGCCCGCCCGCTGGTGCGTGCGGGTTTTGAGGGCGATATCGGAATCTTGGTTTTGTCGGGACTGTGGGCTGAGCTTTCCGCACCCGCGCGTTGCATCGTGCCAGTTCTGTTGAGCCACGCGGACCGGGAACCCGGCAAGGACACGGCGGAAGTCCGCATCAGCTACCGTGCCATCAGCCGATATAGCGGCGTGGCGTCGCCTAACGCTGTCGCGGAGGCCCTCCGGCAACTCGAGGAAATCGGTTGGCTTAAGCGCCAGGAAGACCCGCAGCGTGCGCCGAACCGGTTGCGGGCCGTGAACACGTACCTGCTCGCGCCTCAGGCGGACTCCGTTATCGAACTTGCGGAGGCGCAATGGAAGCAGACGCGAGAGGCAATTGAGGGCGAACGAGAAATCCGGCGGCGGAGGCGAGCCGAGCGACAGACTGCGCTGCACAAATCAGCTCAATACGACGGAGCCTTTCCGCGCACTGACTGTACTAAGTACAAACCTCTCTATTCCTCGAATAGCGCCAGCGAAATTGCCGCTATCCGACGCATAGCAGTAAATTGGCTCAGTGGCAGCAAGC
>JBEKYD010000427.1:0-5162 GCA_049511335.1 Bryobacteraceae bacterium | reverse complement strand
CAGCATTGGAACCGCAACTACTATCTTCTGTCGCGATGGCGCAATGGCCCGGCGGCAATGTCGGCTTTGTCCGCCGTGGATATTGCTCTTTGGGATATCGAAGGCAAGCGGCTCGGCGTGCCCGTTTACAGACTGCTGGGCGGGCCTCTCGAACACGATCTGCGGGTTTACTACACGCATTGGGGCGCTAGTCTCGAAAGCGACCGCACTCCTGCACGTTTCGCCGCCTGGGCGAAGGAAACGCGCCCAAAGGGATGGACGGCGGTGAAATGGACCATTGCCTCCCGCAACTCCGAAGCGGAGCGGATCGCCCAAACCGTTGCCGAGCTCGAGGCGATTCGCGGTGCATGCGGCAACACGATGGATTTGATGCTCGAAGCGGCCGAGACTTTTTCGGTCCGGTCCGCCATCGCGTTCGCAAATGCGGTGGCGCCGTTCCAGCCGCTGTGGATCGAGGAACCGACATTAAGAGAGTCGCCAAGCGGGCTAGGTGATGTAGCGGCAAAAAGTCCGGTTCCAATTGCATCCGGCGAAGGGCTGTTTTCGCGTTTCGAATTTCGGGAGCTGCTGGAACAAAAGGGCGCAGCAATCGTGCAGCCGGACGTGATACACGCCGGCGGAATCACGGAAATCCGCAAGATCGCGAATCTCGCGGAGACATTTGGAACCGAGATCGCACCGCACCAATGCAGCGGAATGATTGGTCATTTGGCTTCCTTGCACGCCATGTCTGTCTGCCGTAACTTCCTGATCGAGGAATGGGAGGGAGCGGATGACGAACTCTATCTCGAAATGACAAATGGTAAGTACCCGACACAGAAGAATGGCCGAGTGGCTCTTCCAGAAGCTCCGGGCCTTGGAATCTCGGTCAACTTTGCCGAGTTCGAGCGGAAGTGTCCGTATCGAGGTATCCGAGGGAAGCCCCTGGTCAAAATGTGAGAACGGGGAGAAGGTCTACCGTGCAGGGATTCCGAGGCTTGGTTGCGATTCTTCCTGGCGTTTTCTGTGGCATGGCCGCAGCCGGCGAGCCACCCGTTTGGATGATTTCGCAATTCAATTCCCAGGTTTGGCAGATCGAGCAAGGCCTCCCGCATAACTATGTCACCGCGATCGTCCAAGACGGTCCGGGAAGTTTACTGATTGGAACCGAATTCGGGCTAAGTCATTTCGACGGATCGCATTTTACACTGGCATGGCCCAGCGGCCCTCCGGCGGAACTTTTGAGGACCGTCTGGATCGCATCCATGCTCAGGGCCAGCGATGGAACACTGTGGGTTGGAGGGTATCGGGCGGGCCTCCACGCCATTCGTCCGGCCGGTTTAAAATCGTACGGCGCCGCCGATGGCATCACGGAAGAGACCGTCTTTTCCACGATCGAAACCCGGTCTCACGACATCTGGTTCACTTCCAGCAGGGCTCTCCATAAGATAGATCGGGCTGGTGCAGTACACACCGTGCGCCGCTTCAGCGAGGTGATCGGCTATGAGTGGCAGACACTTAGCGAGGACGAGAAAGGCGCGATATGGTTCGCCTCGCCGAACGGCGTTCTGCGGATCGACGCGGCCCAGTTAGAAAGCGTCTCAATCGGCGGCCTTGAGGGCAAGCCGGTGGCAATTTATGCGTTATCTCACCGCCGATTCTACTTAGGAACGACGAAGACACTGTATTTGCTCAGTTGCACCGAGAGTGGGTGTTCGGCCAATGCCGTTCCGGAAGTGAAGGGCCCAGTAGTGGGAATTCGCCTGGCCCGGGACAATTCTTTGTGGGTGGCGACCTGGGGCCAAGGTCTCTATCGCGTATCGGACGGCCGCGTGGAGCACGCCGGCACGCGGGAGGGGCTCGGCGACGATTTCGTTCGCACGATCTTCGAAGACGACGAAGGCAACGTTTGGATTGGCACGCGCAGTGGCGGGCTCACCCGGTTCTCTCGAACTTTGCTGCGACCGTTTGGAATGCCGGAAGGGCTCGGCGGCAATTACGCGTCCGCGGCCGCGGACGATGGCGAGGGCGGCGTCTGGCTGGGGACATGGCGCAGTGGACTGTTTCATTGGGATAACTCAGCGCTTCTGCGGCAGCCTCTTCCCGAGGACGATACGAACGTGTTGATCCGGTCTCTGGCGGTTGACTCTCGTCGCCGTCTTTGGATCGGAACGGACCACCGACTTTGGCTTCTAGACAGTGCCGGTAAGATGCCGACCCAGATGGAATTGGCAGGCGAGAGCGCCGTCTCGGCGATTCTGGCGGCGAAGGATGGGAGCTTGTGGATTGGCCGGGACAATGGCGGGCTCGTGCGTTTCGCTTCCGGCGATCCAAGGACATCCGCTGGTGAAGCGATTTTGGCGGATCGGCGCATTGCCACCTTGCTCGAAGACGCGAACGGCCAGATCTGGGCCGGCGCGACCGACGGCGCCTGGCGAATCCCTGCCGGCGGCAAACCCGAGCGGATCGGCGCGACGAATGGCAGCGTTTCCGCGATTTCCTGCGATTCCCGCGGGCGCATCTGGATCGCCCTGACAGGCGGCGCGCTATACGTCTCTCAAGGCGGCCGTCTGCAACGAATCTCCGCCAAAGCCGGTTTCCCACTGCATTCGGTTTACCGCATTGTCGACGATCGCTTCGCGAACCTCTGGGTCTCCACGGGGCGTGGAATTTTCAGCGTCCCGCTCACACAGGTGGACGCTCTTCTCGCAGGCAAGGCCGATCGCGTGTCACCGATGGAGTACGGCGTTCTCGAAGGCATGCGCACCATCGAATGCCACGGCGTATCCCAGCCGCCCGGAGCGTTGCTTTCGAGCGGCGAGCTATGGCTGCCCACCGCGAAGGGGTTCGTCGCAGTAAATACCCGGCAGAAGCCGGCGGGTAACCCGCTTCATCCGGTGATTCAGGAAATTACGCTGGACGGACAGAAGGTGACGGCCGGCGCGGTCGATATACCTTCCGGCACGCATCGGCTCCAAGTCAGGTTCAGCGCGCTTTATCTGAACAGTCCCGGGAGAGTACGGTTCCGCTACAGGCTTGAAGGTTTCGATCCCGACTGGATTCCCTCCGATGCCGACCATGTGGCTCTCTACGCGCGACTCATTCCTGGACATTTCGCGTTCCTCGTATCCGCGCGTCTCCCGGATGGGCAGTGGAGTCCTGCGCTCTCTTTCGAAGTCAACCAACGGCCCGGATTTACGGAAACGATCTGGTTTTATCTCTCACTGGCGGCGGGGCTCACGATCTTATGCGCGGGCGCTTACAGCCTGTGGCTCAGGGCCGTGCGGCGGCGCTATTCCGTGATTGCGGAAGAGAGAGAGCGCATCGCGCGCGAGTGGCACGATACGCTGCTCACGGGCTTGTCGGCGGTCTCATGGCAGCTCCAGGCAGTGAGCGCCAAGTGGAAGGAAGCGCCGTCACCGGCTTTGGAGAGCTTGCGAATGGCAGCCGGTATGTTGCGCCACTGTCAGGTCGAAGCGCGCCGTGTGATTAGTGAATTGCGCGGCGTTTCGGCGAACCAGACCGGATTGCTGCAGTCGGTGAAAAACACTGTCGATTCTCTCACCGCGGGCACGGGCGTACGCGCAACGGTAGAGAGCCGCGAGCCGGTGCCGGCGATTTCCGCCGATCTCGAATCCAACTTTGTATCTCTCTGCCATGAGGCGACGATCAATGCGTTGCGCCATGCGCATGCCTCGGCGATATCGGTTACGCTGGGATTTCGAGACGGAATCGTGTATCTTGAGGTTGAGGACAACGGCGAGGGCATGGATCCGGCATATGCGGAAACGCCTCCTGCCGGACATTTCGGCCTGCTGGGGATGCGCGAGCGGGCACACCGATTCGGCGGCAAACTCCGGCTGACCTCCCAACGCGGCCGTGGAACCCGTGTGCACGTGAGCATTCCCGTTGCCTCCGGAACCGCATGATGGAAAATGTTCGTTTACTGGTGGTAGAAGACCATTTCCTGGCGAGGATCGCGCTGCACAGCATCTTCGATAGAGAGCCGGGCATGACGATTGTCGCGGAGACCGCCCAGGGCGACGAAGCGGTCGAGTTGTATCGCAGACATCGTCCCGAAGTGGTGATTATGGACATCCGGCTGGCTGGATCGTCGGGTCTGGACGCGGTGGCCGCCATCCGGCGGGTGGACCCTGAGGCGCGCGTACTCATCCTGAGTAACTACAGCGGTTCGGAAGATGTCTACCGAGGATTTCGCTGCGGAGCGCGAGGTTATCTCACCAAGGAAGCGAGTGGCGAGCAGTTAGTGGAGGCGGTGCGGGTGCTGGCCAAGGGCGGCCGCTATCTGCCGCCCAGCCTGGGAGCAAGTTTGGCGGAGCGCGTTCCGGCATTCAGTCTGACGGACCGTGAACTCGAGGTGCTTCAGTTACTCGCCGACGGCAAGAATACGGCTGAAATCGCTGTGAACATGAAAATTTCCCCAAAAACTGTTCGCATCCATATCAGCAATATACTCAACAAGCTCGGTGTTCATGATCGGACGCAGGCACTTGCTGTCGCTCTCAAACAGGGCATTGTGCATCTGGAGAACCCTGGCGTAGCTCCTAGCCGGAAAGCGTAAGGGGGCCAGGGGATTTGATTCCATGGAGCTGCGGCCAGACACGAATTCGGCGCGGTCACAGCCGATGTGGAGGGCACTGACCTAGCCCTAAGAATCGCCGAGTAGCGGATGACAGGGTTCCCGGTCGCGAACCCGTCGGCGCAGGCCTATCATCTTCGCCCAGCTAGGACCGCCGCCGGCCGGCTCGACTGCCCTCTTTCGTAGGAACAGAACGACTCGCTCCGCCACAATTCGTTGATAATACATGCCTTACAACGAATCTCATGGATAATCTCCATCCTCCGAAACTTCCAGTACTATCGGCCTTGTGCTTCACCAGGAGATCCAGCCGTTGCACCCTGAGAAATGACGAACGCCGTGCCCTCGCGGGACTCTTCTCTGACCGGATCTTGCCCCGGAGCCCATTGTATTAAAAGGCTTTTCAGGGGAACTCTTGTTTTTGTAATAACGGGCCACCGAGGTACGCCCAAGGGTATAGGATGTCGGTGGCGGCGAAAAAGGGTACCAATTTGGCGGGCGAAAAGGAGCCAGTGGTGGGGTTACGCTCTGGCCTGCGCCGGGCGCAGAAATGGGGAAGCGGCGACTGCTTTCTTCTCTCAAG
>JBEKYD010000426.1:0-5211 GCA_049511335.1 Bryobacteraceae bacterium | reverse complement strand
GTCACTATGAGAAAATCCTATGGGTTCCGAACCTTCCGAGTCACCGAACTGGCGCTCTATCATTCACTTGGCAAACTGCCCGAGCCGGAACTCACCCACAGATTCTTCTGACGAATCAAGAAACCAGGAGGGGGGAGGCGATGGCGGAGTTGCCGGCAACTTCCGTCCCGGAACCAGCCAATGGGATTCGCCCGGCGGCAGCTTGTTCGGTGTTGGCCGCGGCGAACCGCCAGCCGGCCGCCTTTTGCGTCGCGGGAAAGGGGACCGATTCGAAGGGAACGGCCGCGGACGCCGGGGATTGCGGCGCCGCCGCGGGAACGGGCTTCCGCGAGCTCGATCCGCTCGATTCCGCCCGCGTCGCCGCGGCCGAAACGGGGTTGACCCGCACCTTGGCCCGCGGCGTCATGAGCGATGTGTCGGGAGGATCCGATGGCGAGCCGAGAAGAAGCTGAAAGGCGCTGCTTCCCGCAGCCGGGCCCGCGCTGCCGCCCGCCGCACCGGCTGGGGAACCTGTTTCGGCCGGATTCTTGCGCGCGATTGCCGTGGAAGCGAATAAGTCTAGAAGCGCCGAAAGCGGAATGGACGGAACGGCGGCGGTCACGCGGAGTCGTATGCAGAGATCGTGCCAGTCGAGGCAGAACCTCTTTTCAACCGGTTAGCGGAGGTTTCGCGCCGCGAATTTGCCGCGCGGGGAAGCTCGCGGCAAATACCTGCCGCAAGGCGCCTCGTTCCCGCCCGCGATATTGCGGCTCTGCAACACTTTTGCTCCCTCGCCAATTGGTCTTCCGCTTGCACTCTCCCGGCTGACATGGATTCTCTTACAGCCATGGCGGCCAGCGGCCTTCGCTCGCGGATGGAATCGTTGGACCTGGTGGCAAACAATGTGGCCAACGCGGCCACCGGCGGGTACAAGGCAGATCGCGAGTTCTATAGCCTTTATGTCGCTCCGGAGGCCGACGGCGATCCGGATACCGCCATGCCGGTGATCGAGCGTCCCTGGATCGATCTGAGCCAGGGTACGCTCCAGACAACCGGCAACGCTCTCGATGTCGCACTGGCGGGAAGCGGTTTCTTTACCGTGGCGGGACCGGCCGGCCCGTTATACACGCGCAACGGCAATTTTCGCTTGGCCGCCGACGGCAAGCTCACCACCACGGAAGGTTACCCCTTGTCCGGGGCGGACGGGAATCCGCTGACGCTGGCCGGTTCCCTGCCGATCGATATCTCCGCGGATGGCACCGTGCGCCAAGACGGAAACGTCATCGGTCAGTTACAGGTGGTCGACTTTCCGGGAGCGCGCGGCCTACGCAAACACGGAACCAATTACTTCCGGCTCACCGACCCGGCGGTCACACCGCTCGCGCCCGCCGCAGTCTCGGTGGAGCAGGGAAAACTGGAAAGCTCCAACACCGGCACGGCCGAATCGGCGGTCCGGCTGGTGAGCATTATGCGGCAGTTCGAAATGCTGCAGAAGGCAGTCTCGATGGCCAACGACATGAATAAGGAAGCCATCGAGCAGGTAGCCAAAGTCTGAGACGACGGCGCGATGAGGCCAACCAATATCGCGAAGGGCTGTAGACGCCCCTTGCCGAGGAAAGGTAGCACATGATTCGAGCACTTTACAGCGCCGCCAGCGGCATGCAGGCGCAGGAAATGAACGTCGACAACATCGCCAACAACCTGGCCAATGCCAATACCGTGGGATACAAATACCGGCGCGCCCAGTTTCAGGACCTGATGTATCAGAGTGTGCTGCAGCCGGGCTCGGCCTCGAGCCAGCAGACCATTACCCCGGCCGGCCTGCAGTTGGGGCTGGGCGCGCGGCCCACCTCGAATGAAATCATCTTCGCTCAGGGTGCGTTTTCCGAGACCGACAATCCGCTCGACCTGGTGATCCAGGGCAACGGGTTCTTCCAGATTCAGCAGCCGAATGGCGAGCTGGCCTATACCCGCGCCGGCCAGTTCCAGCTCGATATGAACGGCAACATCGTCAACTCCAGCGGCTATCCGCTGCAGCCCCAGATCACCATTCCGGCCGATGCCCAACAAGTCACCATCGCGCAGGACGGCACGGTAACGTATACCCTGCCCAACCAAACCGCCGTGCAACAGGCCGGTCAGATTCAACTGGCCACCTTTCAGAACCCGGCTGGCCTGAACAGCCTGGGGGGCGGTCTCTACGTGCCCACCGACGCCTCGGGAGTCGCAACCGTCGGCATTCCGGGCGGGCCCGAAGGCATGGGGAGTCTGCTGCAGGGCTACGTCGAACAGTCCAACGTGTCGATCGTCAACGAGTTCATCAACCTGATTCAGGCGCAACGCGGATACGAAGCCAATTCCAAGGTGGTCACCGCGGCGGACAACATGTACCAGCAGGTGAATAATCTCGCCAAATGACGCCGCTCGCTCTATTGGCGATGGCCGGCTGCCTGCGAGTGGCGCCGGAAGCCGAACGGATCGAGGCGCGCGATCTGGCGCCCGTCTATCCGGAACTCGCCGCGGCCGCCGGGGAAGCTCCCTTGGCGCCCGCCCCGGAACCGGGATTTACCAGGATCTTCCGCGCGCCGGAACTGCGCCGCCTGGCGGCTCGTTATGCCGTGCCGGAGGCGCCGGTTCCCGCAATCTGCGTCGCTCGCATTACCATACCGGTCGACCCCGCGCGCTTGGTGGATGGCATGCGCCGCGCACTGCCCGAGGCCCGCATCGAGTTGCTGGACTACAGCCGCCAACCGGTGCCGGAAGGTCCCTTTCGCTTCGATTCGCACGCCTTGCGGGGCTCTCCAAGGGCGGCTGTCTGGCCGGGCTGGGTGGAATTTGCCGCTCACCGGCGGTTCACGGTATGGGCAAAAGTGAAGCTGAACCTGAAAGTGCGCCGCGTGTTGGCGGTGGCCGATCTCCTCCCTGGAAAACCGATTTCCGCCGCCTCGGTGGTCGAGACGCTGGTCGACGCCTTGCCCTCCGCCACGCCGTATCCGGAATCGGCCGCGGCCGTGATCGGGCGCTGGCCGCGGATCGCTATTCCGGCCGGAGGCGCCCTTCGCGCCGACCGGTTGGAGCCGATGCGGGCGGTGATGCGTGGGCAGATGGTGACCGTCGAAGTCGCCGCCAAGGGTGCGCACCTTGAGCTCGAAGCCCAGGCGGAAGCCTCCGGCGATGCCGGCGATGTCGTCGCGGTGCGCAATCCGTCTTCGCATCGACAGTTTCGGGCGAGGATCGTTGGACCGGCCGAGTCTTGGTCGCGACCGTGCCGGATGGGGGAACCGAATGAACGCACGACGAACGATGGGCAACGGCCTGATCGGCATCCTGTGCCTGCTGTGGCTACTGTTGTTGCCGTTGGAAGCGAAGAAGAAAAAGGATCCCCCGCCAGGGCAAAGCCCGCTCGACCGCTATGTGGCGGAATCGCTGGCCCGGCAAGCCGACGCTCCCCCAGCCACGCCAGGCGCCATCTGGCAACCCGGATCCCGGCTCGCCGATGCCGCGCGCGACGTGCGCGCCAGCCAGGTAGACGATGTGCTCACCATCGTGGTGGCGGAACAGGCTTCCGCCGTGGCCACCGGTGCTACGCAAACCAAACGCATTTCGAGCACCGCCAATTCGGTCACCGCGCTGGCCGGTGTCAAGAGCGCCACCGGGGCGCTGGCCAATCTGGCCAAGTCTTCCGGGGACACCGAACTGAACGGGCAAGGCACAACCAGCCGCACCACCACCATCAGCACCACACTCACGGCTCGCGTGGTCCGGGTGCTCCCCAATGGCGCGCTGGTCATCGAAGCGGCCAGGGACCTTTCGATCAACTCGGAGCGGCAAACCATTACCGTGCGAGGCGTGGTGCGCCCCGCCGATATCGACCCGAGCAACAGCGTACAGTCGACCAGGGTGGCTCAGCTCGAAGTGCGGATCAACGGCAAAGGCGTGGTGGGAGACGCCATTCGGCGTCCCAACATTCTTTACCGCCTGCTGCTCGGCTTGCTGCCGTTCTGAAGAGGATTTCCTGGAAAGGGCGTGAAAATGATCTCGCTACTCGCTCTGGCGGCATTCTGGGTCGAGCCCATTCCGGCTCGTGCGGTGCGCTTGAAGGACTTGGTGGCGGTGGAAGGCGTGCGCGAGAATCAGCTCATCGGTTACGGCCTGGTGGTGGGGCTGAAAGGCACCGGCGACCGCCAGCAGACCCTCTTCCCCTACCAGACCTTGGCCAACCTGTTGGCGCGCATGGGCCTCACGATCAACGCGACTACCATTCAGGTCAAAAACACTGCGGCTGTGATGGTCACTTCTACGCTGCCGCCGTTTGCCCAGCCCGGTTTGCAGCTCGATACCACGATCGCTTCGGTTGGCGACGCTCCAAACCTGCAGGGCGGCATACTATTGCTGACCTCGTTGCGCGGCGCCGACGGCCAGGTATACGCCGTGGCGCAAGGCCCGGTGGTGACCGGGGGCTTCCTAGCCGGGCGCGGCGGAACGTCGCAGAGCGTCAACCACCCGACGGTTGGACGCGGACCGGGGGGGGCGACGGTGGAACGCCTAGCACCGTCGGTGATACCGAAAACGACCGTGCACCTACAGTTACGGCGGGCGGATTTCACTACCGCCAGCCGCATCGCCGGGGTCATCAACCGGCGCTTCGCCGAGCCTTCGACAGGCGCCGCCAAACCGGAGAACGCGGGCCTGGTCTCGGTCGCCATCCCGAAGGATTACGAAAACCGCGCCGCCGAATTTCTGGCGGAACTGGAAAACCTGATGGTGGAGGCCGACCGGCCCGCCCGCGTGGTGGTGAACGAACGCACCGGCACGATTGTGCTCGGCAAGGACGTCCGCGTCTCGCCGGTGGCGATCCTGCACGGAAACCTGAGCGTTGAGATCCAGACCACGGAAGAGGTTTCGCAGCCGGCGCCGCTGTCGCAGGGAAAAACCACAGTCACACCCCGGACCACCGTTGCCGTCAAGGAAGATCCGGCGCACAACGTCGTGCTCTCGCAGGGCGCGACGGTGGAAGAACTGGTGCGCGCTAGCCGCCATCGGCTCGACACCGCGCGATGTGATCGCCATTCTCCAGAGCCTCAAATCAGCCGGTGCCCTGGACGCGGACCTGGAGGTTATCTAATGGCGTCAGGTTTTGCCGAGAGAAGCCAGGGAGTCGAAATGGCCCTGAGGGTCATACAAGCTTCCGAAGACGCGTCTAGCCGCTCCGATGGAATCGGTAGCTTGGAG
>JBEKYD010000425.1:0-5261 GCA_049511335.1 Bryobacteraceae bacterium | reverse complement strand
CGATCCCGCCGCCGGCGCCCTTCCCGGCCCCCTCCAAAACTTCGGTGACAGAACTTGCGAATATTTCTTACTCCTTCCGTTTCATCGACTCACAGCCATTCCGCCCCTTCCCGGCGCCCCGTTTCCGCCCGCTCGCCAGTTATCGTATTGTCCGTAATGAGGTCCTCATGACCGAAATCGAACTCATCCTCCCGAGCAGCAGGAGGTGGGAGCATTTGGGACAGATTGTCCCGTGTCTGTTCCGTGTGTCCCCGAACAGATGGCGAAAGGCGAGTTAGCCCCCGCGAGGGGACCCGTTGGTTAACAGCTCGCAAGATGTGCTCGAGTTCGCGGGATCATGCTATGCGAGTCCCCGAAAATAAGGAAAACGGCGGCACCGGATTTCTGCGCCGCGTCGTTTTCGCCGGCTCGCCATCCGCACCTTTCGGCCCCTCTTCGCCCGCAGGACGAGGTGATCCGATGAAAGCGCTTTCTGGCCCGCTGGTTAACAGCACCGGACATCAATCAAGCGCTAGTGATTGCCAACATGTCCGGTACGAAGTATACTCGTATTCGGGAGGTTCGATGAAGCCGAGGCGCGCGTGGGAAAGGTAGAGGTCGTTGTCCTGGGAGGCCTGGATCTCTGGTTCAACTCTTCGGACCACCTGCCTCCACATCTCCACGCGAGGCGCCGTGGCGAGTGGGAGATTCGCGTCTGCTTTCTTCTTTGTACGAATGACGAATTGGTGTTCGACTGCAAGTGGGCCAAGAAGGACCCTTCGGCGAAGGTCCTCGCCAGAATTCGCAAAGCGGTTGTGGAGCATCGGGCCGAATTACTTAGGGAATGGGAGCAAAAGGTATGCAGGGAAATATGAACGGAACAAACGTTAGCTCGCAGGAATTGATTTTGCTGGCACATAATTCTGGCGCTGAAGGGGCGGTCTCTGACAGGCGACGTTTCCGAGTCCTTCACCGGCCAAACCGACAGACCGCTGAACGCGGCCGAAATATCTTCGTACTCGTCCCGGCCAGTGAGCTTCCTGATGTCGCTGAGTTCGTCTCAATTGCCAATCGCCGGCACCAACTCCGGGCGCTGCTGGTCAGAGACGACGTACAGCCGAGTTCCATTCCTCAGATGTTTGAACGGGCCGGTCTCAGGATGATGCGCAACACAGTCGTATACTCGGATTCCAGCGTTCCGCGGCGAGTACTTTCTGCGTGGACTCAGAATGCACAAGAAGAGCTCATTGCGAAGGCGAGCGTCTCGAAGGATCGCCTGTTTGTGCTTTCCTGTGCGCTGCAGCCGTATGAGGTCGCGTTCGACAGCATGCCATCGCTGAAGCGCATTCCCATAGCCGAACGCGCGAACTTTACCGTGGACGAAGATGGAAGTTACATCTACTGGGCCGGTCCAGATATCCACCTCGACCTTGACGCTATTCGAGCGGCAATTGATCCGGAGGCACGTGCCAGAGCCGAAGCAGCAAAGGCTCTGCATGATAGTCGGTACGGGGCGGCCATTGCAGAATTGCGTTTGAGAATGGGGCTGAAGCAGTCGCAGATCGAAGGCCTTTCTGAAAGGCAGGTGCGGCGGATCGAGAAGGGCGAGGGAACGACGTACGAGGCGCTGCGTCGCTTGGCCGTGGCCCATCGAATGGATCTGGAGTCGTACTTGCGGGAACTTGCGGCCAACGCCTCCGATCCAGCGCTTGACAGAGCAATCGCCTAATTCCGCCGACCGCGATTGGATGCTCCACGAAAGGGCCGTCACCCCGGTCAGCCTCGCCTACCAAACCCTCGGCGACATCCTCCGCGACACCGATGCTCCCGCCAGCGTCCAGTTCAAAGCCGCCAGGTTCATCGTCGAAAGAGGAACCGCCCCCACCCCACCTGCCAAACCGACCCCGGAAACGGCACAACTCTCCACAAAACGCACAAAAATGCACAAAACCAGCGATCCCCCAAGCCCAAAACCCGCCCAGCCTCAGACTTGTCCCTGCGGCAGCGGCAAGACATCCGAAGATTGTTGCCGGAACAACCCCCTCCCTGGCGCGGCCTGACAACCCGTAGCCATGACATAAAAACGCACAAAAAGCCCTCGTGGCGCAGGCCTGCCGCGGCGGCTGTCCGGCCGGCGTTCCGCAGCGCCCGGCGATCTTGTCGCCGGTGCTTTTGCCCGCAGCGTGTCACAAAAATGCCCCGGCCCTACGAAACCCTGATCTTGCCCGCGAAGCTTCGATAGGTATACACGAAATACACCGTGGCCAGCAGGATTCCCGGGATGAACCAGACCAAGCCTATGCCTAGGCCGTAACTTCCGGCGGCGGCGTTGGCGATTGTCAGGGAAAGCTTGGGGTCTGAATTCGCCGGTAGGACGCAGGGATAAATGCCGGCGGCGGCGCTGGTCAGGAGTCCGGCGATCAGGGCGGTGGAACCTAAGAAACGGGGCAAGCCAGGCTTCGCCCAGCGCGCGAACAGCAGTCCCGCCACGCCCAGAGCTGGGAAGACAAGCATCCATGGCTGTGAGGTGAAGTTGGCCCCAAGCATCGGCTGCACGCTGAAACTGGCGATGGTGATGGCGATAGTTGCGGCCGCTACCGCCCACCACAGACCGTTTGCCCAGGCCGTGGCGCGGCGTTCCACTTCGCCCGCCGTCTTCATCGCCAGCCATAGCGCGCCGTGCTGGGCCAGGACCAGGAGCGCGGTTACGCCGACCGCAACCGTGTACCAATCCAAGATCCCGGCGTCCTGAGTCGGCCGGAAATCGGTCCACAGCGGCAGGAAAAACTCGTGGCTTCGGTCGAGCGGCACCCCGCGCACGACGTTGCCTAGCGCGGCGCCGAAGAATACCGCCAGCAGCGCGCTCGCCAGCGAAAATCCGGCGTCCCAAAACGGCTCCCACACCGCGCTGTCGAGGTGGCTGCGAAATTCGATGGAAATGCCGCGCAGGATCAGCAGCCACAAGACCATCATGAGCGGAAGGTAGAAGCCGCTGAAGCTCGACGCGTAGAGCGCGGGAAAGGCGAAGTAGAGCGTGCCGCCGCCGGCCAGCAGCCACACCTCGTTGGCGTCCCAGACGGGGCCGATGGACGCCAGCACGGCGCGGCGTTCGGCGTCGGTGCGGGCGACGAACAGGTGAAGAATGCCGGCGCCTAGATCGAAACCGTCCAGCACCACGTAGACCGCGATCATGGCGGCCACCAGGCAGAACCACAGATTAGGAAGCATGGATCGAGCTCCCTTCGGCTTCCGGCCCGTGTTCGATCTCGCGCCCCACCAGGAACAGGAACAGCATGGCCAGAAAGGCGTACGTGCCCATGAAACCGAGCAGGGTGAAAAGCGCGTTGCCCGCGGAAACGTGTTGCGAAAAGCCGGCTTCGGTGCGCATCACGCCGTAAATGAGCCATGGCTGCCGGCCCAGTTCGGCGGTCATCCAGCCGAAC
Organism: Bryobacteraceae bacterium; assembly: GCA_049511335.1. Taxonomy (GTDB): domain Bacteria; phylum Acidobacteriota; class Terriglobia; order Bryobacterales; family Bryobacteraceae; genus JBEKYD01. Next base: position 1,839 of record JBEKYD010000425.1, on the reverse strand, counting down.
GTGGTGGCGATATACGGAAACGGCGCCGCGAGCATCAGTATCCACAGCAGCGGACGCGAGCCATAGAGAAACCCGCGCCAGGCGGCGATGGCGGCGATCACCATAACCGCTCCCAGCAGCGAGCCCAATCCCACCATGATGTGATAGCTGTAATAGAGCAGCGGAATATTGTCGGGCCAACTGTCGCGCGGAAACGCGTCGAGGCCTTTCACCTCGGCCTTCCAGTGCCGGTAGGTAAGGAAACTCAGGGCGCGCGGGACGATCAGCGGATTGTCCAGCCGCTCGCGTTCCATGTCCGGTTGCCCCACCAGGGCCAGCGGCGCGCCTTGTTCGGTGCGGAACTGGCCCTCCATCGCGGCCAGCGTCACCGGCTGGCTTTCGAGCACGCTGTGGGCTTGGCCATCGCCGGTGGGAAACGGCAGCAGCAGAGTGGAAACCGTGCCGGCGATCACGCCCAAGCGCACGAAGGTGCGGCCATAGGCTTCGTCCCGGCGCGTGAGCAGGTAGAACGCGCCCACCGCGGCCATCGCGAAGCTGGCCGTCACAACCGATGCCGTCATGTTATGCAGGTACTGCCAAAACACCCAGGGATTGGCGACCAGACCCCAGAAGCTCGCGAGTTGCATGGTTCCATGAGCATCGACGGTGTAACCGGTGGGGTGCTGCATCCAGGCGTCGGTGGCGATGATGAAGAAGCCGGAAAGCCAGGATCCGAAGAAGACCAGGAACGCGGCGAACCAATGCGCTTTGGGTCCCAGCCGTTTTTCGCCGAAGAGGAACGCGCCCAGAAAGCTGGATTCGAGGAAGAACGAGAACACGCCTTCCATGGCGAGCGTCTGCCCGATGACCCCGCCGGCCGCTCCCGAAAATCGCGACCAGTTGGTGCCGAACTGAAATTCCATGGGGATTCCGGTGACCACCCCTATGGCGAAGTTGACGGCGAAAATTCGAGCCCAGAAACGGGCGGCGCGGTTATAGTGATCGTCTCCGGTGCGGATTGCCACCGTCTTCAGAATGACGATCAACAGAGCCAGCCCCATGGTCAACTGCGGAAAAAGGTAGTGAAAGGTGACGGTAAACGCGAAGTGCAGACGATGAATGGTAAGTGCATCCATAAACGCCAACGTAAGCTACTATCCTAACGCCCGTCTGGCAAACCGGCGCGGGGTGTCTGGCAAACTGGAATGATGAGCTTTCTCGACAATCTGGAAAACAACCTGAAGAGCCTGGAATCGCGCGAAGAGGGGAAGGATTCCGCCGAGCGCGAGGCACGGCAACGCGCCACCGAACGGGCGCGGGCGCAAGCGGCGGCTCCCTATGCCGAGGAGCTCAAGAAGAGTCCGTTCACCGAGGAACTGTTGCGGCAGACCGTGCGCATGGGACACGCCGTGCGCACCAAGATTCACGTGGCCTGGCTGGGCGCCACCTTGCGGCTGGAAGCGCGCGAGCGGCGTCTGGAACTCCGGCCGACGGCAACCGGCGTGGTGGCCGTCCGCATCGAAGACGGCCGCGAAGTCGGTTCCGAACCGGTGGATCTAGGCAGCAACCCCGAGGCGTTGCTGCGCGGATGGTTGGGGATTGCCGGTTAGCCGCGCCACGATCACTTCCTTCTTTGAATCGCTTGATCGAGGCCGATGGGACCGCCGCCGGCCGCGGCGAGATACAAGAAGATGAAACAGTATAAAACCGCCAGTTCGCCGCCGTTTTGATTCGGCCAGAAACCGTGCGGGAAATGAGCGGTGAAATAGGCGACGGCCATTTCCCCGCAAAGGAGAAGCGCCACCGGCCGGGTGAACAGGCCGAGGAAGATCAAGCCCCCGCCGAAGACTTCGAGCACGG
>JBEKYD010000424.1:0-5309 GCA_049511335.1 Bryobacteraceae bacterium | reverse complement strand
CTGCTACCGCTCGCTGGTGAGGACGGCACGCTGATGTCGCGTTTTATCGACGGCCCAGCCAAAAGCCGCATCCACGCCAAGACGGGCTCGCTGGCCCACGTCAATGCCCTTTCCGGTTACGCGCAGCGGCGGTCCGGCCAATGGCTGGTGTTTTCGATCATCGTCAACAACGCCGGCGCGCCCGCCTCCCAGGTTCGTAGCATTATGGACCGCATTTGTACTCTAATAGTGGAATAGAGCCATGCCAATCTACGAATATCTTTGCCAGGATTGCGGAACGAAATTCGAAAAGCTGGTGCGCCGCCAGGCCGAAACCGCGGAGCTCGAATGCCCCCAGTGCGGCCAAAAGCATCTCAAGCAGGAACTCTCCACCTTCGCCGCCCATGCCGGCGGCGACAAGACCCGGGACGTCCCGGCGTGCCCGAGCGGCGGCCCGTGCAGCAACCCCGGCATGTGCGGCATGAATTTTAACTGAGCCATCGGCTCCGGCCCGCGGCAGTTTCGGCGAAGCGGAAAGCTCAATTCAAAAAATACGTCCGATACAACGTGTCCCGCTGCTTAGGCACAAACCCAGCATCCCGGATCAGCCGGCGTAATTCCTCCTCGCTGGCGCGGTGGTGCGCGCCGGCGGCCGAAACCACGTTTTCCTCGATCATGATGCTGCCCACGTCGTTGCCCCCGAAGCGCAGGCCAAGCTGGCAGGTTTTAAGACCTTGCGTCACCCACGAGGACTGGACGTTTTCGATGTTGTCCAAGTAAATCCGCGAGATCGCCAGCGTCTGCAAGTATTCCACCGCGGTAGCTTCTTCCTTGACGAATCGGCCCAGGGAGGTGTTCTCGCGCTGGAATGTCCACGGGATGAAGGCGGTGAATCCGCCGGTCTCCTCTTGCAGATTTCGGACCAGCTCCAGATGGTTCATGCGCTGCTCGATTGTTTCGCCGCAGCCGAACATCATGGTGGCGGTGGTGCGCATGCCCAGTTGGTGTGCGGTGCGGTGCACGTCCACCCATTCGTTGACTGAGCACTTCAGGCGGCTGACGCGATGGCGCACGTCGTCGTCCAGGATCTCGGCGCCGCCGCCGGGAATCGAATCCAGACCTGAATCCTGTAGCCGCCGGATGGTCTCACGCAGGCTCAAACCGCTAACCTCGGCGATGTTGGTGACCTCGGGGGCCGACAGGCAATGCAGGTGAATGCGAAACCTTTGCTTGATGCCGCGAAACAGGTCCTCGTACCACTCGATTTTCAAATCAGGGTGCAGACCGCCTTGCATCAGCACACCGGTGCCGCCCAGATCGATGGTCTCCTGGATCTTCTGGTAGATCGTCTCCTTCGCCAGCACGTAACCTTCGGCGTGCCCCATGGGCCGGTAGAACGCACAGAAAGAACAATATTCAGTGCAGAAATTTGTGTAATTAATATTGCGGTCGATTATGTAAGAAACAATGCCTTCGGGATGCCATTTGTGGCGGATGGCGTCGGCTTCCATCCCAACGGCAATCAGATCGCCGGAGCGAAATAGGTCTAGCGCTTCTTCACGCGTGATCATGGCAGTCTTCGAGTGCGATCACCTCAAAGAATACCAGACTTGCCGTGGTTACCGCAGGCTTCCGCGCGACAGGCCTTGCGAACCTATGCGGGAGCGCCGACCGTGAGCGCTACGGCTTGCGAGGCAAACAAATAGAGCGTAAACAGGGGCTTGGAATCCCCTTTTCCCCAACGGTTCAACTGCCACTTGGCGCGCAAGTAACGAACTTCGGGGAAATCGGATAAATCGAGCTGAATCTGATAGTTGCCGCAATAAAACTTCTGCGAAAAGGAAACCAAAGGCTTGGCGGACCAGACGGCGCCGTCGCTCGATCCCCAAATCGAGATGTCAACGCTCTCCTGCTCAATGATGCGGGTGATGCCAAGGTTGAGATGCAACGTCTCACCCTCATGGCTCCCAATGTAAATTTCCGGCCCCGTGCCGGATTCGCGCACGGTTGACTCGGGTATCAGAAATTCGGGGAGCATACATGCCTCCTTGCCCAGCAATTAAAGCTGTGTGGTGATACTCATCAATTGCTGGCTAGCTAGTTTTAGAGTCTCATACTTCTTGCAAAAACAAAAGCGAATTTGTTGCCTACCACCTTCCGATCATGCGTAGAAACTCGAACCAGGGACCGCAGCAACCCCAATTTTTTCAATTAGAAATCGGGCAAAGGAAAGGTTATCGCTAAAGCCAAATACTGAGATATCCGTCATCACGTAGTACGCACCGCTCGGGCGGAAGCAGCGAAAACCGGCGTTTGAGAGCGCGCTGAGGATCTGGGAGCGGCGCTCGGCGTAATCCGCTGCAAGACCTTCATAGTAAGAATCCGGCAGGGAGAGTGCCAGCGCCCCCGCATGCTGCAGCGGGGCCGCCGCGCCAACCGTAAGAAAATCATGGACTTTCCGGATGGAGTCGGTCAATTGCGGGGCGGCCAGCACCCAGCCTACCCGCCAGCCGGTGACGGCATAAGTTTTGCTCATACTGTTCACCAGAATGGTCCGCTCGCGCATGCCCTCGATGGACATCATTGGGCAGTGAACCGCTCCGTCGTAGAGAATGTGCTCGTAGATTTCATCTGTTATGGCAATCGCATCGAATTCTTGGCAAAGACCGGCGATCACGCCTAATTCAATGTGGGTGAATACTTTTCCGGTGGGATTGTTGGGCGAATTCAATATAATTGCTTTCGTGCGCGGCGAGAAGGCGCGGCGCAACTCATCCGGGTCGAAGGCCCAGTCGGGCTCGTGGAGGGTCACGTAGCGGGTAGTCGCGCCGCAGAGTTGCGCGTCCGGGCCGTAGTTCTCATAGAAGGGCTCGAACACGATGATTTCATCCCCAGGGTCGACAATCGCCAGCATGGAGGCAATCATGCCCTCGGTAGCGCCGCAGCAAACCGTGATTTCGCGCTCCGGATCGAACTCTAAGTTATAGTGCCGCAAATATTTGGCTGCAATAGCCTGACGCAGGCCCCGGCTTCCCCAGGTGATCGCATATTGATTGATATCGGCCCCGATCGCCTCCATCGCCGCCAGTTTCACCACTTCCGGGGCCGGAAAGTCGGGAAACCCCTGGGCCAGGTTGGTGGCGCCGTGCTGCAAAGCCTGGCGGGTCATCTCGCGGATGACGGATTCGGTGAAATTGGCTGTTCGCCGGCTGCGAAAGCGGGCATTTCGGGCGGATACGGTAGAACCCATTCTAAGAGCTTACGGTACCGGTCGGGAAAATTCAAAGAGGGAGGAAATTCCGGGAGGGCCAACCGGTGAGTCGCCGACCGATTGGCCCCTAGTCAGTTAAGAAAGGAACGTTATGTAACAAGCTATCAGTGGCTTCCGGATCGTTCAATCCTGTCGATCGTTAGCAGAAGGTTACTATCGGGTCACCCGACCGGCTCACAAGCTGTGTCGAGCAGGTGGAGCAGGCGTTTCCGCCTGCACCCGTCGCCTTGCGAATTCATTCCTTTAAATACCACGGCACGCTCACCACCACGATCCTCGGATTGCCCCGCAACATCAGCAAGGCTTTCAGCACCTCGGCGCGCTGGTTATGCAGCATGTAATGGTACCAGTGCCGTTCGAACAGCTCCGGCACCACCACGGAAACGTAGCGGTCGGGGTTCTCCTCGGCCACTCTGCACACATAGTCCACGATGGGCCGCAAGACGAAGCGGTAGGGTGAAACCGCGCGATCCAGTTTCGGCGGCGGCAAACCCGCCCTTCGGGCCGGCGCCTCGGCGTATTCCGCCCACCAATCGCAAGAGCGGTTCTCGTCCTCTTGTTCGGAGTCCACATGCACGGCGCGAACGTCGTGCGAGGCGGTGTAGGCAAAGCGCAGCGCCTTTTCCGTCACCTTGGTCCAGGATTGAACCGGGATAATCACAATGGGCGCGGTCAGTCTGGAAAGATCGGCCGGGTTGCGGCTGGCGATTTCGGTGGACACTCGCCCGTAATGCCTCTTCACCGAGACCATGGCGATCAGCAGGAGCGGAATCAGCGCCAGCGTTACCCAGGCGCCCGCTACGAACTTTGCCACCAGAACGACGAGCACGGTGATTCCGGTGGCTACCGCGCCCAGCCCGTTCAGCGCCACCGAGTGCCAAGCAAGCGGACGGCGGCGGCGCCAGTGCATCACCATTCCCGCCTGCGAAAGCGTGAAGGCCATGAATGCGCCGATCGCAAACAGCGGAATGAGCCGGTCCGTCACGCCCCCAAACAGGACCAGCAGCGCCGCCGTCAGCCCCGCCAGCACCCAGATGCCTTGCGAATAGACCAGCCGGCGCCCAGTAGTGGCAAAAGATCGCGGAAGGTATCCATCGCCGGCCACAATCCGGCAAAGCCGTGGAAAATCGGCGAAGGCGGTATTGGCGGAGAGCGCCAGTACCAGCAGAATGGAGCTGATCGCGATGTAATAAAAGGGCCCGTTGCCGATGATGGCGCCTAGCATCATCGCTAGCACGCTTCGGTAGCCCGGGACGCCGGGGTCGGTGGCCGCGATGTGGTACGCCGAATCCAGATAGGCGATCCCCGCCAGCAGAATCACCAGAATGGCGATGATCAATGTCAGGGTGATGCGCGCATTCTTCGCGGTGGGCTCGCGGAAGGCTCTCACCCCGTTGCTCACCGCCTCCACCCCGGTCATGGCCGTGCAGCCGCTCGCGAAAACCTGCAGCAACAACCAGGTACTCACGGCCGCTTTGGCTGGGCTCGGCAGCGGAGGCGCCACCACCGCGACCGGATGGCCGCCGGAGAGCAGCGTCTTCACTAGGCCGATGGCGATCATCGCCAACAGGCTAGCCACAAAAAGGTAGGTCGGCGCCATGAAGATGCCGCCGGTCTCGCGCACTCCGCGCAGGTTGACCAGCGTAATCGCTACCAGAATGCCCAGGCACAGGCTCAAAATGTGCGGCTGCAAGCCCGGCGCCGCCGATACCAATGCACCCACGCCCGCGGAGATTCCCACCGCGGCCGTCAAAACATAGTCGATCATCAACGCCGCCGCGCCCAGCAAGCCGGCCCCCGCGCCGATGTTCTCGCGAGCAACCGTGTAGGACCCTCCCCCGCCCGGATAGGCCGCAATGGTCTGTAGATAGGAGAAGTAAACAATCCCGAGCAGCACGATGATGCTGAAGCTGACCGGAACGATGTAGGCGATTCCCGCCGCTCCCAGCGGAATCAGCAGCGTCAGCGCGGCCTCGGGACCGTACGCCGCCGAGCTCAGCGCATCCAGCCCGAAAATCGAAACTCCCGCCGCCGGCCCGATCTTCTCTCCTCGTTCCTC
>JBEKYD010000423.1:0-5327 GCA_049511335.1 Bryobacteraceae bacterium | reverse complement strand
CGGTTCTTCGCCTCCGAGAGTCGCCACTGCTCCAGGATCTGGCCAACGGCATCCTGCGCAAGGTTAACCGACTGAAGCCGATTTAGGTTTGAAATCGCATTCTTCACGCCGGATTCAGGTGATACCCTATTTTGGGCGTTGGCCTGAATGGTTCAATCTGTTTGTCGAGAGCTGTAAGTGGAATCCCGAAGTACGCTGGCGATTCTACACGGATTGTGGCGAGCCTGAGAATTGGGCCGACAATTTGGACTACGTTCATATTAGCTTTGAGGACTACAAGGGCCTAGTCCGCGAGCGGTTCAGCATCCCCTTTAACCCAACCGATTCCTACAAGCTCTGTGACTTGAAACCCTGCCTCGGTGATCTTCATGGGCGCGACATTGCGGGGTATCCTTTCTACGGGTACGGCGACATTGATGTGATCTATGGAAAGGTCCGCAATTTCTACACCGATGAAGTCTTAGCGGCAAGTGACATCTTCTCGACCCACGCGACCATCTTGTCTGGGCATCTTGCGGTATTTCGGAATACTCCCAAGATGCAACACTTGTACGAACGAATTCCGAATTACGAACATTTGCTCCGAAATCCAAAGGTAGCAGGAATCAGTGAGGGTGACTTCGTCGATGTGGTTAAGTCCGACTCGACCGCACGGCGATTGTTCGTCGAGCGATACAGCACCGTATTGAGCCCCTTGAAAAAGTGGCACGACGGCACAATGAATTATCCCCAAAGCTAGTTTTGGATGAAGGGGCGGCTAACGAACGATCGTGATCGCGAACGTGAATTTCTTTATCTCCATTTCATGCGATGGAAGTCCGCGCGGTATGCAGCGGATCCCCCGGTGGAAGGTGAGGCATCGTGGCTTCAGCTCGATCGCATTGTGAACATTGAATGGCAGCGCGCCTCAGTCGAAGGATTTTCCATAAGCCGACGCGGGTTTTGGCCATTATGTAGCGCTGCACCTTAAGCCGAACGGTCCCGGCATCTGCGTCGCCGGCATCACCCGGCACCACTCAGGTGGACGCTATCGATGATACTTCCGGGGGCAAAGCGCCAGTGTCGTTACGTGCTGCACAACCAGCATCCTCATCGTCTTCAACGCGCCATTCGGACAAAGCGTGGTGTAAGTTTTCGAGGAGCAATCTAGATCGCTGGCAGGATTTCTCCCGTGACACGCCACTCGCGTCAGTTGGACCATCCTCCATGTTGACGGTTTGTCACCGACTCACCGAAGTGGCTGCTTTTGGTCGAGTCACGCGCCACTCGGACAGCGCTGCGTTATTACGTGTTATCGGTAGCTACTCCCAAGGTACTCAAGCGCCGGGCCTGACGACGAGGCTTAGCCTCATCTCCCAGAACCGGACTTAACCGGCCCTTTTGGCCCGCGCGAATGCGCGGGTACGCGTTTCCCGACCATGTGACGCCCGGCAGCCAGTTTCCGAGTGGCGCGTGATTCATTCCTATCCGGCTCTCGATCCGCTAAACTTAACTGAATCCATCACATGCTGCTCACGACAGGCGACAAACTCGGCCCGTACGAAATCCTGGCGCCCATCGGCGCTGGGGGCATGGGAGAGGTGTTCCGGGCGCATGATAAGCGCCTGAGCCGGGATGTTGCCATCAAGGTCCTGCCAGAGGAAGTGTCCGGCAACCCTGAGCGGCTGGCCCGCTTCGATCGCGAAGCGCGGACGTTGGCCGCGCTCTGCCACCCGAACATCCTGGCGATTTATGATGTGGGGACAGAAAAGGGAGTCGCATACCTCGTAACGGAGTTGCTGGATGGCGAGACCTTGCGCCAGCGGCTGAACCGCGAGCGGCTGCCGTGGCGCCAGGCTGTCGAAATAGCGGCCTCCATTGCGGACGGTTTGGCGGCTGCGCACGGCAAGGGAATAACGCACCGGGATATCAAGCCGGAGAATGTGTTCCTGACCGCTGACGGACGGGTCAAAGTGCTGGATTTCGGCTTGGCCCGCATGGCAGCGCCGTCCACCGTGACGGAAACGACGGCGACCCAGGTAACGGCGGCCGGCATCGTTCTCGGCACCGCCGGCTACATGGCGCCCGAGCAAGTGCGCGGGCAGGAAGTGGATTATCGCGCGGATCTCTTCGCTCTCGGGGCGATTCTCTACGAGATGTTAGCGGGACAGCGCGCGTTCCACGGGGAATCCGCTATTGAAACCATGAACGCGATCTTGAAGGACGAGCCGCCTGACCTTCACGCTCCGCCGGGCCTGGATCGCGTGGTGCGGAGGTGCCTGGAAAAAACGCCGGCGCGCCGTTTTCATAGCGCGGCGGATCTCGCATTCGCGCTGGAGACTCTCAGCGGATCCACCGCAGCCGCGCCGTCACAGCCTGCAGCGGCGCCAAGCGCGAAACGGCGATGGCCTGCTGCGGTGGCCGCGATCATGGTGGCCGCAGGGTTCCTCGCGGTCTTCCTGGTGGGCCGTCGCACGGCCGAGGTCCTGGTACCGGACTATCATCCCCTCACCTTTCAGCGGGGCACCATGCGATTCGCGCGCTTCGGGCCGGATGGTCAGACCGTCGTCTACTCCGCCGCGTGGAACGGTGAGCCTTCGGAAATCTTCTCCACCCGCGCCGACAGCTTCGAGTCACGTCCTTTGGGCTTGAAGAACGCGGTGGTCCTGTCCGTGTCCTCCGGCGGTGAATTGGCCATTCTGACCGGCCTCCATACGGTGGCCCCGTTCATCGGGGTTGGCACGCTGGCTCGCGTGCCGCTGGCCGGCGGTACGCCGCGGGAAGTGCTCGAAGACGTAGAGGACGCGGACTGGACGCCCGACGGTAAGGCCCTCGTCATCATCCATCGCGTCAACGGCATGAACCGTCTGGAATCTCCCATCGGCCACACGGTTTATGAAACCGCCAACGTGATCGACTACTTGCGTCTCTCGCCCGACGGCAGGCGCATCGCCTTTAACGAACGCCACCCCCAGGGCGACCCGGTCGGTGTTTGCGTCTTCGAGTCGGGGAAGCGGCGCGTGCTGGCACCCTTGCCGCGCCGCACCTTCTGGGGCCTGGCATGGTCCGCCTCGGGTGATGAGGTTTGGTTCAGCGCCGCGGAGACCAGCTTGCATGCGTTCCTAACGGCCGTCACTCTTTCCGAGCGGCAGCGCGTAGTCGCCCGGATTCCCGGTACGCTCATGATTAGCGACGTGGCGCGCGATGGCCGGGTGCTCCTGATGCGTCAGGACTATCGCGTATTCGTCGGCGCAACCCTGCCGGGCGACAACCGGGAGCGGGATCTCTCGTGGCTGGAAACGTCCTTCCTGGTGGATGCATCCGCCGATGGCGAGACGATTCTGCTGGCGGCGGCCGGTGGTCTCGGCACCTTTGACCTCTATTTGAGAAATGCCTCTGCCGCCTCCGCCATCCATTTGGGAAGCACACTGTGGCTTTTTGGCGCAGCGCTATCCCCCGATCAAAAACAGGTCCTGGCGGTCTCCGCGGAGCGACCCGACCAGCTGACGATTCTGCCGACCGGACCGGGAGCGTCCCGGAACATCCTCGTCGACAACATCGCAAGTTATATCGCTCTTGGTTGGTTCCCGACCGGCGACCGCGTCGCGTTCGTGGGCAGCGAGCCGGGGCAAGGCCCCCGTCTGTTCGTCGCGTCCCTCGCGGGCGAAAAGGCAACACCCATCTCTCCGCAAGGCGATACGGCCAACGGAGTATTCGCCATCGCGCCGGACGGCCGCTCTATCGCCGCCTTGAGCGCCACTGGAACCCTTTGCCTGTATCCAGTCGATGGCGGCCCGCCGCGCCAGGCGCAGGGGGCGGCGCCGGGAGATCGTCCCCTCCGCTGGAGCGAAGATGGACAGGCGCTCTATGTGGCTCAGATGCGGGAGCAGGGCGCCATGATCGACAAGCTGGACCTTCGCACGGGCCGCAAACAGCCGTGGAAGGAGATCGCCATTCCAGACCCAGCGGGCGTGGTGGATAGCCTGACCGGCGAACCGCTTGGACGCGGAGGCTTTTCGCGCATCTTTCTTACTTCCGACGCCAAGGGCTTCGTCTACAGTTACACACGCATGCTTTCCCAACTGTATCTCGGGGACGGGTTGCGCTGATCAGCGGATCTGCACGGCGCGCGCCGATTGCGCTGCGCCATCGGCGGTGGCAGCTTTCAGTTGGTGAGTGCCCGCGGGGAGCGGCTGGTTGGGCACCGACTGGAGCGGTACTTTGAACGCCTGCATCACGCGGCGGGCGGCGTTCCCAAAGGACCGCTTTGGGAGAGCAACAATCCGGCCAACCGGGCGCGCGCCAATGCGGACGCAATCCGGGAGTCTAGATTGAAGTGATGCCCGGATCATCGTTTCCGAAAACTGGCTCGGTTCAGGGTGGATGGTCGGCCACTCGGAAACTGGCCCGAAACGGCGTTGAACGAAGTGCTCTGGGCTGCCCGGTCGGATCATGGGCGTTCGAAGAATGGCTCCGGCAGGAGCGGCAAGCGGGTTTGTGGACAGCGTTATGTATCAATATCGGTAGGCACTTCAGCCCGCTGGGCAACGCGCGCGCTGGCGCGCGCGCCACGTTTTCTCGATAAAGAGTTGAAGGTCGGAGGCCTTGCTGATATGAGGCAAGCTGACGTTCACGACGGAAGTGTTCCAGTACTTCCATGATGGCGCTGGACATGACGGCGATGGCAATCAACCAGCGGTTGGCCTGCGGGTGGTTAACCCGCGATTATTTTTTGCTTTCCATGGGAGGCTCACTGCTGCCAGCCGCCGCCCAGTTTTCCCCGGGTGCCCCAGGGTTTCAAAACAACGAAGAAGAAGGCGTTGTAACTGGTCTGGACGTAGCTGAGCAAACTGAAGCCGATGACGCTCGTGGTGTACTCGACACCGGGCGTATTGGCGAGGATCGTCTCGACGTCTTTGGTCGCCGCATCCGTACGTTCCATCGAGGCCGCATTGGGAAGCTGCATGTTGACATAGACGTATCCCTGGTCTTCATCGGGGAGGAAGCTGGACGGAAGCCGGCTGCCAAAGAAAAACGCGGCAACGCCGCAGACCGCGAGCAGCGGCAGCACGAGGGCGCCCTTCCGGATCATGTTGCCGGACAACCGGATGAAGCTATCCGTGGAACGGTCGAAATAGCGATTGAATGCGTCAAAGAATCTCCGCAGTACTCCCCGGCGTTTACTGGCTCCCGATGGCTCCGGCCGCAGCAATAGCCCCGCGAGCGCCGGGCTAGCCTCGATTTCCACGGGAGGTCTGGCGTGTGCAATGGCACAGGACGGAACGCCGACCTTGAGCCAGTCGCGGGTTCCGCACGACCTGTAGTTAGTGCCATCCGGTTCTGAAACA
>JBEKYD010000422.1:0-5332 GCA_049511335.1 Bryobacteraceae bacterium | reverse complement strand
CGAATTTGCTCTCGCTGGGCGCGCTGGATTTCGGGATGGTCGAAGCAGGCGCGGTCGTGATGGTGGAAAACATCGTGCTCCACCTGGGCCGGCCGGGCAGTCAACGCACCCCCATGGAGCAGATTCGGGAATCGGCGCACGAGGTGCAGCGGCCGGTGTTCTACGCCATCGGTATCATCATTACCTCTTACCTGCCTATCTTCACTCTGCAGAGCGTGGAAGGCCGCCTGTTCAAACCCATGGCCTGGACGGTAGCTTTCGCCCTGCTCGGCGCGCTGGTGTTTTCGATTTTGCTGGCGCCGACGCTGTGCAGCTTTCTGTTTCGCCGCCAGACCCGCGAGTGGCACAACCCGGTCATGATTTTCATCACCCAGATGTACCGGCACGGGGTGCGCTTTGCCATTCGCGCGCGCTGGCTGACGCTGGGAGTGGCTCTGGCCTGCCTTACGGCCACGGTGTACCTGATCGGCAGCGGCATTATCGGCTCGGAGTTCCTGCCGCACCTGGATGAAGGCGCCATCTGGGCCCGCGGCACACTGGCGCCTTCGACAGGCCCCACCGAGGGCACACGCCTGATGAACCAGGCGCGGGATATCTTCGCCTCTTTCCCGGAAGTCACCAAGGTGGTGTCCCAGGTGGGCCGGCCCGACGACGGCACCGACACCACCGGTTTTTTCAATACCGAATACTTCGTGGATCTCAAGCCCAAGGATCAATGGCGCCCCGTCTTTCATGAAAACAAGGAGGCTCTCATCGCGGCCATCGATCGCGAGGTGGAGCAACTTCCGGGCGTGCTATGGAATTTCTCCCAACCCATTGCCGACAACATGGAGGAAGCCGTCAGCGGGGTGAAGGGCGAGTTGGCCATCAAGATCTATGGCGCCGATCTGCGTACCCTGGAAGCCAAGGGCAACGAGATTCTCAACGTGATGCGCAACATCAAGGGGGTCGAGGACCTTGGCATGTTCCGCGTAATCGGCCAGCCCAATCTGAATTACACCGTGGACCGGGTTGCCTCCGCGCGTTACGGAATCAATGCGGCCGACGTGCAGGACGCCATTCAGACCGCCGTGGGCGGAAACGCGCTCACCCAGGTGCTGCAGGGCGAAATGCGCTTCGACCTGGTGGCCCGCTACCTGCCGCGGTTCCGCGATACCCGCGAAGCCATCGACCGCATTCGCCTGCTGGCCCCCACCGGCGAACGCGTTTCCCTGAGCCAGCTCTGCAACGTCCAAACCATGGATGGCGCTTCGGAGATCTACCGCGAAGCCAACCAGCGCTATGTGGCGCTGAAGTATAGCGTGCGCGGCCGCGACCTGGGCAGCACCGTGGAAGAGGCCATCGCCAAGGTCAAGAAGAACGTGAAGCTGCCGGAGGGATACAAGGTCGATTGGGCCGGCGAATACGCCAGCCAGCAGCGCTCGCAGAAGCGGCTCATGGTCGTGCTGCCCATCACCATCCTGGTGATCTTGGTGATTCTGTATACCATGTTCGGGTCGTTCAAATGGGCGGCGTTGATGGTGGCCAATATGGCCATGGCGCCGTTGGGCGGCCTGCTGGCGCTGCTGCTGACGCATAACCGCCTGTCGGTTTCCTCAGGCGTCGGCTTCCTGGCGTTGTTCGGCGTATGCGTGCAAACCGGCGTCATCATGCTCGAATACATCAACCAGTTGCGGGCGCGCGGCCATGTCATCGTCAACGCCGCCGTCGAAGGCGCCGTGCAACGCTTGCGGCCCATCATGATGACCACCCTGGTGGCCACCCTCGGCCTGCTCCCGGCCGCCACCTCCCACGCCATCGGCTCCGATTCCCAGCGTCCCTTCGCCATCGTAATCGTAGGCGGCCTGATGGTCGCCATGGCCGTAAACATTTTCCTGCTTCCCACCCTATACGTCTGGGCCGCCGCCGAAAACGACAAGCTGCCGACGCCGGAAACAACGGAGGAAATCTAAGTTGGCAGTTATCAGTTGTCAGTAATCAGTCGTCAGTCGTCAGTCTTTGGGAAGCCAACCGAGCCGCGACCGTCAGGGAGCGGTCTTAAACTGATAACTGATAACTGAAAACTGAAAACTGAAAACTGCCTTACGGTATTTCGGGGAGATCGTAGCCCTTTCGCCTCCGCCGAGTCACATAATCGTTGGCTTCGGCGTCGCCGACGAAACGCTCGGCCTCCGGGTCCCAGCGGAGTTTCCGGCCAAGCTGGCGCGTGATATTCGCCAGATGGCAGACGCTGATCGAGCGGTGCCCGATCTCGACGTCGGCCAGCGGCGTCTTCCGGCTCCGCATGCAATCCAGCCAGTCCTGCATGTGATACTTCGCCTGCCACTGCGCCCGCTTCCATTTGTCGACTTCCTCCTGCGGGGGCACTTCCTTGATGAGTTTCGGCGGGTCGGTGCGAAAGTCATTGCGGATGATCTCGATCCTCCCCTTTTCACCGATGAACATGGCGCCGCCTTGCAGATCGCCTACGGGCATTTCCAAACGCACTTCCACGCCATTGGCGTAGCGCCATCCCACCGCACCCTGAGGAGCGTGCTGGAGTGGATAGAACTCCACCGGGCCGGTGGTGTCCATGCCCAGCGCCGACTGCACCTGATCGATTCCGTGCGCTCCCCAGTTCGTCATATCGGCTCCGGAATAATCCCAATACCTCATCCAATGCGCGAACAACTCCTGGTTGAAGGGCCGCATCTCGGTCTGGCCGAGCCACATATCCCAGTTCATTCCTTCCGGGACGGGCGTCTCGGGCAGGGGCCCGATGCGAACAGGCTCGCTGTAATTGACGCCCAGCACCAGGCGAATCCGGCCCAGTCCGCCCGTGCGCACAAAGCCGCAAGCCACCCGGTTCATCGCCATGGAGCGCTGCTGGCTGCCCACCTGTAGGATGCGGTTGTATTTGCGCACGGCGCGTACCAGTGCCCGGCCTTCGGCGACATAGAGGGACAACGGTTTTTCGGCGTAGACGTCCTTACCCGCCTGGACGGCGTGGATGGCGCAAAGCACGCGGCTGTGATCGTTCGTGCCGACGATGACGCCATCGATATCTTTCTGTTCGAGCAACTGGCGGTGGTCGTCGTAGATGCGCCACGAGGCCTTGCGTTTGACCGCCGAATCTTCCGAGCGCTTGCGATAACAGTCCGCCACGGCGACGACCTCGGCGCCTTCCGGCAATTGGTCGATCAACAGATTGCTGCGGTTGCCGACGCCAATCACGCCCACTCGAATGCGGTCGTTGGCGCCCCCCGCCGCCCGCGGCAGCAGGCAGGGAAAGGCCGCGCCCGCCATCAAGCCGGCTTGGGTGAACATTCGTCGTGTTACTTTTTCGCTCATGGGGTTTTCCTTCCGTGTCCTTTGGTCAGGTTCTCGAACAGAAACAGCCCGCTTTTACCGCCTACGGCGAAATCCAGATCGCCGTCGCCGTCAATGTCCGCCACGGGAATCTGCATGCCGCCGCCCGCGCGGGATACGTAATCGATAATGTGCCGCGACCACACCACGGTCCTGCCATCTTCGGACTTGTGGTACTCGTACCAGTAAATGCCGAGCGGGTCGTGCTCGCCGGGATCGTGGCCGTCGTGCGCCATGAACCGCTTCCCGGTTAGCAACTCTTTGCGGCCGTCGCCGTACCAGTCCACCAGCGTGAGGGCGTGCGCCTGCGACCAGGATTGATCGATCATGTGCTTGAGCCAGGTATGATCGGGCCGCTGTTCCATCCAGAAAATGCCGTAATCGTGGGCATTGGCGGTGAGCAGATCGGGCAGGCCGTCTTCGTTGATGTCCAGCACATAGATGAAACTGGTTGTGCCCAGATTGAATTCCTGGTGAAACTTCCATGCGCCGTTGCGCGAATCCGGCGGAGCTTCGAACCAGCCCTGCCGCTTCCACACGAACTCGCCGTTGACAATGGTGGCGACGGGGCCGCCGCGGAAGGCACGCCTTGCCGCCAATTCTGAACCGTGCCGCCAGCAACTGCGCGGGTGAACCGATTTTTGAAACCAGCGAGGGGATCGCCGAGCGTTATGAGTCGCCCTGTCTCGCGATGTTACTGGCCTGTAGCTTGTAACACACCCTCTCTTAGTAACTCAAACCTCGCAGATGCCCATCGCCTGCCGCAGGCTCGTCATCGGGTCGCGCCCCGGCGCCGGCGTGTATTCGTGCGCCACGTAGCCGCCGAATCCAAGGTCCGCGATCGCTTTGGCCAGGAACCGGTAATTCAATTCCTGCGTCTCATCGATCTCGTGCCGCCCCGGATTGCCGCCGGTGTGGAAATGAGCGATATAAGGAAAGTAGTCGCGGATGTGCCGCGCGATGTCGCCATCCATGATCTGCGCGTGGTAAATATCAAACAGAATCTTGACCCGCGGCGAATCCACGCGCTTCATGACGTCCACTCCCCAACCGATGTGGTCGAACATGTAGTCCTTGTGATTCACCGTGCTGTTCAGGTACTCCATGCAGATGGTGACGCCTTTATCCTCGGCGTGGGCCTTCACACGTTGCAGAAACGCCACGCAGTTATCGGCGCCTTCCGCGTCCGCCATGCCGCGGCGATTGCCTGAGAAGGTAATGATGTTGGGGACCCCGGCCGCGGCGCTTTCATCGATGGCCGCATGCATGGCCTTTTCCAGCGCCGCGTGATTCTCCCGCCGGTTGAGTGCATCCGAGATCGTCCCGCCCGGTCCCGGTGGATACATCGTAGGCGTCAGATTGTATTTGCGCAGCATCGGCCAGTCCGCCGGACCGCGCAAATCGTAACCCACGCACCCCGCTTCCGCGGCCAAACGGCAGGTCTCTTCCAGACTCATCCCGCGGCCGAAGACCCCGCTCGTCACGCACTGTTTCAAGCGGCCCCGATGCTGGCTCCGCTCTCCGCTCTGTGCCGCCGCCGCGGATAACGCCACGGCCGGCAGAAAGTCTCGTCGACGCACGTTTTTTTCCTCGCCTAAGTATATCCCAAGGCCGTAGCTTCCCGGATGGGATTACGGGTGCTTGACTGATCCGGGGATCTCGAAGTTCAGGTGGGTCAACCGCTCCCTTACGGTCGCCGCTCGGTAAGTGACTGCAAACACGCGGCACCCGTAACCGAGCGGTTGATGGACACGTGTCCTTAATCCCCAAAAACTACCTCCCGGCTGGCTGAATAGTGCTACCGTAAACTCGAGTACGTCGACCATGACTCACAAGCGCCGACCGAGAAAGAAGCCAGCCAAATGAAAAAGATGGCTCGTCCGGGGAATCTGTGGGTAACTTGCGGGTTTCAGCGCTGGGATTGAATGAGGAAGCTGTGGAACTTGCGGCAGGTGGAGTCGAAGGAGCGTTGCTCGTCTTCCCA
>JBEKYD010000421.1:0-5396 GCA_049511335.1 Bryobacteraceae bacterium | reverse complement strand
ACAACGGCTGGGAAGACGAGCAACGCTCCTTCGACTCCACCTGCCGCAAGTTCCACAGCTTCCTCATTCAATCCCAGCGCTGAAACCCGCAAGTTACCCACAGATTCCCCGGACGAGCCAACGATCTCGCCGATCTCCCCGTTATGGACACGGTCAGCCAGTTCCTGGAGCGCCCGGCTGTGACGCGACATGAGCCCTACCCCCACCTTGAGGTTCTTGGCTGAGGCCTCCTGGGCGAGCGCGAACATGCGCTTGCTGGTTGGGCCGTCGGCGGTGAGGGGTTTTTCCATAAAGACATTCAAGCCCTTCTGGATAGCGTAGGTGAAGTGCACCCAGCGAAACGCCGGAGGCGTTGCGAAAATGGCGATATCACCCGGCTTCAAACAATCCATCGCCTTCTGATAGGCGTCGAAGCCGAGAAACTGGCGATCCGGCGGTACGTCGACCTGACTCGGGAAATTCTGCTTTAACTTATTCAGGTCGCTCGCAAGGCGTTCCGGGAACAGGTCGGCCATGGCGACGAGCTTGACGGGACCGCGCTTGACGGATAGTGCGTTGGCCGCAGCGCCGCCGCCGCGCCCCCCACAGCCGATAAGCGCTATCTGGATTAGGTCGCTGCCCGTTGCGTGGACGGGGGGAATCGCAACGGTGGCCAAAGCCGAAAATGCAGCCGTTTTACCGCTGGTCTTGATGAATTCACGACGGCTGGTCGAACCTTGTGAAGAGTTCATAGCTCAGTCCCTCCGAGACTAGCCTCTGCATGGCTGACGGAAGGCCTCCATGGTACGCGGCTCTAGTGTAACCCAGAGTGCCTCTCGACGTTACCGCTTTGAAACTTCGGCCGCACCTGTCCGCCACGCGAAGCGTCCGCCGCGCAAGCGGCTTAGTTGTGTGCTGGGCATGCTCAGCAGTTTGGAGGTGCAAGTCCTCCGGCCAACCTGATGGAGGTGAAGGCCTAGTGATGATGCAAGGGCTACCGCCGCGAGGCGGGGTCGCCTGCGTGCTCACGCTCCGAATCCGTGAGCGCCGTCGCATGAACGGTTCGTCCCGGGCCAGGCGCTATAGCCCTGTAATGGATCGGACTTCGCCGGGTCCTCCGGGGTCCCGCAGCGTCCCGCGGAAAAGCAATCTGTTAGGTATTCGGTGCAACTGCGTTGCCTGCCCCGTGTCGCTTCGGCGACTGAGGCTGCCGGAGAAAAATGCGGGCACGGGGGTCAAAAAGCGTCAGGCGGCCGGACGGCAGCATCATGATGACCTTCCCCGGGCTGACACTCGACATGGTGGAGTTTTTGACCTTTTTGCGTCACACTGAATTTGAGTAGTATCAGGTCCTTTTAATGATATTTTCAACCTTGGCCTGTGCGCCGCCGGCGCTCGATTCGCTGGCCCGGATGGTCGGCAACACGCCATTGCTTGCCATCGATTTTCAGTACCACGGCCGCCGGCGGGTGATCTATGCCAAGTGCGAGTACCTGAACCTGACCGGCAGCATCAAGGACCGGATGGCGTTGCATATCCTGCGGCGCGCCTATGAGAGCGGCCACCTCTTGCCGGGCGACCGCATTGTGGAAGCCACCAGCGGCAATACCGGCATCTCTTTGGCCGCTCTGGGCCGCGCACTCGGCCACCCGGTCACAATTTTCATGCCGGATTGGATGAGCGCCGAGCGCAAGCAACTCATCGGCAGCTATGGCGCCGAGATCATCCCGGTCAGCCAAGAAGAAGGAGGATTCCTCGGGTCTATCCAGAGGGCCCAGCAAATGGCTGACCGCGAGCCGCACATTTTCCTGCCGCACCAGTTCTCCAATCAAGCCAATAGCGAGGCGCACGCCAGGACAACCGGGCCCGAGATCCTCCTCCAACTGGAGGAAGCGGGTCTCGCTCCGCAGGCATTCGTGGCCGGCGTAGGAACCGGCGGAACAGTCATGGGAGTGGGCCGGTGCTTGCGCGAGGGGGACTCTGGGGTGCGGGTCCACCCCGTCGAACCGGCGGAATCGCCCACCCTTTCCACCGGCCACAAGGTGGGCAAGCACCGCATTCAAGGGATCTCGGACGAGTTCATACCGGCGATCGTCGATCTGACACACCTCGACTCCGTAATCGCCGTTTCCGACGGAGATTCCATTCTGATGGCGCAAAAACTAGCCGCTCAATTGGGCCTGGGTGTGGGGATTTCATCGGGCTGCAATTTCCTGGCTGCCGTGATGGCTCAGGAGGCTCTGGGCGGCGATGCCGTGGTGGTGACGGTCTTTGCCGACGACAACAAGAAGTATCTGACGACCGACCTCATGCGTCCTGAACCCGTCAAATCAGACTACCGATCTCCTGGATTGCAACTGACCGGCATTCGAGTGCTGCCCCGTCACTGCCGAACTTGTGGTGTACCGCCGCCGCATTAGGCGTCCCGGCTCGCCCTCCGAACCAATCGCGATGGGTACACTGTTTCATAGTCGCCGGAATGTAGGCTCGTACCGAGATACACGGTAGGTTCCGGCGATTCACGTTACCGGCGGATTCCTGTCGAGAACCTTGGCACCAGGAAATTGGGCACGCGGGCGAGAAAACCGGCTTTCCTTCCATTGGGCCGACTGGATCGCCATGGCCGGCCCAATGGACGAGATGCCCACATATCGTTCCCGAGTCCGGGTGGACGTCTTGAAAGCCTCCGGTCTCGGTTCCAACGGGCGATGATTTTTCGAGGTGACTTCGAAGTGAGGGCGGATGGCATCGGCATCCGCCCCCGTGCTCCCCGCCGCTTTACGGAGTAATCTGGTCCACCGTGACCCGCGTCGCCGATACGGTTCCCGTAACATGATCCACCTTTAGTCCCGATTTGGGGTCGTAGGCGTCGATGGTAACCGTGCCGGTGAATTCGTTTCCACTGGGATCCAGAGTCACCTGTTCGAAGATGTGGATCTTTGCGGCCAAGTTGCCCGTTGTCGGGTCGTAGCTGAGCGCGAAGTGGTTCAGCACATAGGTGAAATATCCCGATCTCACCCACGTACCCATGCAGAAGTTGCCGGTTGCGGCAGCATGGCCGCCCGAGTTCATTAACTCGGTCCCGTCGCTGTGCCATTGGGTATATCCGAAATCCAACAGCGCGCCGTCCGGGATGGAAGGGTTGTGAGCCGTGTTCCCTTGGGAGATGAACTGGAGGTTCCACATGCCGACAATGGTGGCGGCGTTAACCGGCGCGCCGCCGGAAGCAGCGCTCATGGCCGCCGCGCGGGTGGCGTCCGCGGCCCTTTGCACCAAAGCTTGCGCGCCCATTCCGGCCTGGGTGAAGACGAACGGCGCCTGGAGCGTGGTGATATCTCCGCATCCGGCGTGTACTTCTGGAGCAAGCGCCGCAGCCACAGCCAGCGCTGGGAATACATTGGCAACAAATCGAAACGCTTTTATCATCGATATTCCTCTTTCTGTCGCGGGCGACCCCTTGGGATTGCCTCATGCGTACATCCCCAAGGCGCATTTGGGGCGCGAAAACTGGCATCGCTCCAAGAAAATTGTCTGGACAGCGCAGCGTATACTGTAGGGAACCGTTATGGCCGATTCGTCTGTCTCCGAAACAACGCAACTGCTTCGCGCCTGGGCGGAAGGCGACGAACGGGCGCTGGAGGTTTTGATTCCGAGGGTTTACCGGGAACTCAGGCGGCTGGCGGGACATTGCTTGAAAAATGAGCGGCCGGAACGAACCTTACAGGTCTCGGACTTGGTTCACGAAGCTTACTTACATCTGGCTGACCTTTCGCGACTGGATTGGCAGCATCGGAACCACTTCTTTGCGGTGTCGGCCACGCTGATGCGGAGGATTCTGGTGGATCGCGCGCGCAAACGGATGGCCGACAAGCGTGGCGAAAGGGTCCAAGGGATCGACGTCGAGCAGGCGCTGGATGTGTCGTCGAAACGCCCAGCCGAGATCGTCGCGCTGGACGACGCCCTCAATGAACTGGCCCGCCTGGCTCCCAGAAAGGCTCGCATCGTCGAGTTGCGCTTTTTCGCTGGGCTCGAGGTAAAGGAGACGGCTGAGATTGTCGGTGTCTCTGCGGACACCGTAATGCGCGACTGGAGAGTGGCCAAAGCATGGCTTTTGAAAGAATTGACCGCCGTGTGACCAAGCAGGAACCTGGGACGAGGATGTAGGAAATATGGACGCCAAACGCTTGTTTCCGTTGGGAGTCACCGTCGTGGGCAGCGAGTAATTGGTAGTGGGGTCGGTTGACAGGCTCACCATGTGCCCCAATGCGTCCGTGGTCTGGACCAGCACTCCTGCCGCATCGTAGGCGAAGGATTTCCAGTCGCCGCTCGTCAGCCCGGTGGCATAGGTCACGTTGCCCTGGTAGAAAAACGTCGTTCCGTAGTTCGGGTCGTGGGGGGTTGCGTCGCGCTAAACGGCGGGAATATGATTGGGTAACAATCGCTGAGCACCGAATGACTCCCGAACGCTGGCGTCAAATCGAGGATTTGTACAACCTTGCCTGCGACCGCGGGGACGGGGTCCTTGCGGACGCCGATCCCGACCTGCGGCGGGAAATCCAAGAGATGCTAGCGCAAAAGTCCGGCGGAAAGATACTCGATCAAGCGGCATTCGACCTGATGACGGATTCCACCCAGACTCAGGTGATGGCCGGATCAAGATTGGGCCCTTACTGGATTGAAGCCCTGCTCGGCCAGGGCGGCATGGGACAGGTGTTCCGCGCGATCGACACGCGCTTGGGCCGCGAAGTTGCCATAAAGGTCTCGCAAGAAAGGTTCACCGACCGGTTTGAACGCGAAGCCCGAGCCATCGCCGCGCTGAACCACCCCAACATCTGCACGCTCCATGATGTCGGCCCCAATTACCTGGTCATGGAGCTGGTGGAGGGTGAGACGGTGGCCGCCCGCTTGAAACGTGGCAAACTGTCCCTGGATCAGACCATCCAATATGGAACCCAGATCGCCTCTGCGTTGTCCGCCGCGCACGCCAAGGGCATCGTTCATCGGGACCTGAAGCCGGACAACGTGATGATCGCGAAGACGGGAGTGAAAGTTCTGGACTTCGGGCTCGCAAAATCGACGCAGGATGAGACCCTCACGGTGGCCAACGCGGTCATGGGCACGCCGGCTTACATGGCCCCGGAACAAAGGGAAGGCAAGGCATGCGACGCGCGCACGGACATCCACGCGCTGGGTCTGGTGCTGTCGGAAATGGCCACCGGCGAACGGGCGCAGCCAGGCGAGCGCCTGCTACAGTTTGATTCGCTGCCGGACAAGCTGGCCCACGTGATCGAGCGGTGCTTAGCTCAGGATCCTGACGGCCGCTGGCAAAGCGCGCGCGATGTCAAGGCTGAGCTCGACTGGGCAGCGGAGCCAGCCGGCGCCCCCACGCCCGCCCCCGACTCAGGGCGCACTTCGAG
>JBEKYD010000420.1:0-5405 GCA_049511335.1 Bryobacteraceae bacterium | reverse complement strand
TGCCTTGGTTCGGCGGCAAGAAGCTGATCATTCAATTTGCCTGAGTCGTGACGTCATCGCTCAACAGCTCAACACGCCATTCCCGTTACTGAATTATTACGCGTGGAAATCGAGGCTAGGCCAGCCGGTGGCGCTCAAGTTTCTGTCCGAAACCGCCGCCGGCAAGTTGAGCCTGCTGACGCGCTTCTACGACGAAGTGCGCATCGCCCGCCAGATCACGCACATCAACGTTTGCCGGGTCTACGATATCGGCGAGGTGGAAGGCCAGCCGTACCTTTCGATGGAGTACATCGATGGCGAGGACCTGGACAGCCTGCTGCGCCGCATCGGGCGTCTTCCGGCGGATAAAGCCACCGAATTCGCCCGCAAGATGTGTGCGGGACTGGCGGCGGCGCACAAGCAGGGAGTGCTGCATCGCGATCTGAAACCCGCCAACGTAATGATCGACGGTCGTGGTGAGCTGCACATCATGGATTTCGGGTTGGCGGCCGTCGCCACTCAACTGGAAGGAGCGGAGGCGCGCAGCGGCACGCCGGCGTACATGGCTCCTGAACAACTGGAAGGCCGCGAGGTGTCCGCGCAGAGCGATCTGTACGCGCTGGGTCTGGTGTTCTATGAGATGTTCACC
The DNA here is from genome assembly GCA_049511335.1 of Bryobacteraceae bacterium. Taxonomy (GTDB): domain Bacteria; phylum Acidobacteriota; class Terriglobia; order Bryobacterales; family Bryobacteraceae; genus JBEKYD01. The sequence goes on along the minus strand of JBEKYD010000420.1, from coordinate 4,777 downwards.
GGCAAGCCCGCGCATCGAGCGGATACGATGGCGGAAATTTTGGAGCTGCGGCGCAGTTCGGCAGGCGTGACCAATCCCTCCCAACTGGCGTCGGACATTGATCCGGCGGTGGAGCGGGCCATCCTCCGCTGTCTCGAGCCCGACCCGAAGCTGCGCCCGGCATCGGCCATGGCTCTGGCTGCTTCGCTGCCAGGCGGCGATCCGCTGGCCGCGGCGCTGGCGGCAGGCGAAACGCCTTCGCCCGAGGTGGTTGCCGCGTCGGGTTCCACCGACGGCCTGCCGCCCAAAGTAGCCATCCCGACGCTGGCCGGAGTCATCGTAGGCTTGATCGCCGCTTGCATTCTCCCGCCAAAGTTTCAGATGGCGGCGTACACTCCCCTCGATAATCCGCCGGAAGCGCTGAACGTCAAGGCTCGGGAAATCGTGCGCAGCTTGGGCTACACAGATCCGTCGGCCGATACGCAGGCGGGGTTCTACTACAACGGCGCGCCTGTGCGCGGCGCAAAAGCGTCCGGACCGGCGGAGTGGCGCAGCGTGCTGGCTAAGCTTCCCTCCCCGCTTCAGTTTACCTACCGGCAGAGCCCCGCGCCATTGGTTTCGCAACGTTATTCCAATTTCGGCCGGGTGACTAGCAGCGACCCGGTCGCCAACATTGGCGGCATGGTGCAGCTATCGCTCGACACCAGCGGGCGTTTGAGAGGCTTCGACGCCGTGCCTCCCCAAATGGAAAAACCGGCGGCCTATCCCGCGCCGGATTGGACTCCGCTGTTCGCCGCCGCGCGCTTCGACCTGGCGCAATTCAAGCCGGACGAACCACAGTGGACGCCTCTGGCGGCAACCGACGTGCGCGCTGCTTGGACCGGCCGGTATCCCGGCAATCCGAATCTGCCAATTCGCGTGGAGGCGGCGGCGTTCCACGGACGCCCGGTACATTTCGAAATTGTGTGGCCATCCACCAGGCCAACGCGGGTGGCGGGGAATTCGCTCACTCCAGGACGCCAGGCAGCCAACGTTGCCAACGGGCTGCTCTCCGTGCTGATCATGGCGGTGGGAGTCTGGCTCGCGCATTTCAATTGGAGAGCCGGGCGGGGCGATATGCACGGCGCGACGAGGCTGGGAATCTTCATGGCGTCGGTTTCGCTTCTGAAGTGGCTGCTGAGCGCTCACCACGTCGCAGGTGCACAGGAACAGGACCTCTTCACGGCGGCCCTTTCCGACGCCGCCTACACGGGCATCCGCTATTGGATTTTCTATCTGGCCCTGGAGCCATGGGTGCGCCGCTACTGGCCCCAGAATCTGGTGACGTGGACCCGAGTGCTGGCGGGCCGGTGGCGCGACCCGCTGGTGGGCCGCGACGTTCTCTTTGGGATCCTGCTGGGCCTGGTGTACCTGCTGCTCTTTCAAACCTATTTCTTCGTCAATCTGTGGCACGACTCCGGGCCTCAAATGACGTTCGTCACGACCAATCTGAACGGTGCGCGGTTCTGGGCCTACATGCTGGCCGCGCACCTGGATGCCGCACTAGGCGGCGCGTTGTTCTTCTTCCTGATTCTGTTTGTTCTTCGAGCCGTTCTCCGCAAACAGTGGTTGGCCGGGCTGGTCTTCGTCCTCATCTTTGTGGGGATGCGCTGGGCTGGACAGGGCCCCTGGTACACACCTCTGTTCCTATTGGCGATTTGGACCACGCTAGTTGTGGTGATGCTCCGTTTCGGCCTGTTCGCAACCATGTGTCTGTCGTTCCTGATCGACACGCCAATCGAGATGTTCTTTACCAAGGATTTCACAGCCTGGTATGGACAGAGTTCGGTGGTACTGGTTGCCGTGGTGTTGGCCGCCGCGGCGTGGGCCTTCCGCACGTCGCTGGGCGGGCGGGTACTGATTCCGGCGGTGGCTGGCGAGGGAGCTAGACATTTTTCGACGAGGTGAGGGACATATAGTTGGGTTGTCCTACGGCAGCAGAACGCCCCAGTTCTGACTAACGCACAAGCCGGAAAGTGAGATTGGTCGACGCGAGCCAGACCGCTTATGGGAGATGAGGCCTGACCAGATCGCCGGGCCAGCGAACGCGACCGTGGCGGAACTTCTCGCCTCGAATAGCTACCGATATTTACGGATATCGCTCCTCAAACGCTCTCCCCGGTGCACTGAATTTACATTCCTAACAAAGGTCGCATGACAGCGGAGATGCTGGCGTTAGCTGGTCGCATAAGTGCTGGAAAAAGTGGCTCACACAGGAATCGCGACTTTTCGACTTTTAACGGAGTTTACAGCGTTCCCCCGATGCCGAACGCCTCTTTTAGGTTTAGTATCGTAGCCGGGAGTCCACTTATGTCACGTTATGCATTCCACAGGATCGCGTTTGCCGGAGCCGTTCTCTTCGGCTCGCAGTTTCTCGCGCAGGCCCAAACCACTACCACCTTTCAGTCCACCGTGACCTCGGGAATCGTGGGACTGGCCACTACCGAGACCGCCCAGCTCAATGTGTTCAACCTCCAGGAAGCCAGTACCAGTGCCACCTCCGCATCGTGTCAGGCGACCCTCGAACTTTACAATACGTCGGGCACCTCGCTGGGGTCGTTGAAAGTAACGATCGCGCCAGGCACCGCCGCCACCCCGCTGTCGTACGGGCCGCCCAACGCCCGGACCGAGATCCGTGCCGTGGTAGTCACGGAGTCAGTCCTCGCGACTGCGGGACCTACGGTCATCCCGGTTGGCAATGTCTGTAACATTTTCCCCTCGCTTGAGATCGTTGACAGCACGGGAGGCACCACCCACACCTTGACGACCGATTTTCGGGCCGTGTCGCCATCCGGCCCCGAGCCCGCGGTCACGACGGTGAGATAGCCAGGCGATCCGGACTGAATGCGGCGTTGGTGCTCAGGTATAAATTCAGGTGACCCACACACCTATTTCGGCAGCAGGCGAGGGAGGTACTGTTTGGCGGCATCGCCCAGCAGGTCGCGGTGCATGCGCATGTAGTCTCCAAAGAATGCCTCGCCGACACTGCCGTCGAGCAAGTGGGTGCCGAGGAGATCGAGAGCCTGCGGTTCCTCCCAAAGGGATTCGGCGTACACGACGCGGTGGCCCTCTCTTGGCTCGTGTAGTAGGCGAAGGAAGTACTGCGTGACTACAAGGTCCTCGCGCGGCATGTGAGGGCCGATGATCAAGACGTGTAACTGGTTCCATTCCTGTGGGCTCAGGTCGCGGCGCCAAGCTGAGACCTGGGCGTGGGTGGCATCCAACTGCGCACGGGTGGCCTCGGTGACATTCTCCATGACAAGCGGAGCTATGCCACGGGTGAACGCCAGCAGCACGGAACGCGCAAACTGACGCCTGCCGGCCACATCGTCGAGGAAAGCCAGGGAGGCGGCTACGATCTGCTTCTGGCGGGCGAGCGTGGCGGCGGGGAGCTTTACGGTGTCGAGGCTGGCCTCGGCGGCCGGGATGAGTTCGCGCAGGCCCGCGAGGGTCTTGAGGCGATCGTCGTCGACGGCGCCGTCGCCCGGCGTAAGGGTCACGTAAATCGCGAGCGGGATGTGGGCGATGGTCTTGATGGGGTCGTAGATCGGGGCCCCGACGTTGGCTTCGACGCGTCGTCCGTCGCGCAGCAGGGCGAAGTTATCGCCGTTGACGATCAGAGTCGGACCGCAGGATGCCAGAACGCGGCTCTTGGCATCGGCGTAGGCCGCGCGGAACGCGTTGTTGAGTGCGGTGAGGGCCGGCGGTTGCACCGGACCGACAGGCACCGGCACGGTTTGGGCTGGGACGCCAGCGGCGGATATAAGGAAGACCAGGACAGCCAGGATCGGGTTTCGGAACGGCATGCTTGATTATCGCTTGAGGGGAGCCCGATAAAGACTCCGGAGCCTTCGGCCCGTGAGCCTTTCAAGAGACTTTGCGAGGCCACGACAGTAACCGAAGCGTTGCTGCTTTTGCGTCAGTCCTGCTCGGAAACTGCCCGGTCGCCAACCAAAATCACCGCCGATATCGGGTCTTAACGCTGCCGCGGCAGGTCATTCTACGGTTTAGCGTTTATAACCGGCCAATTAGGCCTGCCCGGACCTCGCACTTTTTTCGTTACCGGCGAACGCGCGTCGCGCTCGCCGCCGGCTGCTCGAGGGCCCCGGCTCCGCCCGCTGACGTCCGCCAGGTCAGTGCCGCAGGGTTCGAGCGCGCTACAGTTCCGGATGCGATGGACAAGCCACTCGAGGTCTCCATTTGGTATCCCAGCGCCGCGCGAATCTCGCAGCAACGGGACAACCCGGCAGGACAGTCGCTGGCGCTCGACGGCCCGGTTAACGGCGAACATCTACCGCTCATCGTGGCCTCGCATGGTAACGGCGGATCCTCGGAGAGTCATGCCGATACTGCGCTCGCGCTCGCGGATGCCGGATTTGTCGTGGCCGCTGTTACCCACACCGGCGATAATTATCGTGATGAAAGCTATCCGGCTTCACGATGGATGGTGGATCGGCCTCGGCATATCCGGCTCGTGCTCGACTACCTGCTTAAAACTTGGCGTGGACACAATCGCATTGACTCACTTCGCGTCGGTATGTTCGGCTTTTCCGCCGGCGGATACACTGCACTGGTAATGCTCGGCGGCATCCCCGACGTGAAACGCTCGATCGCTCATTGTGCCGAGGTTCCGCAGGAACCGGGGTGCAAACTTGGCTTCACGCGAGACTTTGCCAATCCGATTGTTGCGGCCCAACTATCGAAGGACTGGGTCAAAGATCCCCGCATCAAGGCGGCGGTGATTGCCGCACCTGGCCTT
>JBEKYD010000419.1:0-5447 GCA_049511335.1 Bryobacteraceae bacterium | reverse complement strand
AAATTGGTATTGCGCGACCTGGAGCGCACGCGCATGGACGTGGCGCTCGATAGCGCCGGTGACGGATCTTCGGCTCCGCATTTAGCCGTTCACGACGACCCCGGCATGGCGCTGGCCGATCGCGAACGGATGGAAGCGTTGCGCCGCGCCGTCGATCGTTTGCCGCGGCGTTATCGCGAAGTAGTGGTTTTGTGCGATTTGGAAGAAGTCGATTATGCCGATGCGGCCGCCATGTTGGCGTGTCCCATCGGCACGGTGCGTTCGCGGCTCCATCGGGCCCGGGCTCTGTTGTTCGAAAAGCTCAGCCAGGAGCGAGCCGCGCGCGGTGAAATGAAGGATCTGAAACCAGCCAGGTGCTGGATGTGATCGGGTGCAGTCGATGAATTGCGAACAGTTCTTGAAAAGTATCGAGGATGGGGCTCCCGAGCCGGCAAACGCCGAATCGCTCGCTCATCTGAGCCAGTGCCCGGAGTGCGCCGGCCGCCAGCAGATGGTTCACGATCTTCGCGCGCTGGCCGCTCAAGAACGGAAGCTCGAAGCTCCGCCGCGGGTGGAAGCGTTCCTGCTTTCGGAGTTTCGCCGCTACGCGCATGGACCGCGTCCGGTGGCCCCGCCCAGGCCCGTTGCCGCTTGGCGGATGCCGGCCCTCTGGGCAGCGGCGGCGGGCCTGGTGCTGATGGCGTCGGCATTGTGGCGCGTACCGGGACAACATGCCAGTTTCCCTCCCGCGGCGAGCGAGGCAGCCGTCCAACCGGCCGATATGGAGGACGCCGGCGATAACAACGGATTCATTCCCCTGCCCAACGCCGAGGGTTTAACGCCCAACGACGATGTCAACGTGGTGAGCGTGGAGGTGCCGCGATCGGCCGTGGTGGCGGCCGGTATTCCGCTCACCGACGATCGCCCTTCGGAACTGGTGAAGGCGGACGTAATGCTGGGCCCCGATGGCATGCCACGGGCCATCCGCCTGGCGAACTAAGTGGGACCGAACTAAGTGAGACAGTCCTCTTATTGCCGATCAGTCTCCGACACTGTAGGGCGGACCCCCTGGTCCGCGGCCGACCCCCCGGTCGGCCCTTCCGCTGCGAAGAATCCGTCCGGAAGCGGGGCCGCAAATCGACTGCGAAGTGGGGAAACGATGCGAATTTGCTTAACCCTCCTCACCGCCGCCGCGCTGGCCAGTGCGCAGGATGCTGCGCCGCCCGGCCACGCATTTCCCCCCGGAGGGTTCGCGGGCGACCGAGCGATCCACGGCGTTCGCATCGTTGGCGCCGAAGCCGGCATGCCGAACCGCGTCGTCAAGAACGCTCCCTATGCGGCCGATCTGATCACCGAATTCACCCAGGTGCTTGCCGATGGCAATCGTCTGCATCAGACCACTACCGCCCGCATCTATCGCGATGGCGAAGGCCGCACCCGCCGCGAGCAATCGCTCAGCGGCCTGGGGGCATTGACCGGCCGCGCGCGCCTGCCGCGGGTGATCTTCATCAACGATCCCGTGGCCGGCGTCAATTACGCTCTGAATCCGGAAAATCACACCGCCAGCAAATCCGCCTGGATGCATCCGGCTTATGGCCGCGGCGGTCCGCCCGGACTGGCGCGCCACGGCAACGACAAAGTGGAATCGCTGGGCGGCCAGACCATGGAAGGCCTCGCCGTCCAGGGCACCCGCACCACGACCACCATTCCAGCCGGCAGGATCGGCAACGAGCTGCCCATCGCGATCGTCACCGAGACCTGGTATTCCGCCGCCCTCGACACGGTAATCCTCAGCCGCCGCACCGACCCGCGCAGCGGCGAAACCGTCTCGCGCATGAGCAATGTCGTGCGCGCCGAGCCATCCCCGTCGCTATTCCAGTTGCCCGCCGATTTCAAAGTAGTGGACGCCTCCCGCTCCGGCCCGTGGTCCCCCTCCCGGTAATTTGTGCGGAGCCGTGGGGCAGACCATCGTTGTTTGTGGTCTGCCCTGCACCCGCGAAGCGGGCTGCTACCATCCTTACCATGAGCCCCTTGTTGAACCTCGCCGCCGAGACCGCGGCGCGCTACTTGGAAGACCTCGACGATCGTAGCGTGGCGCCTTCGCCGGAGGCGCTGGCCGGACTGACCGGCTTACACGAGCCCATGCCCGAGCTGCCGATGGACGCCGCCTGCGTGCTGCAAACGCTCGATCGCATCGGTTCGCCGGCAACCATGGGTATGGCGGGCCGGCGGTACTTCGGCTTCGTAATCGGCGGTTCGCTTCCCGCCGCGCTGGCCGCCAATTGGCTGGCCGGCGCCTGGGACCAGTGCCCGGGCCTGTTCGCGGCCTCGCCCATCGGCACCGTACTCGAGGAGGTCTCCCTCGGCTGGCTGCTGGATGTGCTGAAACTGCCGCCCGGTTCCGGCGGAGCGTTCGTGACCGGCGCCACCATGGCCAATTTTTCGGCGCTGGCCGCGGCCCGCCATTCCGTGCTCGCGCGCGCCGGCTGGGACGTCGAAGCCGATGGCCTGTTCGGCGCGCCGCCCATCACGGTAGTGGTCGGAGATGAGGCGCATCCGTCGTTGATCAAAGCGCTCGGGATGCTCGGCCTGGGGCGCTCGCGCCTGGTGCGGGTTCCGGTGGACGATCAGGGGCGAATGCGCGCCGCGGAAATGCCGCCGTTGAGCGGGCCGGCGATTGTGTGCCTGCAGGCCGGCAACGTCAACACGGGCGCCTTCGATCCGGCCGCGGAGATCTGCGCGCGCGCTCATGCTTCCGCGGCCTGGGTGCATGTCGACGGCGCCTTCGGTCTGTGGGCGGCGGCCAGCTCGAAGTATGCGCACCTGGTCGAAGGCGTCGCCCACGCCGACTCTTGGGCTACCGACGCGCACAAGTGGCTGAACGTGCCCTACGATAGCGGCCTGGCGTTCGTTAAGGATGCGGCCGCGTTGAAGAGCGCCATGTCGGTGTCGGCGGCGTATCTGCCGCAGGGTGCCCATCGTGAGCCCTCGCAGTACACTCCCGAACTTTCCCGGCGCGCGCGCGGCGTAGAGATCTGGGCGGCTCTGAAGTCGCTCGGACGCTCCGGCCTGGCCGACCTGATCGAGCGGAACTGCCGCTTCGCCCGCCGTTTCGCCGAGTCGCTGCGCCAAGGCGGCTGCGAGATTCTGAACGACGTGGTGCTCAACCAGGTCTTAGTTTCTTTCGGCGACCCCGCCCGCACCCGCCAGGCGATCGAACGCGTGCAGCGCGACGGAACCTGCTGGTGCGGTCCCACCGAGTGGCAGGGCCGCACCGCCATGCGCATCAGCGTATCCTCGTGGGCAACCCGCGACGAGGATGTAGACCGAAGCGTGGCCGCCATCCTGCGCGTAGCTGCCGCATAATCGTGGAGCAGGCGTTTTCGTAAACCTAGTATTTTCTGTTTGTTAGGACCGGTTTGGGCCTCGCCCATCGGGCTTTAGCGTTGTGCATTTTTGTGCATTTACGCCTGTTTTTGTTTGCAGCGCGGCGAAGTGCCGGGATGAGTCCCCGAACTCCTGATCTCGCCCCGGCATTCCGGCCGGTTCACGAAAATGGCTTGACCCATTTTGAAGTACTTTCCGCCCCCCCGCCGCGGCCACCTTTTCGTGGAGCGGACTCTCACTCTGCCACGCCGGGACTCATCCCGGCGTGGGTGCTGCGGCTACGCCGCTCCTTGGGGCGGACGCTTCAGCCTGTCAGTGTCGGCGCTCGCGCCGTTCATGCGCAAGCTGAAAGCGCGCGAACTCCAGGCGCAAGCTGAAAGCGTGCGCCACCACGGACACGGAATATGGCCCAACCTGAATTCCGCGACCTCAGGAGTTCGGAGCCTCGACACGGCAGGCACGAGTGCCGCGGCACTTTGTTTAACCCCTGACTGGCGGGTTCCTCCCTCCACCATGATAGAACGGCGGGAACGGGCTGTTCTTGGTTGGCGGTTTGTTTTCAGTTGGTTACGGGATGAAATCGGGCGTGACCGGGTTTCTGGAGGCGGTGAGCAGCGAGGGCAATTCCCGCTAGCCGTTTAACAACAAAGCGCTTAGCTGGGCGCGCGCCAACATTTGTGTACGCCAGCGGGTGCCCGGAGCCGGAACGTGGCCTCGTTGGCGCTGGAGAGTTGATTTTTGAGGAGCAGTGCGGGCCGGGGGTGTCCCGCGCAGACCAGGGTCTGCCCTACCAATCTGGCTTCGGCAGCTTTCGGGAGGGGCATTTAGCGGGGATCCCCGGGCTCTGGCACGGGCGGGCGAAAGCGCCAAGGAACCCGGGCGCAGGGGTTACTGTCCCCGGCTTCTCCAGGGGTTACTGTCCCCGGCTTCTCCCCGGCTTCCACTCCGATTCTGCCCCGGCTGTAATGGCGACCTTACGCCACCCGCTTCCGCAATTGCCATCCGTACCAGATTAAGGCGAGGAGGCCCGTGCTAAACAGCGGAACGGTCCCGGGCTCGGGAACACCGCTGCCGGCTGCGCTTTCGCAACCAGCAGTGGACACGGTATTCGTATCCATCGTCACCGCCCCATTTTCCGCTAGGGCGCTGCCGCACGTAATGGTCGCGCCGGTGGTCAGAGTTATGCTCTGGTCGGCGAGAATATTTCCGTAGAACGCAGTGGTTGTACCGAGAGTCGCGGAGCTGCCGACCTGCCAATACACGCTGTCATCTGCGCCGGGATTAATAAGAAGAACGGACGAGCCGCTCGCGGTCGTGAGCGTGCTCCCGATCTGGAAAACGAAGACCTGATCGGAAAGGCCCTCGGCGTTGAGAGTGAGCGTTCCCGTCAATTGAGCGGACGACGAGAAAAAATAGACGTCCGGAAGGAGTGTAAGCCCGCCCAGATTCTCTCCGGTCAAGGTTTGATCGGCCGGCAGGCTGGCGAGTGCCCCGTACGCAGTCGTGACGTAATTCTGAGCCGCCGCCGCGACGGCGTCCCCGTCGGATATCGTTCCGTTCACGCTCCCCGGAGGAAAACCAGTGATTGCGGTGCCCGGGTAGACCCCCAGACCTCCGGTGAGGAAGGTATTGCCGGTATTGGTTACTGTCGATCCTGCGAGGACAGCAAAAGAGCCCGCTGTCCCCAGGGTGATCATACCGGCATAAGCGCTCAGTGCCCAAAACGGGAGAACTACCAACCAGATGCTGCACCGTTTCATGCTGTTTCCTCCTGTCACCGCCGTAATTCGGCAACATTTGCCTCCCCGCGCACCACGAAGAGCGGGGCCGGAACTGCGCGCCTCCCAGCGAGCTTGCAGCCCCACCCGGAGTGCTGCACTAAACAAGCTTAACCCGAATTGCAATCGTAGGGCCATTTTTCACTCAATTCCGTTCGCAACCGGCGAGCTCGCTCTCGGCAGCGTTCCAGAGCCCGGATCAATGACACCACGCTCTCCCGGCGCCGGTACAAAGCCGCCAGGTCGCTCTCGGATTTGAGTTGTCGACGTCCAACGTGCATGCGATTGCTTAGCTCCTGAGTC
>JBEKYD010000418.1:0-5476 GCA_049511335.1 Bryobacteraceae bacterium | reverse complement strand
CTCAGCGTGTATCTGGGCGCCGAGTTCCATCCGCCCGCTCCGCCGCCGGCCCCCGAGCCCGAAACCCTGCCGGAAGAGGAAGAAGTGGACGAGCCGCAACCGATCGTGCCCGGCCAGCCCACTGCCACCGGCGAAATCCCCGAGCCCCTCCCGCCGCCGAAACCGCAGCGCCGCCCCCGCGCTCCGCGAAAAAGCTCCGGCGACGGCCAGGCGAAGAAGCGTAGCGTCCGCCCGCGCAAGAAACCGCCGGCCCAGTAGGACAGACCTCCCGGTCTGTCCATCACAGGTTGAAGCCCATGCCACCAGTCGCCGGCTGGTGGTACGGACCTGTCGAACGGGCACGAAGCACAAAGGCTCGGTGGCTAAATACTCCGCTGCGTCTAATCGCAGGAGCGCAACAGCAGTCGCATGACCGTCGGGTTAGCGCAGGGGTCCTCGTGGTGGCAAGATAGGAACGTCCTGGGGGCATTCGAACGGCGGGCTGGCGATCTTCGTGCTCGGTCTGCCGCTCTTCATAGATTCTTCGTCAGGCCAGAGGTCGACGATTACGCGCAACAGCTGGCCGGGCTCGACCTGGAAATATCGCCTGCTGAATTCGTATTCAAAGGACAGTTCGCTCCCAGGGGCAATCAGGACGCCGTCCGCCAGATCCAGCGGGAGCCGGCCCAGGATTCCGAAGGTTGTTCTCGCACCAGCGGGAACCCATTCGGCTCCGCTCCGAACTTGCAAGTGCGTTCCAGCCGTGCACAGAATTCGTGTCGTATTCGCTACGGCCTGTGACTGGTACGGGGCGAACAGTGATTTGTCCCAGGTTCCGATCTTTGATTGGCCGCAATACGGGACGAATATTTGTTTGTCCGGGGCGCGCAGCCGTAGGGAGACGTATATCTGAGGAATTGCCCCAACGTTCCCAAGATCCAGCCTGGGCCCTTCCTTCGGCTCGCTCTGACCGCGTAGCGCTTGCCCGATTCCAAAAAGCGCAACTACTGCCAGGCAAAGCATAGGCTGTCCGTTCATAATCGTCCTTCCAATACACAATCTCAGTCGCGCGCGCGGCGCCATCGTGCGTAGCGCTGGACACCTTCCCTCAATTCATCGAGGCTTCGCGCCTCCGGAGGGGCAGCGCCGAATAGCCTTCGATGAATATCCTCGGAACTGAGGCTGCCCGCGCGGCGGACCACGATTCTGCCATCCTCTTCGTCCCAGTCCAGAACGGAGCCCGCCCCGACGCCGAGCTTCCGGCGCACGTCCGCCGGGACGGAAACCCGACCTTGTGCCGTGACCTTCGACCGCGCAATCGCCACGCGTTCATATTACCGCGGTAATGGACTGTCAGCGTCCTACAACCTCTGCGCCGCAAACCGGCACATCGCCAGTCCGTCCATCCAGTTAAACGGGAACCGGCCGGTAGTGTAATGCCCGCAGGGCAGAGTGAAGACTTTGTGCGGCAGGGCCATCTCCCGGTACGAGCGCAATACCTGCCGGGAGTACACCGGCAGAAAGCTCGAATCGTGGCGAGCCCACACCAGCAGGCTGTGGATGTGCCGGCCCCGCATTCGTTCCAGGTACACGCCGGGGCTGATTGCCGACCAGTAGCGCCGCAGGTCGTCCTGCGTCACCGTTTCGCCGAAGCCTTTGCGCACGTGTTGCGTGGAAAGGCCGGTCCATACCACGTCGGACGTGTACAGCGAGACGTGGTTGAAGATGCCGGTGCGCACACGCGCGTCGTGCGCGGTAGCGATGAACGCCACGCACGAGCCCAAACTCGTTCCCAGAATCCCAAGGCGTGCGTAGCCCCGCTGCTCCAGCCAGTCCAGGCAGGCGCGCACGTCGATAATCGACTGCCGAAAGGCATGCACCGTGCGGCCGATGTTGCTTGACATGTGGTAATCGGCGCGCTCGAGTTCCTTCGGCATGCGCTCGGCATGATACGCCATGGTCATACGCAACGCGCTGATTCCGAATTTGTTCAGCAACTTGCACAGACCCAGGTGGCCGTCCGGCCCCGCGTTCCATTGGGGCAGCACAACTAACGCCCTGCCATTGTCCTGCCGCGCCGGAAACCACCGCGCATGGACGGTATTATTTGCGGGTTCGAACGAGCGTACCGGGCTGGTAAACGTCAACTCGCCGTCAGCCAGCCGGCAATCGGACGGCGTCCGGTAACGATAGAAGCGCTCGCTGTCGGCCAGGGCTTGAGCGGTAAACCCATCGAGGGCGGTGGCCGGGTCATCGGGATCGGCGGAAATGGCGGGAAAACCTATCGCATTCAGCCAGTCCGTACCCCATTCAAAAGGGCGCACAACCCGGTTCGTGTCGCGGGTGGCGAGCTTACGCTCCCAGCGGTCAATCCATCGAGCGTAGTGTCCCGTCATTGTTTGGAGAATATCGAGTGTACCAAAAGAAAAAAGCCCCGCGGCCGCCACAAACGGCGCGGGGCTGGCAGCCTACTAAGGAGGCAACTCACCCAAAGCGGAAAACTCTCAAATAGCCCTGTCGATAACTATGCAAGTCGCCTGCCAGTCCGATGAGCCTCATCCCAATGAGGGCCTGACCCCATTTATCGCCTTGTAAATCGTTGATTTCCCAATCCCACCGCCTAAGAAACGGGGACTGTCCCCATTTACCCGGAAAGCGCTCGATTCCCGAAATCCGAATCGCCCGCTCCGGATTTCCACAGAACGCCCTACCGGGCACATTCATAAAATCGAACGCGTTACAATCGAAGGCTGTGAGTTCGGCGCCCGCTAACCCGGTACCCGCAGCGTCTACCCGGCGCTCCGACTGCGAACGGGCTTTGGCCGGATTCATGCTCTCGGGCTTCTTGATGGCGCTCTTAGGCGCCATTCTTCCCGCTTGGGGGTATCATCGAGACCCGCCCGATTTCGTCGCCGTGGGAAACGATTTTCTCAGCCTGGCCGTGGGAGTCGTCGCGCCGCTGGTTTGGGCACGTAAGCTGATTGCGGCCCGGGGATTGCCAGTGGTTCTCTCGCTCGCTAGCGCCTTAGCTTCCGTCGCCCTTCTCTACCTGGCCCTGGTTCCCCCTCCCCTTTCCAATTGGCTGCGCGCGATTGGCTTATTGGTTCTGGGCGCGGCGGCCGGCTCGCTCAACCTCGGACTGTTCCGCGCCATCTCTCCGGCGTATCAAGAAGATCCGGCCGGCACGGCGGTGCGCGGCGGCATCTGGTATGGTCTCGGTTGTCTCACCGCCACTCTGCTGGTGGCGGGGACCTTCTATGCCTACTCGGTCCGCACCATTCTGGTGTTTATGGCAGCCATCCCGGCGTTGTTCGCCATTCTCTACGCCCGCTGCAACTTCGCCCCGTGGCCGGAGAATTCACAGCCCACGCTCCGCCAGGCCGTCCGGGATTTTCGCAGTTTCGGCGCCATTCTGATGGCGCTATTGCTTTTCTTTCAGTTCGGCAACGAGTGGGCGGTAGCCGGTTGGATGCCCATCTTCCTGATTCGGCGTGTGGGAATGAGCCCCGAGGAAGCCCTATTTCTGCTGGCGTTCTACTGGCTCTGCCTGCTGGTGGGGCGGTCTATCGCGGTCGCGCTGCTGCCGCGGGTTCGCCACCGAATGCTGCTGTTGGTCAGTGTGGCGGCGGCGCTTTTCGGCTGTCTGCTTCTCTATGCCGCTCCCAACGGGTTCGGCGCCGGCTCGGGAGCCTTTTTCCTGGGTTCCGGTTTCGCCAGCATTTACCCGCTGATGGCCGAGACCATCGGGCGCCGGTTTCCCTATTATCATCCCGGGTTCTTCAACGGCATTTTTTCGCTGGCGCAGGTGGGCGGCTTGTTGGCGCCGGCTTCGCTGGGCTACATCGCCTATTTCAGCGGCGTCGGCGTGGTCATTGGTATCCCGTTGCTGGGAACCTTCGTGGTGGCGGCACTGCTGGCGTTAATCTGGCTGGAATCGAAGGTGACCGGAAGATGAGAACAACCGGTGGGACAGACGATCGGTTTTCGTCGTCTGTCATGTTTCGCTCAGGGGCAGCCTGCCTGACAGACGACAAGCGGCGATGGTCTGTCCCACCGTATCTCGCAGCACTTCTTCTTCCCCTCGCCCTGGCCTTCAGCCCGGCTCTTTCGGCCGCCAATCTCGCCGCCCGCATCGATAAGCTGCTGAACGGTTCCCCTGCCGCCAACGCAGCCTTTTGGGGCATCGAGATTCGCGACCTGAAGAGTGGCCAAGTGGTGTACTCGAAAAACCAAGACAAGCTCTTCGTTCCGGCTTCCAACACCAAACTCTTCACCATCGCGCTCGCTCTCAACCGGCTGGGGCCGGATTACACCTTCGAGACTCGCGTCGTGGCCCAGGCGCTGGCCGATCCGGACGGGCGCATCGCCGGCGATCTTCGCCTGGTAGGCGGCGGCGACCCCGACCTATCCGCGCGCACCGTCCCCTACACACCCGGTCCGGTGACCGGCAATCCCCTGGCCGCCATCGAAGATCTGGCCGACCAGATCGTGGCGCGCGGCATCCGGCGCGTTTCGGGCGGCATCGTCGGCGACGACACCCGCTATGTTTGGGAGCCATACGTCGAGAACTGGTCCATCGGCGACCCGCAATTCGAATACGGCGCGCCGGTTTCCGCGCTCACCGTGAACGACAACGCCTTCCTGCTGCGCGTCCGGCCCGGCGCGGAGGTTGGCGCCGCCGCCGCGCTCGAGCTGAACCCGCCGCTGGAGTATTACACCATCGATAATCGCGTGCAAACCATTGCCCCGGGCGGCGAGCGAAGGGTGCGCTTCGAGCGCCTCGCCGGCAGCTTTCATATCGACCTCCGGGGCGCCCTGCCCGTAGCCTCCCCTCCGGACGATTTGGAACTGGGCATTGAAGATCCGGCGCTCTACGCCGCTCTGGCATTCCGCAAGGCGCTCGAAGAGCGCGGCGTTACCGTCGATGGCGAAGCTCGCGCCGAGCATCGATACCCCACCCGCAGTGGGCCGATAGGGAACGGCCCGCCCGTGGCGCCGGCGCTCCCGGTCTCCGCCGTCGAGCTCGCACGGCACACCTCGCCGGCGTTGGCGGAAGATCTGAAGATCACCGCCAAGGTCAGCCAGAATCTGCACGCCGAGATGGCCTTGCGCGCCGTCGGCCTGGCGCGTCGCGGCGAGGGCAGCCGCGAAGCCGG
This sequence comes from Bryobacteraceae bacterium, assembly GCA_049511335.1. GTDB lineage: Bacteria > Acidobacteriota > Terriglobia > Bryobacterales > Bryobacteraceae > JBEKYD01. Next base: position 341 of record JBEKYD010000418.1, on the reverse strand, counting down.
GCTTGAGGAGTTGAAAGACTTTCTCGCCTCGGTGGGAATCTCGCCCGAAGGTTATTCGCTCAGCGACGGATCGGGCCTGTCGCGATCGAACCTGGTCACGCCTGCCACCGTGGTGCGATTGTTGCGCTACATGAACGACTCCCCATGGCGCGACGCGTGGCGCGACCTGCTACCGCTCGCTGGTGAGGACGGCACGCTGATGTCGCGTTTTATCGACGGCCCAGCCAAAAGCCGCATCCACGCTAAGACGGGCTCGCTGGCCCACGTCAATGCCCTTTCCGGTTACGCCCAGCGGCGGTCCGGCCAATGGCTGGTGTTTTCGATCATCGTCAACAACGCCG
>JBEKYD010000417.1:0-5487 GCA_049511335.1 Bryobacteraceae bacterium | reverse complement strand
TAGCTATATAGCTGATCCGCGCCAGGCGCGGCACCTCAGCATTGATGCCGAGAAAGCGGAGGATCTTGCGATCCGCTATGCAGACGGGCACAGGAACAGGCCGCCAAAGCCGTGACCACCATGAACCTCGTCGGCAAGGAGCGAACGGAACCGGTGCTGGTGTTCCACCGCGTCGGCCAAGAATATTTCCTGGCTCAGATCTGGGCGGGCGGTGGACCGACCGGGCGGGCACTCCCCCCTTCGCCGCTGGAAAAAGAACTTGCGCAAAGCGGGGCGGCGCCATCCCTGGCGGCGGTCCGTGTCGCTCTGCACCGGTGACCACCGGCGGCGATGGCTTTCGGAATCGCGTTGGATGAGGGAGGTCGAAGAGCCACAGCGCGCCGGGCTGCTTCCGCTGCGGCTCAACGGCGCAGAACACGTTCGCCGAGAACCTTCGCGCGGACGCATCCGTCCGGCCACCGGCTCTCGTGGAACGCGCGGCCTCGCGCGGCGCCGCGGGAAGGCCGAGGCGGGCGCGCGCGGGCGCGTCTAACCGTGCGCCGCCTGTTCCGTGGAATCCGCGGCATTACGTGGCGCCGCGAGAAGGCCGACGCAACGACGCTTCGCGAGTGGAAAGCTACAGCGCTCGGGCTGCTTCAGCGCGCTCCCGCCGTGTCTTCACGGGCACGGCTTGCCGAGCAAGCCGTCGCTCAGGCAAAAGAGGGCCTTCGGGTATGTCATAAAGCGATTCCTCGCGTCAAAACCCTTCTTTTTTACAAAAAAACAAAACTGGGCACATTAGTGACATTTGGGGAGAAGCTGCATCATTCCACTTCGATAATGCCGCGGCGAATCGCTTCCGAGACCGCCTGGGCCCGGCCGCTGCAACGGAGCTTCGACAGCAGATTGCTGGCGTGGACCCGCACCGTGCCCTCGCTGATGGCAAGTTCGGTGGCGATTTCCTTATTGGACTTGCCCTTCGCGACGAGAGTCAGGATCTCGACTTCGCGTGGGCTCAAAGCCGTAAGCGGGACCCGCCCAGCGAGTTGAGACGCGATCTCCGAGGTCACCACGCGTTGCCCCGCGTGGACGGCTCGAATCGCGTCGACCAGATCCTGGCCCTTGATGTCCTTGAGGAAATAGGCCATTGCGCCGGCCTGGAAGGCGCGAAAGATGTTCTCGTCGCCGCCGTAGGTGGACAACACAATGACGTGGGCATTAGGGAATTTCGCGACGATGCCGCTAATCGCGTCGATGCCGTTCAGGCCGGGGATTCTCACGTCCATCAGGGTTACGTCGGGTTGGTGTTGTTCAAACGCCTCCATCGCCTGCCTGCCATTGCCGACTTCGGCGACGGTGACCATGTCCCTCTGGCTGTTGACGATTGATTTCAGCCCTTCGCGGACCACGAAATGATCCTCGACGATCATGATGCGAATCTGCGATGAGTCACTCATAAGCCTGTGCCTGTGTGCCGGCGCTATTCGGCGAACGGCACGAAAACCACCAATTCAGTACCTTGACCGGGCGCGCTTGTCACCGCCATGCGCCCCCCAATCCGCTCGGCCCGCTCGCGCATGCCGGTCAGTCCGTAGTGCCCAACGGTCAGGGGAATCGCGCGTTCCGCATCGAAGCCGCGGCCATCGTCCTTCACAGCCAGCACGAGACCCGCTTCCTCGTAGCGTAATTGAACTTCGATACTCTCGGCATGGGAATGTTTAAGCGCATTCGCCATGGCTTCCTGGAAAATGCGGACCAGAGTTTTCTGCGTCACGGGGCCAAGCTTTCGCGGCGTACCGGCCACGTGCATAGCGGTCCGAACGGCGGAGCCGCCCACGAGGCGCTTGGCAATCTCGGGCAGCGCAACCGTCAATTCCGTGCCTTCGAGTTCATCGGAGCGCAGATCGGTTAAGGTGCGCCGGGCTTCGGCCAAGCTATAGCGAGTCAGGTTACAGGCTTCGTCAAGCCGGCCCCGCACTCCCGGCGGGATCTCCTCCAACTGCATCGTGACCGAGTCGAGTTGTAGCGCAATACCGGCCAGATTTTGGGCAAACGTATCGTGAATGTCTTGCGAGATCCGGTGGCGCTCGGCCAGGACCGCTGAGTACCTGGCCTTTAGCTCATGAATCCGAAGCCTATGGAACAGCCACGTGATCAGCAACGCAACCGACGCGGCAGCGCCCCAGAACAACCATGTCTGATAAAAGCGCGGCCGCAAGTGGAATCCAAAGTGAGCCCCCTGCTGATTCCACTGACCGTCCACCCTGCCGGCGATGACCTGGAAACGGTAAGCGCCCGGAGGCAAATTCGCGTAATAGGCAAAGCTTCTGTCTCCGGCGTCCACCCAATCGGCGTCGAACCCCGCCAGCATGTACTTATACCGGACCTTTTCCAGATTCAGATAGCTGAGCGCCGCGTAGTCGATCTGAACTTCTCCAGCCCCAACAGGCAAACTGGGCTCGCGGTCCAGTGGCTGCTTTTGGCGATTCACAGTGACGCCTTCGATATGCACGGGGGGGACATAGGAATTGGATATCAGGCGGCCGGGAGCGACCACAACAACGCCCTTCAAGGAGCTGAACAACAACAGGCCATCGGTTGTCTTCCATGCAACAGGTTGGTTGCCGACGTTGCAAGCGCGCGTCTTCATCCCATCCCGGATGCCATAACTTACCGGAGTGACTTTCTTAGCCCGCCCGTCTGCGAAATCCGCCAGTTCCGCTTTACTAACCTTGAAGAGCCCCTGAGCGGAGCTAAACCAGAAGTTGCCTAGTCCATCATCGAGAATGCTATAGACAAAATCGACCAACAGGCCTGAAGCCGAAGTGTAGGAAAAGAACTTTCCGTCCTTTAGCCGGGTCAGCCCGCCACGCGTGGCGAACCATAGTGTTCCGTTCTCATCTTCGTGAATGGCATAAATACGACTCCCAGCCAGGCCCGCGCTGGTACCATAATTGGTGAACCTCCCCTGAGAAAACCGGCTTATGCCGGCCCCGACTGCGCTGATCCACAGTGCGCCCTGGCGGTCGCGCGCGAGCGCCCGAATTCGATTCCCGGCCAATCCATCCTCGGTGCGGTAGCTTCGGAAAGCCTTGCCGGTCCACTGGTAGAGACCATCCCAGTCGGTGCCGACCCACATGACGCCGAGGGTATCTCTGTAAATCACCGTGATTACGGAAGACGCCCGCCAGCCGGGGAAAGCGGTCAGGCGGCCTTGGTCCAGCAGCAGCAGATCCTTGTCGGCTGCAATCCAGAGCCTGCCATGCGGGTCCTCCGCGAACGATCTGACGGGTCCCGAATGCCCTTCCGGGAGGCTCGTGTGCGATAACAGCCTTCCCTCGCGATACCGGCCGAAGCCGCTGGACGTTCCGACCCAGACGTCGCCGTGCCGGTCCTGGAAAACGCAGCGAGCTATATCGTCGGGGACGCCTTCCGGAGCGGGCAGGGTTGAGATCTGCTTCACACGGAGACGCCCGAGTCCATTCGATTGGAGTCCAACCCAGATGCTGCCTTCTCGATCGACATGCATGCTATACACGACGCCGAGGTCCGTTCTCCCATCCTCCAAGGGCAACCGTTCGAACCGCCCGTTCCGCAGTTGGTAAATCGTCCGCCCCAACGCCGCCCAGACGCCCCCGGTGGGGTCTTCGTAGAGCATGGTCATTTGGGTGGCCGAGCCCGGTTGCGGCATGAATGTGTCGGCCCTGCCGTTCTTCCAGTGCTTGATCACGCCGTTGCTGAATCCGATCCACAGCGAACCATCGGCGGCGCAGGTGAGCCTATCGATCAATCCGTCGCCTCTCCGGACGATTCCGGCGAGCGGTTCAAATCGGCCGTCCGTGAAACGGAGCACCTGGGAGCCCGTGGACATGAACACGCCGCGAGGAGAGCGCGCGCAGATGGTGTCGCGTCCGACGACGGTGGGTCTGCCCGGCGCTTCAATGCGAGTGAAATGCCCGCGCGAATAACGGCTGAATCCGCTCGACGTCGCGATCCAGAGATCTCCGGACGAGTCCTTTTCGATGCGGGTGACGACATCGTCAGGCAGGCCGTCGGAGGTCGTAAAGGTTTCGAACCGGCCATCTTTGAGGCGGGTGAGGCCGCCTCCATAGGTGCCGATCCAGAGCGCATTTTCGTCGTCTTCCTGAAGCGCCCAGACTTCGTTGTCCTTCAGATTTCCGCTTTCGACTGTGAACGCCCTGAAACTGGCTCCGTTGAAGCGGACGGCGCCGCCATCGGTGCCCAACCAGATGTAGCCGTCGTGAGTCTGCACGATGGCACGGACTCTAGACTGCGGCAGGCCCTCCGCCTCGCTCCACAAGTCGACGCCATAGCTGGGGTTTCCCGGTGGGAATCCGACTCCCGCCACGCAGACCAATGGACCCACGAGGGCGAGCAAAACCGGCACTGCCAGGCATCGGGCTGCGACAATCGTCGGAACGCCTCGTTGGCGAGCGAGAGGGACTGACGTCGGCATGAGAAGGTTCGCGACCCTCAGAGTACCACCATCGGCCGCCCGCTAAAACCTATGCGAAAAGCCTATGCGAAGACTTATGCAAAGACCTATGCGAAACGCATAGACGCTAATATGCGTTTCGTGCAACTCCCGGTACCGCAAAAGGGTTAATGACATTCGGCCCAATCCGCCTTAGGATACCTTAGGCTGGCTTCTACGAATCATCGCGAGCAAACTGAAGCCGTTTTCCGGGTGCTGTACGCCTTGCCGCACCGGATGCGCACCAGGTGTACGCAGATCAGAGAACAGGAATGAGGCCGGCGAGTAGGCTGATTTTGAGCCATACATGAGTAATGGAGGTTAAACCATGCGAGTGTTTTCATACTGCTTGTTGGCAGCGCTCCTGGCAGTCACGATTGCGACTGCGCAAGTGGGCGGAACCGGTTCCATCGAAGGTACGGTAACAGATCCGTCGGGAGCAGTTGTGGTCGGCGCCAGCGTGACCGCGATCAATGTAGCCACTGGAGTCGAAACCGCTCGCAAGACCACCGAGGCCGGTTTTTTTGTGCTTTCGCTTCTCCCGGCTGGCGAGTACACCGTGACGGTGAAGGCAACCGGCTTTCAATCCTTCACTCAAGAGCACCTTGTACTGGACGCTTTGCAGGTGGTGGGGTTGAGTCCCAAGTTGCAGATCGGACAGGCCAGCCAATCGGTTACGGTGGAAGCCGCGCCGTCCGTGCTGAAGACGGACGATGTCGCGCTTGGCTCCACGATGGAGAATAACGTCTACGACGCTCTTCCGCTGGCCATGAACGCCGCAGGTTCTCCCCGCGACCCCTCGGCATTCGCCGGCCTCGCCATAGGCGTCGACAATTACAGCACGCAGGCGGCCGGTCCATCTACCGGCTCCTTCAACGGTGGCCAGACCTATCAGAACGAGGTCTACATCGAAGGTCTGCCGTTGACCAGCGCTGGAACCGAGGCCGACACGCGCAATCTGGCGTTCGGGGTCTCGGTGGAGGCCGTGGACCAGTTTCAGGTGCAGACGGCCG
>JBEKYD010000416.1:0-5498 GCA_049511335.1 Bryobacteraceae bacterium | reverse complement strand
ACGTCGAGGCCCGTATCCCCGCGCGCCCCGAAGACAATTTGCTGCTGGCCGGTTTGATAGACCGGGCCGTCGCACATCAGCCAGAGATCGCCCGAGAACAGTTCCCGGTTGGCGTCGAGAATCCGCTCCAGGTTCGGCGAGCCGCCCTCCTCCTCGCCTTCGAAAGCGAACTTGATGTTGGAACGTGTCTGGATACCGGCCGCGCGGATGGCATCGAGAGCCGTCAGCATCGCGGCGATGGGCGCTTTGTCGTCGCCCGATCCGCGGGCGTACAGGCGCCATTCCGGGTCGAATCGCTGGCCCGCGGCGGGCAGCGCAACCAGTTTCCCGCCATCCTGAAAAGGCTTGTCGCGCAGCACCGGTTCGAAAGGCGGTGTAGCCCACTCCTTCGGGTCGAGCGGCTGGCCGTCGTAGTGGGCATAGAAGACGATGGTGCGCGAGGCGCCCGGCGTGCGGATTTCGCCGAACACCACCGGGTTCGCGCCCGGCGCGCTAACCAGCCTGGAGGCTACGCCGCGCTGCTCCAGCATTCGCGCGATGGTTTCGGCATTACGCTCGATGTTCATGCGATCGCGGCTGACGTTGGGAATCGCCAACAGCGCGATGAACTCGTCGACAATCGCCCGCTCGTGCGCGATCCGCCACTCGCGTGCGGCGCGCGCCGCCGGATTGCCCTGCGCCAGAGCCGTGGCCGCGGCCAGGCCGATCAGGATCGAAAACCGTCTCAAGCCGTCCTCCCGGAGTGTTGTTAGTATACGACAGCTCCCGTGGAGCAGGCCTTTGGCCTGCATTTCGCGGCGAACTATCCCACGGACTCCGAGCCCGGAAATCTGCCAGCACCGGCGCAGGGCAAAAGGCCTACTCCACGTTGCCGCGGTTGCCCCTTGACGCCGGCTCATGGCGCGCTCTAATATATAGCAGCAATACATATGGAAGACCACGCTATTGATCGCGAATGGAAAAAAGGCAGCGCGGAGCTGCTCCTGCTCTCGTTGCTGGAAGCTTTGCCTCGGCACGGCTACGAGATCAGCAAGCTCATCGAACAGCGGTCCCAAGGCGCTCTCCGGTTTCACGCGGCGTCGCTATACCCGTTGCTCTACCGCCTCGAGAAGCGCGGCTGGATTCAAGGGCGCTGGGTCGAAAAAAGCGGCCAGCGCCGGCGCCGCTATTACCGGCTGACCTCGCAGGGACGGAAAATCCTGGCTTCCCAGCGGCAGGGCTGGCAGACGTTCGTCGAGGCCATCAGCCGCATCACGGGAGTGGAAAATGCCTGACTGGAACGAACCGATACGCAAGCAACTGGCGAACTTGAAGCTCGCTCCGGCCCGCGAGGCGGAGATCGTCGAGGAATTGGCCCAGCATGCCGAAGACCGGTACCGCGAGCTCCGAAACGAAGGCGCGACGGAGGCGGAAGCGCGCCGCATCGCGCTCGAAGAAGTCGGCGGCCACGAACTGCTGGCCAGAGAACTGCGCGCCGTCGAACGCACGGACGCGGCGGAGCCTGTCGTCTTGGGCGCGGGCAACAAAGGAGGTGTGCTGGCCGGTCTCGGGCAGGATCTTCGCTATGGATTCCGCACCTTGCGAAAAGCCCCCGGTTTCACCGTAATCGCCATGCTGGCGCTGGCGCTCGGCATTGGCGCGAACACGGCCATTTTCAGCGTCGTAAACGGCGTGCTTCTGCGGCCGCTGGCCTATCCCGACCCTGGCCGGCTGCTACAGATCTGGGAGAGCACATCCGAGTTCCGTGAGGCCTCGGTCGCGTACCCGAATTATCTCGATTGGCGCCGCGAAAGCCGCTCCTTCACAGACATGGGCGCCTACCGCAGCGATGACTTCAACTTTACTGGAGCCGGCGAACCCGAACATCTCTCGGCTAAGTACGTCTCGGGGAGCCTCTTCCCGGTCCTCGGCGTCATCCCAATGCTAGGACGCAATTTCCTGCCTGAGGAAGACCGCCAGGGCGGTGCCTGCGCGGTGATGCTCAGCTACGGGTTCTGGAAAGGGCGGTTCGGAGGCGACCCCAACATTCTCGGCAAGGCGCTCACCCTGAATGCCGTCCGTTGCGCCGTGACCGGTGTCTTGCCGGACGATTTTCGCTTCAGCGAGAATGCCAAGGTCTACGTTCCGATTGAGCAATGGAACTCGGTCGAGTTCCGCACTCGGGAGGAGCACGCGGGACTCGGGGTCCTCGGCCGCCTCAAACCGGGCGTAACCATCGAAGCGGCGCAGGCCGAGATGGCGTCCATCTGCAGAGCGCTTGGCCGCCAGTACCCGAAGACGAATGCGGGGCACGGGGCGAAGCTGGTCCGGATGAAGGACGACATGGTGCAGAACATCCGCCCCACGCTGCTGCTGCTCGTCGGCGCCGTCGGGTTTGTGCTGATCATCGCCTGCGCCAATGTGGCCAACTTGCTGTTGGCGCGCTCCACGGCACGCAGGCGTGAGTTTGCGATTCGCACCGCGCTGGGCGCCGAACGCGCGCGTGTGGTGCGCCAGTTGTTGACGGAAAGCGTCCTGCTGTCTCTGGGCGGCGCCACGGTCGGCTTGCTGCTCGCCCGCTGGGGCACCAGCCTCGTCCTGGCCGCCGCGCCCGGTAGCCTGCCGCGCTCCGGGGAGATCGGAATCGACCCTTACGTCATGCTCTTCACGCTGGCGATTTCCATCGCCACGGGTGTCTTGTTCGGCCTCGCCCCAGCCTTTCACAGCGCGAATGCAAACCCGCAGGAATCGCTGAAGGAAGGCGCGCGCGGCGCTGGAGGCGGACGTCACCGCGCGGAGGGCGTCTTCGTCGCCGTGGAAATGGGCCTGGCTGTCATCTTGCTTGCCGGCGCCGGGCTCATGATGCAGAGCGTATGGCGGCTGTGGCAGGTCGATCCCGGATTCAACACGCGCAACATTCTGACCAGCGAGGTCGCCCTGTCGCCCCAGGTGATGGCGAGCCCGCCGGCCATCCGGCTTGCCTACCAGCAATTGCTCGGGCGCGTGGCTGCGGTTCCGGGAGTTCACTCGGCAGCCATCACATCGGTGCTTCCTCTCAGCGAGAGTGACAGCGAGATCTCCTTCTGGCCGGGCACCGGACCGCAGCCGCCTCAAGACCGGACGATGTTGACGATGTTCTATATCGTCACTCCCGACTACCCAGGCGTGATGCAAATTCCCCTCAAGCGCGGACGGTTTTTCACCGACCGCGACAACCTGGCATCGCCCCCGGTGGCGGTAATTGACGAGGTTCTGGCAAGGCACATCTTTCCTGGTCAGGACCCGATCGGCCGCCAGATCAGCCTCATCGTATTGGGCCCGGTCCAAATCGTCGGCGTGGTTGGGCACGTGAAGCATTGGGGGTTGGATTCCGACGATACCGCCAAGACACGAGACCAGGTCTATTTCCCAGTCTGGCAGGTACCCGACAAGTTCATGTCGGAAGCTGTGGCGGGTCTGGTGCTCACCCTGCGCACGCGACTCGAGCCCCTGAGCCTCGTGCCTGCCGTTCGCGCACAAGTCGCCGGTCCCACCCGGGATCAACCCATCTACGCGGTCCGAACCATGGAGCAAATCATTTCGAGCTCGCTTGCCGAGCGCCGTTTCACCACGCTGGTGCTCATCATCTTCGCGGCCGCCGCGCTCCTGCTGGCCGCGGTCGGAATCTACGGCGTCATGTCCTATGCAGTCACGCGCCGCGTCCATGAGCTCGGAATCCGCGCGGCCTTGGGAGCCTCCCGCGGAGAACTCGTCGGGCTCGTCCTGCGCCAAGGCATGAAGCTGGCAGCGATCGGAATGGCCGCAGGGCTAGCCGCGGCCCTGGCGTTGACGCGCTTCATGGCCAACTTGCTCTACGGCGTCCGCCCCGCCGATCCGCTCACTCTGCTGGCGGTAACGCTGCTGTTGGGAGCCATTGCCCTGCTGGCGTGTTACATCCCCGCGCGCCGCGCCACGGTAGTCGACCCCGTCATCGCCCTCCGCTGCGAGTAGCGCCGGCGATCTTGTTCGCCGGTGCCTTTGCGGGCACGTTTCAGCCTCGCCGCCTGATATTCTACTCACTTGGCTAACGGGAATCAGAAAATCGTCGTAGTCGCCATTGACGGACCCGCCGGCGCGGGCAAAAGCACCATCGCCCGCCGCCTCGCGGATCGGCTTGGCTTTCTCTATATCGATACCGGCGCGATGTACCGTGCGGTGGCGCTGTGGGCGGTGCGCCAGAATATCGATACGGCGGACCATCACCGCATGGAGCAACTCGCCATCGCCGCCGAAATCGAGCTTGAGCCCGGCCGCATCCGGCTCAATGGCGAAGACGTCACCGACGCCATTCGCACGCCCGAAGTCTCCGATGGCGCTTCCCGCATCGCCGTCATTCCCGCCGTCCGTCGCGCCATGGTCGCCAAACAACGCGCTCTCGGCGAGCGGACCAGCGTGGTCATGGAAGGCCGCGATATCGGCACCGTCGTCTTTCCAAATGCCGACGTCAAGATTTACCTCGACGCCCAACCCCCCGAGCGCGTTCGCCGCCGCCTGCGCGACGTCCGCGCCCAGGGCGGCACCGTCAGCGAGAACGATCTGGCTGCCCAAATGAGCGAACGCGATGCTCGCGACAGCACCCGCGCCGACGCGCCGCTGGCCCAGGCCCCCGACGCCGCGTACCTGGATTCCACAGGTCTCGAAATCCCCGAGGTGGAAGAGGCAATTCTCAAAATCGTTCGCTCACGCGTCTCGAACGGCAAGGATTTCAGCTAGCGCGAACTTCTCACGGGACTCCTTGGCAAGTGGCGCGGGCACTCGTGCCGGCACTCCTGCCTGCCGCGCCGGCCAGGTTCAGGAGCGTGGTCTTGGCGCAGCCGCTGCGGCCTACCAGCGCGGTCAACGTAGCCGGCATCAGTTTCAGGTCGATACGGTGTAAAATCGGCGTTGGCTGGCCACCGTTCTGGTACGTTTTGGAGACGGCCCGGAGTTCCACCCGAGGGGCAGGCATCTGCTTCCATGAAAGCACGAAAGAAGAAGCCGGAAGGGCAGAAGCCAGAATGCAGGATTGCTCTTGGCGGCTCTGCTGTAAGCTGTAAGCTGAGCGCTGAAAGCTGAAGGCTGTGTCCATGGAGCCCACTCGCCAATCCGATACCCGCCCCAGGCTGCTGATTTTCGTGGTCGCTTACAACGCGGAAAAGACCATCGATGCGGTCATCGCCCGGATTCCGGATCGCCTGGCGGAAAAATACGACGCGGAGATTCTGATTCTGGACGACGCCTCGGCCGATGCCACCTTCTCCCACAGCCACAACGTGGGGCGCGGCCAGGAAACGCCGTTCCCGATTCGCGTTCTGTTTAATGCCCGGCGCGACGGGTACGGCGCCATTCAAAAGCTGGGATATCAATACGGCATCGAGAATGGGTTCGAGTTCGTGGCGCTGCTGCACGGCGACGGCCAGTACCCGCCGGAATGCCTGCTCCATCTCTTGGAGCCCCTGCGCACCGGCCAGGCCGCGGCGGTGCTGGGTTCGCGCATGACC
>JBEKYD010000415.1:0-5522 GCA_049511335.1 Bryobacteraceae bacterium | reverse complement strand
ATTTCACGCACTCACAGCCCCTGACAGCAATTGGGGCTCCAAAAAATCGTCGCCCCGGACGGAATACGAACAGTGCGGAAGGTTTCTGTTGCGAGTTCTGCAAGTGGGTCACACAACTTCCGCAAAAATCGCTTCAATCCTCCCAACCACTTGCAAGGTTTTCCACAGAATTCCCGCTTGACGCCATGCTACCAATATGGCCGGAAGGATTACCGATGCATCCCGAACCTGCACAACCAGAATCCAAGCCGCGCGACCCTCGCGCCCTCAACGCATACCGCCACGGCCTCACCGGCCAGGTCCACATCCTGACCCCGGAAGACCAAGTCGCCTACGACAAACACTGCCGCGACACCCACCAATACTTCAACCCCGCCAGCGGATTCGAAGCCGGCCTTGTCCAGTCCATCGCTGACGGCCGCTGGCAACTGCAGCGCGCCGTCGCCATCGAAGACGCCATCTTCGCTCTCGACAACGTCGCCCTCCAAGCCGATCCCGAATACTATGAAGCCATCGCCGCCCTCACCCAGGGCCGCACCTGGCTCGCTCACGACAAAAGCCTCGAACGGATCGCCCTCTACGCGTCCCGCATTCAGCGCCGCGTGGAAAAGGATATCGCCATGCTCCGCCAACTCCAGGCCGGCCGCAAAGCCGCCTTCGAGCAAGCCATCGAAGACGCCCAGTCGATGTCCGAACTTGCTGTAAAAGCGGGAGAAACCTACAACCCAGCCACCGATTTCCCGCGCGAGCTGCTACCCCCGCAATTTGATTTTTCAAATCCGGAAATCCTCCGCTTGATCGTCCACCATAGCCGCCTCAAAGCAGCCCAGCGCTCGACCCCCACCCCCGAAAAACGCCTCAAAACCGCCGCCTGACCTATGCCCACCACCCTCTAAATCACGATCCGCGCGTCGAAGCCCGCCTCGATTTTTCGTGTGAGCCGGACGTCTGCATTTTCAGCGCATGTAGAACAGGCTGAGCCGCGGCAGGCCGGCTTGTTCGAGCAGGTTGCGCTCCAGGTATTGCTTTTCGAGCAGCGCCAGTTGCGGGGCGGTCATTTTGGAACGATAGGGACGCAACTGGCGGTCAAGTTCCTGGCGCGAGGCGAGCGCCTGTTCCTCGGATTGGCCGCCGCGCGCGTGGGCGATCATTTTCTCTTCGAGCACGGTCAGACGCTGCTCCAGGGATTCGAGGTCGGTGGCGAGGCGTTCGACATCGCCGGCCAGGCCGTTCAGCGCGGCGGCGATTTCCTCGTATCCGGGCGGCATGGCCTGGGCGTTTGCCGCGAGATATGCGCGCAGTTCTTCGCTGGCGAAGGCCGGCGCGGCGGCGCGTTCCGGCCTGGTTTCGCCGCCGGCCATTTTTTGCGCTTCGGTCAGTACCGCCTGGGAACAGAACGCCAGCGAGTTCACCATCTGGGTTTTGACCTTGCGCGAACGCCATTTCTCGAAAGCCACCTCGATGCCGCGCAGCACGGCCTCCAGCGGCACGCCCTGGTTCTTCCAGCTTTCCGCCAGCGCCCAATCGAGCGGCGAAAGCAGGAACAAGCTGGTGCCGCGGGCACGCTGGAAATGCTCTTCAATTTCGGTGAAGTAGTTGAAGTAATTCACTGGCCTTGGGCTTTTTTCCCGTGATTCCGCTCCCAGATCATGCGCAGGCCTTCCAGCGTCAGGTGCTCGTCGACGATCTTCAGATAGCGCGAGCCGCTGACGATCATGCTTGCCTGCCCGCCGGTGGCGATGATCTTGGTGCCGGCGCCCAACTCCGCCACGATGCGCTCCACGATTCCGTCAATCATCCCTATCGCGCCATAGTACAGACCGGATTGCATGCTGGCGACGGTATTGGTTCCGATCACCTGTTTGGGCGCGCCGAAATCGACCAGCGGCAGCCGCGCCGTGCGTGCGAACAGGGCTTCGACGGCGATGCCGATACCGACCGCGATGGCCCCGCCCAGGTATTCGCCGTTGCCGGAGATCACGTCAAAATTGATGGTCGTGCCCATGTCCACTACAATGCATGGACCGCCGTATTTGTAGAATCCAGCCACGCCGTTGACCAGCCGGTCCGCGCCGACCTCATTGGGGTTGTCGTAGCGGATGGCGAGGCCGATATCGGTGCGCGGCGTGACGAACATGGCCGAGGTGCCGAAATAGCGTTCGGTCATCGACGCGAGGGTGGAATCGATGGGCGGGACGACGCTCGAAATAATGATGCCGTCGATGGCGCCGATTTCGAGGCCGGCCGGCGAAAACAGGTTCCGCAGCAGGATGCCCCACTCGTCGGCGGTCTGCTCGTGAACCGTGCGCAGCCGCCATTGGCTCAGCAGCCGCTGGCCTTCGAATGCGCCGATGGTGATGTTGCTGTTGCCCGCGTCAAGTGCCAGAAGCACGTACGCCTCCCGCAAGAATCAAAGTAACCGTTCCGTCGTCTTTGCGCACGCGGAGAAAGCCGGCGTCGTCCAGACCGCAAGTGGCGCCGGCAATCGTCCCGTCGGGCAAGTTTACCACCACCCGGCGGCCGGTAGCGTAGCTCGACGCGTGGGTGAACAAGCGAAGGATGGTGGGCGCGTCTTGGGAGGTGAATTCATCCACCGCGCGGACCAGCGCCAGAAGGATTTCCTCCCGCGAAGGGAGCGGCTGGGAGCCGGTCCAGGCCAGGGCGAGCGAAATGGCTTCGGTTTCGAGCTCCGGCGGAAAGCGGCGGTGGCCGACGTTGATGCCGATGCCGGAGATGGCCGCGCCATCGACGAGCTGAACCAGAATGCCGGCCAGCTTTCGGCTGCCCAGCATCACATCATTGGGCCAGCGCAGATCGCAGGCGATGCCGGCGACGGTCGAGATCGCCTCGGCGGTAGCCAGCCCCAAAGCCAGCGTCAGCACTGGCGTGGGCGGCAGGACCATGGAGCAGTAGATGCCCGCTCCCGGTTCGGAATGCCAGGCGTGTCCATGGCGGCCCTGGCCGGCGGTTTGCTCGTCGGCCACAACGATCGAGCGGAGCGGCAGGCCTTCCGCGGCGTTCATGGTGGAGCCGATGGAAGGGAAGTAATCGATGCGGCGGTTGGGGAAGGCGCTACGGAGGCGATCGATGTCGAGAGGGGTCATGGCATTAACGCCCGGGGTGAACATGTGGCGCGCGCACTCTTGCGTGCCGCGTCGGCACTCGTGCCGACGCCTGGCTGCGGCGCTGTGTCACGACTGCAATGACGTGTCGAGAGAGTCTCGACACGGCACGCACGAGTGCGTGCGCCACGTCCACGAGCCATCCCGACGGTCCGTCCCACCTGGTGTCCGGAGCGCTCACGCCAGCTCCAGGCGGAAGCTCAGGTCCACGGCCGGGGCCGAATGGGTGATGGCGCCGCAGGAAACAAAATCGGCGCCGGTTTCGGCGTAGGAGCGCAGGTTTTCCAGCGTGATGCCGCCGGAAAGCTCCACCGTGGCCCGGCCGGCGATCTCGCGAATCCAAGCGCCAGCTTCGGCGGGGGTGAGATTGTCCAACAAAAGATGGCCCGCGCCGCATGCCAGAGCCTCTTCCAGCTCCTGGCGCGTGCGCACTTCGATCTCGATTTCGAGGCCGCTCCGCCGAGCGCCTTCAATCGCCTGGCGGACGCCTCCCGCGGCGGCGATGTGATTGTTTTTGATGAGAACGGCGTCCCACAGGCCGAAACGATGATTGACGACCCCGCCGGCGCGGGCCGCGGCTTTTTCGAGCAGGCGCATGCCGGGGGTGGTTTTGCGCGTATCGAGAACGCGGCAGCGGGTACCGGCAACCGCATCGGCATAGCGCCGCGCCAGGGTTGCCACTCCGCTCAGCCGCTGCAGAAAATTCAGAGCGACGCGCTCGCGTTCGAGCAAAGCGCGGGCGCTGCCGGAAACCGTGGCGACGATCTCGCCATCGGCGCAACAGTCGCCGTTCCGCTTGCGCAGCTCCAGGCCTTCGGGATAAATCTCTTCGAGCACTTCGAGGCCGGCAACGACCAGATCCTGACGCGCCAGAAAGCGGCCGTTGGCATGCCGGGACTCGGGCACCGAGAAGCGGCTGGTGACATCGCCCGAACCGATGTCTTCTTCGAGCGCCAGGCGGACGATGGCCAGCCTCATAACTCGCCAAGCTCGCCGTCTATCTTGCCCATTTGAGCTTCGTACTCCGCCAGCTTCTGCCGGATGGATTCGACCACGTGGGCGGGAGCCTTACCCAGAAATACCGGGTCGTTCAATTGGCGCGTGCTGCTGGAAATATTTTTCTGGAGCTGGGCTTTCTCCTTGTCGAGGCGTTTGCGAAGCGTTTCTTGCTGCGATTTGGGAACGTTCAGCACCAGGTCGAATTCGGCTGTGGAGCGCTTGGCGGCGGCCGCTTTGGGGGCTTCGTCGGCGCGGAATTCCAGGGTCACATTGGCCAGCTTTTGAATGGCCACGGCGTGACGCTCGGCGATCGCGAGGCCGGCATTCCGCGAATACAGCGTGCCGGAAAGCTGCTGTTTGGGATCGAGCTTGGCTTCCGTGCGCAGGGTGCGAGCGAGCGTTACCACCTGCTGCAGCACTTCGATTTCGCGTTCGGCTTCGAGGTCGGCAGCTTCCCGGCGGTATTGCGGGTAGAGGGCCAGCGCGATCGAGACCGGCCGTTCCGCGCCTTTGGCCAGGCGCTGCCAGAGCTCTTCGGTGAGAAACGGCATGGCAGGGTGCAGCAGGCGCAGCGCGGTTTCGAATGCCGCCAGCGTATTTCGCCACGCGGCGCTCAATCCGCTGTTCTCTTCGAAGCGCTGCTTTTTCAGCTCCAGATACCAGTCGCAGAATTCGTGCCAGAAAAACTGCCACAGCACCTGCGCGGCATCGTGATAACGGTAGGTTTCAATGGCGCGGTTGGCCAGCTCCGCGCAACGGTTCAGGCGGCTGAAGATCCAACGGTCCTCGATGGGCACGGCCAACGTGACCGGGTCGGTTTCGGGCCGAAATTCCTCGAGGGTAGGCGGAACCCAGGGTTCCACGCTGGAGCGCTCCATGTTGAGGAACAGGAATCGCGCCGCGTTCCAGATCTTGTTGGCGAAGGCGCGCGAGCTTTCCATGCGCTCTTCGGTAAGCACGATATCGGTGCCGGGAGCGGCGCCCTGCAACAGCGCCATGCGCACCGCGTCGGTGCCGTACTTTTCGGTCACCAACAGCGGATCGATGGTATTTCCGCGGGTTTTCGACATCTTCTGGCGTTCGGCATCGCGCACCAGGCCGTGGATGTAGACTTCGCGGAACGGCACTTCGCCCATGAATTCGATGCCCAGCATGATCATGCGCGCCACCCAGAAAAACAGGATGTCGAAGCCGGTGATGAGCAGCGAGGTAGGGTAATAGGTGGCCAGGTCTTCGGTCTCGTCGGGCCAGCCCAGCGTGGAAAATGGCCAGAGGCCGGAGCTGAACCAGGTATCGAGCACGTCGGGGTCCTGGCGGATTTCGCCGGAGCCGCAATGCGCGCAGGCCTTGGGCGCTTCCCGCGCCACGGTGATCTGTTGGCACGTGGAGCAGTGCCAGGCG
>JBEKYD010000414.1:0-5525 GCA_049511335.1 Bryobacteraceae bacterium | reverse complement strand
CGCCACCCGGTTTACGTCCGCCACCGTGACCTTCTTCATCGCTTCGACCAGGTCCTCCGGCGATTGGCGGCCTTCCACGGCCAACGCTTCCGACCAGGTTGCCGCCAGATCCGGGATGGAGTTCCGCTCAAATTCCGCACCCGCGATCTCCCCCTTCTTAGCCGCGTCCACCAACTCCGCCGGCACACCTTTCTCCGCATAGCCCGCCAGGATCTTCTTCACTTCCGCCGTAATCGGCGCCGGATCGGCTCCGGCGGGCACCGCCGCCAGCGCGTAGCCCACGCTCGCCCGCGGATATGTTTCCGTCAAGCCAAAGTCCGTTCCCAGGGCTTTTCCCAAGGGCACCAATCCGTAGAGGTCGGCGCGCTGGCTATCGATCACGTCGCTCAAAATCCGCGTCGCCGCAAAGTCCGGGCTCGACGAGCCAGGCACGCGGAACGCTACGAACACCAGTTCGTAGGGCAGATTGCTGTCCAGCGTGAAGCTTTCCGCCTTGACCGGCTGCAATTGGATCTCCGGGTGCGCCGGAATCTGCTTGCGCGGAATGGGTCCGTACAACTGCTTGACCTTGGCCAGCGCCGCCGCCGGGTCCAAGTCGCCCGCGATCACCAGGATGGCGTTATTCGGCGCGTACCATTCGCTATAAAACTCCTTCAGCATGGCGCCCGTGGTCGCATCGAACGAAGCCTTCGTGCCCAAGGCGTCGTGCGCGTACGGCGTTCCGGAAAAGAGATCCTCGTTGAGCCGCGTAAGAAATTTATAGGTTGGGTTCGACAGGTCGCGCGAAACCTCCTGCTCGATTGCTCCGCGCTCTTGCGCCCATTCCTCCTCGGAATCCTGGGCATCCTGCATGCAGGCCGCGTCCAGCCGCAGCGCCACTTCCAGGTCCGAGGCCGGCAGGCTCACGAAGTATTGCGTGATGTTTTGCTGCGTATCCGCGTTATTGCTGCCGCCCAGGTGAGCATAAATCGCGGCGATCTGGTCGCCGCTCAGGCCCGCGCATCCCCGAAACGCCATGTGCTCCTGCGCGTGCGCCATTCCCGGAAAACCCGCGGGCGTTTCGTTGCCGCCCGCCAGGTAGTTCTCCTCCACCGTAACCACCGGCGCCAGCGGATCGCGCACAATCACCACGCGCAGCCCGTTGTCCAGCGTTGCTCGAACCACCGAGTCGCGGCTCTGCTCCTGGGGCGTGGCTACAGTGGCTAGTAACGCCAGCGTAAGTATGCATACGATTCGACGAAGCAAGCATAACCTCCAACCTTCTCTACTTGAGCACGTACAGGAGGATAGACGCAATAACGGCGCGCGCGAGTGCGAAAGTTGGCCTAATGCCGCATATTTTTGGTAGGGCGGCCCCCTCGGTCCGCGCGGGACGCCCTCGTCCCGCTCTTCTCCCCACCCATCTGATACCGGCGAAGACCCGGCCAGGGGCCCGGTCGCGGACGCGTTCGGAGTCTCCTCGGATCGCCGATAATTGAAGAAGTACCCAAAACCTAGGATGCGGTCTTCTTTCACCCGACGCGCGTTTCTCTTTTCCGGCGCCGCGGCACTCTGCGCCCGCCGAGTGCCCGCCCAACAGGAACAGGCGCCGGTTTTCTCGGCTGAAGTCAAAGTGGTCAACGTGCTTGCCACCGTGCGCGACAAAAAGGGCGCCATCGTCACCACTCTCGGTCAGGACGATTTTTCCATCGCCGAGGACGGCCATCCGCAAACCATCCGTTATTTCGCGCGCGAGACCGACCTGCCTCTGACCATCGGCCTCATGGTGGATACCAGCGCCAGCCAGCGGCGCGTGCTCGACGCCGAGCGCGGCGCCAGCTTCCGTTTTCTCGACCAGGTGCTGCGCGAAAACAAA
Organism: Bryobacteraceae bacterium; assembly: GCA_049511335.1. Lineage (GTDB taxonomy): Bacteria > Acidobacteriota > Terriglobia > Bryobacterales > Bryobacteraceae > JBEKYD01. Next base: position 3,670 of record JBEKYD010000414.1, on the reverse strand, counting down.
GACCAGGTCTTCATCATGCAGTTCGATAGCGCCGTCGAGCTCCGCCAGCCGCTCACTTCCAACCGCCGCCAGTTGAACGATTCCCTGTCGTACGTCGATACCGAAACCGAAAGCCAGTTGCGGCTCCAGAACGGCGGTGGCACGCTGCTCTACGATGCCGTAGCCAAAGCATCGAACGAGATCATGCGTGCTCGCCAGGGCCGCAAAGCCCTGATCCTGCTCACCGACGGAGTCGATTTCGGCAGCTACGGCACCCCGGACCAGGCCATCGCCGCGGCGCAGCGCGCCGACACGCTGGTCTTCTCCATTCTTTACTCCGACCCCGGCGCCTATGGCCCCTTCGGCGGTCCCGACGGCAGGGGTGTGCTCGAGCGGATCTCGAGCGAAACCGGCGGCGGCTTCTTCGAGGTTTCGAAAAAACACACCATCGACCAGATCTTCGACGATCTGGAAGCCGAGCTGCGCAGCCAGTACAACCTGGGCTACGTTTCCGATCAACCGGTGCGTATTTCCGAGTTCCGTACTCTGCGCGTCGCGGTCAAACCGAAGGGCCTGACCGTCGAGGCCCGCCGCCGTTACTGGGCCCAGCGTTAAGTAAGGGAACCCTCCAGCTCTTCGTGGAGCGGACTCTCAGTCTGCCACGCCGGGACTCGTCCCGGCGCTTGTCTCGCACAGCCCGTCGCGCTCCGCTGCTCTGTGGGGCAGACCATCGCCGCTTGTGGTCTGCCCTACTTACTCGCGATTATTTCAGCCCCTGCAGAAACCAGTTGGATCGTTTCTCCCGGCCGATAGTGGTATTCGCCCCGTGACCGGGGATCACCACGGTCTCGTCGGGCAATGGAAGCAGCTTGTCGCGGATCGACCGCAAGATCTGCCGGCCGTCGCCGCCGGGCAAATCCGTGCGGCCGATGCTGTCGCGAAACAAAGTGTCGCCCGCCACCAGCTTCTCTTCCGACGGAATCCACAGGCTGATGCTGCCGGGTGTATGGCCCGGCGTGTGGAGCACGTGAAATTCGGCCGCGCCGACGGTGAGCGAATCGCCCTCGCGCGCGTCCGTATCGATCGCGACCCGCTCCGGCGTCGGTACGCCCAGCCAGGAAGCTTGCGCCTCCAGCATGTCCGCCAGCGCGGTATCGTTGGCATTCATGAATACCGGGGCGCCGGTGGCCTGCTGCAGCTTGTGCGCGCCGCCGATATGATCGATGTGCGCGTGGGTGATGACTATGGCCTTCACCTTGAGCCCGTGCCGCGCCAGTATTTCGAGGATGCTCGCGATCTCGTCGCCGGGATCCACCACCATCGCCTCGCCCGTTTGCTCGTCTCCAAAAATGGAGCAGTTGCATTGCAGCGGACCGACCGGCAGAATCTCGTGGATCATAGCTCGATTGTAGCGGTATGCCACCGGCCACACGGCGCCGCCGATCTTGGGCGGCTTGTCTTATTGCCGGGCAGCCGGAAAAGGATCGGCTTGCTCCCATGGGGGTGGCGGCGCACTGCGAGGTAGAATGAGGCATGGCCGACTGGCAGGAGCGCATCAGCATTAACCCGGCAGTCTGTCACGGAAAGGCGTGCATCCGTGGCACGCGCGTGATGGTTTCCGTGATTCTCGACAACCTTGCCGCGGGCGTGCCCCGCGAGGAAATCGCCGGCAGCTACCCTTCTATTCAAGAACCCGACATTCAGGCCGCCCTGGCGTATGCTGCCGAGCTTGCGCGCGAGGGCACAGCGGACCTGCCTTTGGAACATACGGTTTGAAGCTGAAAATCGATGAGAACCTGCCGAGTGAATGCGCCGCGATCCTGCGCGATGGAGGGTTCGAAGCCGATACGGTTGCCGATGAGAGAGAAATGGCGGGCTTAAGATAGTCCTTACTTCGCCGGCCGCATACGGCATATCCCACGACATATTCCATTCAAGGAACGGCGTTTCACGGGACGAATCGCCGCTCGCGCTCGATCCATCGATGCCCGGACGCAAGCCGACTTATCGGTCCTAATCTCGAAACGCGGCACTTCTTGGAGCAGGCGTATTTACCTGACTGCTGCAACTCGCTTGATGCCATCTACACGACTGGGGGTTCCGGCGGCCCGCCGAGGAGCGGAAGCTCTCTGCAATTGCCAAATACTTCGACCGGCTTGGCTGGCCCGTACGAAAACGGGCTCACACCCCAGCGAAAGGCTGCCTCGTGCTTCTCACCATCCATCGAATGGCAACTTATCCTCGCCCACAGGGTCAGTTCGCGATTTTGGCCTGGTTCGCACCGATGCCCAAGTTGTAGACCACGAAGCAAGAGCCGATTGGCAATGAAATTGGGTAGTTCGACCGACCGCGGCGATCCCGGCGAAAGGTTAGGGAGTTCGCAGGTCCAACGCCGATACAAGGGAATGCCTAAACCGGTCCCCCCAGAGTTGCAGTACATCAGTGAAAGAACCCCAGCATCACCGACGGGTAGGCTCTGCGAAACAGACAGACCGTATTCTTGCCACTCACTCGGAACGGACAAATCGGCGTTGTTGTCGTCCAGTTCAAAGACAACCGTTACGTCGAGTGCTGGGCTTGTGCCGAAGTTCTGAATTGAGAACAGGGGTATTAATGGAGCCTTGTCTTGCCAGTGCTTCCTGGCAAGGAAAACCGGCCCGCCATTCAGCCCAGCCGGATGCGGCCAAATGAAGTGGAGGTCGAGAAACTGCTTCTCCATTACGATCCGTGGGGCAAGGTCTGTCTTACGTGCTTCGCGGGCGTCACCCATATTCGCGATTTCATCCGGCTTTGCAGTATCAGTGCTGCTTCCGCGGCGAATGTAGACGATGTTCTCTGCTAGCTTCGCATACCTCTTCGTTAGGTACGAAGGGCGCTCCTGGAGAGGTATGCAAACGACTCCGATACCGACTCCATCGATCATTGCACATTCGTACCGGAAATCGACCTTGCGGTTCGTCTTAGAGTTCACAAACTGCTGTAAACTCGCGTCATCCAAATGGGATCGGACACCAACGGGTATGCTCCGCCCGCCCTTGACCTCCTCGACTCCAACCAGGATATACGCATTGCTCCTCCGCCATGCGTTGGCAAACGCCAGAATGTCCTTCAAGAACTCGCTCTTTTGCTCGTCTGTCGCATCCTCGAAGGGATATTGGTCGCGCTTGAAGTCGAGCGCAGTGCCTTCATCCTCACTCAGAAGCGCATCCAACTGTCTCGTGTCCATAGCTGCCTTATTCTCTCTCGGATCCTGCTCGGGCGTAATCCGGCCGGGCGATTCCGGTCGCCGGGTTTGGAACCGGTAGGCAAGGAGATGCGAGTCTCAACGCAAATCCAGAGACTCAAGGGCGCGGCCTTTCTGTGAGGTGATCGCCCCCAGACGCCGGCCTTTCCCTCGGAACAGTCCAGCCACGGTTGGCGATAGTCCCATAAACGCGCAAGGCGGCGCGGAAGCCGGTACTGGCGTCAAGGTGCGCTCCCAGGTAAAAAGGGCTGCATGCCTAAGAACAAACGCAAACGCGCTCCCAAGACAGTTCTGCGGCTGCCCGATCTCGAGCAGTCCAAGTCGGCGGTCCTCAATAGTCTGGCCTCTCAGACTCATCTTCGACAACTTGTTAGGCCGAAGGGACTGCGGGGGCGGCCGAAGGGGGCGGCCGAAGGAGCCGAAGGGGGGGCGAAGGGGGCCGAAGGG
>JBEKYD010000413.1:0-5557 GCA_049511335.1 Bryobacteraceae bacterium | reverse complement strand
TGCCGGTAGTCACATTGAGCGTGCCCTTTTCCAGCGAGGAGAGGATCGCGTTGAGAGACGACTGGGTGGCGCCCGCCGACGATCCGCCGGCAGTCTGCCCGCTAAAATTGGCGAGGACTTGACTCAGGCTCTGGGCCTGCGTGGCGTCGAAGAAGCTCTCCGTCAGAGTGTCCACGCTACTGGGAACGTTGCCGATTCCGCGCACGGTGATAATGCCGTCGTTGAGGAAGCTCTTATGGTCGCGCCACAATTGGAAAAAGTGGTTTTGGCTTGGCAAGGAACCCTCCAAACGGTCGGAGAGATTCCGGGAGTAGGCGGCAACGTCCTGATTGAAGGCGACGACCAGGGGATTCAATTCCGCGTTCAATTCCTGCGCGCTGTGCTGCAGATCGTAGGGAACGAAATCCTGGGGGAACTCCTGGGACATTTTGTAGTTGAACAGGAAGTCGGCGATGGCGGCCCGAAGCAAACCGATGTGGCTGGTTCCATACTCCTCTTCCTCATCGAACGCAAGCCCCGTGTCAGCCAGGCGATCTTCGGCAAGCTCATTGAGGTCTTGGAGCGTGAAAGTGGAAAAGGCGGTGGGCGAGGAAAAACTCTGGCCGGACTGAATGGTAAAGCAGCTCAGGGGAAACGTCCGCGGCATTCCACATCTTTCCTGCGCCTCAATCGCAATGGAATCGAGTACCTCGCAGCTCAATCTGCTGCTGAAGCGCTTCTCTTCGATCAGCTTCCTACGCTCGGTTCGGATACAGCTTTTGGCGACCTCGAGGTCCTTTTGGTAGGAGCAGTCCGGGCAGTCGGTTTTCTGGGAACTCGACAAATTCTGCGCTTGCATATCTTGCTCGGCGTGCAACTTCTGCATGGTAGCTTGGCAGTCATCGCAGTCCGGCGGGGCCGAATCGGAGTGGTGCTCGGAGCTTCTCTTTAACACACCCTGGACCATGGGGGCGTTTTTTGCCCACGAGACATGCTCCTTAAACTCTTTCCTGTCGGGAAAGCATTCGGCGTAGACTTCGTACTTCCCCTCCATACAACCAATGGTTGCAAGAATCGTGTGGAGAGGGTACTTGGAAGCGATGGCGCCCATCAGGATGCTGGTCAAGTTGGGACGTACGGGTTGGAATGCCTGAGTAAATCCCAAGCAGTATTTTCCAGCAGGGCAGAACCCCCACCATGTGCGGTAATTGTCAGCCAGGCAGGGTTGGGGAGAGTGGGGTTCAGGCCATGGCAGAGGCTTGAGGCAGTCGGCGGTATCCGCGACGAATTTCTGGGTGATGTAGTCGTAAAAGTCGGTGTCGAAGAAGCCGTAGTACGTCTTGATCTTGCCTTCTTCCAGGCGGACGGTCGTCTCGACGGTGGTGCAGGGCGGGCGGGTCGGCTGGACGCCCGGCCGGTTCATTCCGCCTGGCGGCAGCAACTCGGGCGTATTGGGCTGAAATGCGGGGTTGACGCAGTCCTTATTCATCTCACGGCTGAGGTAATCCCAGCCGTATTGAATTGAGGTTTCGAGCGCGTCGTTATAGGCGGAGACAAAATCGCGTACTTTCTCGGCGCTGTGCAAAATCTCGCGGCCGTCGGGTGAACTCGCCTGATAGGCAAAGGCATTCATCAAGACTTCGGGCCGCGGCAGGTCGAGCAGAGTCAATAGGCGGATCCGCTGCCAGGTCAACTTGTCATTGGTTGTGTCCGTAAAGACCACATTGTCGGCGAAGGGCTGCATTCCCGCGCCGACGGGCGGCGTCGGAGTGGCAGGTGGGGCAGGCGCCGCGGGCGGCGTTTGCGGCGCCGGCGGTGTTACCGAGGTGGCAACGGTGGTGGTTGTAACTGGCGCGGTCTGCTTGGAGGAATCGTCCGAAGCCGGCGTGCTTGCCGGCGTGCTGTCAGTTTCCCCGGGTTTCGGAGTGGAAGTGGAGGTTGAGGACTTGGTTGTGACCGTGGTGGACGGGGTCTCGGATTTGCCGGAAGTCGTGGAAGACGGTGTGGCGGGAGGCGCAGCCGCGGCATTTGCGGTGCCCGCGGCACTTGCGGAGCTCGGATTTGACGGCGCCCCGCCGGAGGCGGCGTTTGGGGGCGGAGCAATGGCTGAAATTACGGAACTGGGAAGCTGGTAGAACAGGCGGAAATCGGGCGGCGCCTGGCCCGCAAACATATACTGGCGCTTGATGGAAATTACATCACCCTCGGAAGCCGGCGTGTCGCTTTTCAGCCGGAGCTCACCGGGACCAACGACGTCGGCCGTAATTCCCATCGGTTTTGAAGCGGTGAGTTTCTGTGCGATGAGGGCGGCCTCACCCTCGGGCACGTCGCGTATATCTTCAATGTAGGCCGGGGATGGCCAGGCTAGAGCGTCGATCGAGCTGTCGATCGACGCAACGCTGGCGGAATCGCAGGGAGTCTTCTTACAAACCACGATGAGGCTGCTGTTTCCTTGTGCCGTGATAGTGAAGTTGGGATCTTTAGCGAGTGCCGTGGCGATGGCCGAAGCGTTGGCGGCGGGTTGCAGTCTTCCGAGTGGGCAAGCGAGCGGACCAGGCACCGGGCTCGGGCGGGCGTCGAGCCTTCCCGAAAGGCAAAATAAGGGCAAATCCTTGCGGAATGGAGAGGAAGATATCAAGGACTTGATGGCAGCTAAGTCAGAAGATGAAAACGGCTTGGAACTGGACAATAGAAGCCGGCTTCCGGAGGAACTGGCGTTAATATCAGGGAAAAGCGCCCGCACCTGATTCGCAATGTTCGCCGCGGAAAAAGGAGGGGGCACGGGTAATTCGGTCTTGTATGGGAGGGCGTTGTCCTGCGGCGGGCGGGCCAACGCGATAATGGCTTTTCTGATCGCCGTCATGTCCCCGCAACCGGAGCACTTGATGAAGATGATGATGCGGTTGTCGCCATCGGGCTGCAATGTAAACTCGGTGTCGCTTTTGAGCTCGCTGGCGATGGCAACCGCGTTCTGGGCCTGGACCTTGATATGCGCAGGAGGGCAAGCGGCGGCTGGGCTGCTTAGCCTTATTGCCTCACCGCCTGGGGGCGCCGGGATACAGAAATACGGGAGCGGAAAGACCTCCGCCGTCCTAATGACTGGATTAGGCGGCGTATTGCCTTTGTTGGCTGGTGGCGTGTTCGTGCCTTGGGACTGTCTGCCCGCGCTGCCGTTCTTGGACGCGGCATCGGGCTTCGCAGTTCCGCCGCCGGTCTTGAGATTACTGGTCTTGGCGGTCTTGGTCCGAGTATCCTGCGCTTGGACCGCCAGAACCAACGCGAACGAAACGACGCACAGCCTACAGCTCATGGCGAACCCCCACACCAACTTTACTCTAACGATTGATGTGTTCTAAAATATGCCAAAGCGAAATCTGAGTCAAGTCCGAAGTAATTCGGAGGGTTTCCCATATTTGAATTCGATTGTGCCAGGGAAATGGGCTGAGGGCACTCAATGTCAGTATCGCCCGATAACTTCCCGGCGGCAGTTGCAATCAGAGGATCGAGTTCCAGTCCATTCCATCCGCCGCCGTTCTGCCAATTTGGACCAGGTCTGTAATGCTGCTGGTATCCGCCAGGTCGATGGCGCGAGGCAGTTTCCAGTCGAACCGCCGCATCAATCCCGGAAAGTGGCGATCCACCAACTCCGTCTGCTGATCTTCTGGGGCATCGAGCAGAGCGTTGACGGTCCACTGGAGCCATGGCAGCGACCACGATGGCACCTTGTTCCCATACGGAAAAAAGCCAGTCCCTAGCGAAACGATGCGCGTGCCGTCGGGCGGGAAGTCTCGGCAACCGCCTTGACAATCGCGAATTGGTAAGCGCAGGATGGGAGGCTTGGTGAACCGGATGGACGGCGCGGTAATTCTCGGATACCAAGGCGCGCTTGGTCATCAGCTTGAGCGGTTATTCCCTGGGGCTGTGTTATGGGACCGTGAGGATGTCGACGTGACGGATTTCCCGCGGCTGGAGGGAAGACTGCGGCAACTCGATCCAGCTCCGGCAGTCGTCATCAATTGCATTGCCTTCAATGACGTGGACGGAGCGGAGGATCGGCCCGATGCCGCATTTGGCTTGAATGCGGAGTACGTGTGCAGGTTGGCCAGCGTGTGCAACGAGCGGAATGCGCTGCTGGTGCATTACAGCACGAACTATGTCTTCGATGGCTTGGGTGGGGAGTACGCGGAAGAGGACACACCGAATCCGCTATCGATCTATGCGAAGTCCAAGCGGCGGGGTGAGGAGTTGGCGCTCGAGAACGCGAGCCGGTGCTATGTGATTCGGACCGCGGTGCTGTTCGGGCCCAAAGGGCGGAGTGCGCTGTCGAAGAAAAGCTTCGTGGATGTCATGCTGGACCTGTCGGCGAGGACGGACACGATCCGGGCGGTAGCCGATGAAGTGAACAGCGTCACCTACGCTCCCGACCTTGCCAGTGCGACCAAGGCCTTGATCGACTCCGGCGCCGCCACGGGGATTTACCACCTGACGAACTCCGGGCACGCGAGCTGGTTCGAGCTCGCAAGCGAGATCTTTCAGCTTACGGGCCGGCGAATCCAGATGGAGGCGGTACCCTCTTCGGCCTTCCCAAGGAAGGCACAGAGGCCAGCCAGGGCGGTTCTCCGGAACACGAAAACGGCGAGGTTGCGCTCATGGCAAGCCGCACTAAGAGAGTACCTGGACGATCAGGGGGTCACGACGCCCGCGGATAGCCAAGCGGATCGGCGAAAGCCTCTCTCCGCGGATTGACAGCCCTGGCGAAAGTGGAAGCGGGGGATTGGTCCCGGCATACCACGGGTGCTATTCTAATACGCCATGCCGGGACGAATCGGGTGCTTAACCGGTCTGGGGATTTCGCAGTTTAGGCGCGACAACCGCTCCCTCACGGTCGCGGCTCGGTTACGGGTGCCGCGTGTTTACAGTCGCGTACTGGTTAAGCGCCCGGAACGAATCCCCGAATCTGTTATGGGAGTGTGCGATGTCTGAAAAAGTCGCCGTATTCGACACGACGCTGCGAGACGGCGAGCAAGCGGCGGGAACCCGTCTAGGAAGCAAAGAGAAACTGACCATCGCCAGGCAGTTGGCGCGGTTGAACGTGGACGTCATCGAGGCGGGTTATCCCGCGTCTTCGCCGGAAGACTTCGAGGCGGTCCGGCTGCTCTCGCGCGAGATTGAGGGTTGCGTCATCTGCGCACTGTCCAGGGCCGTGGCCAGCGATATCGAGGCGTGCGGCAAGGCGCTGGCGGAATCCAAGCGGCCACGCATCCACACGGGGATCGGCGTCTCGGACATTCACATCACCGGGAAGTTCAGGGACGAGAAGTACGGGAAAACCCTGGGTAAGAAGAAGGTCAAGATCGTGCAGATGGCGATCGAGGCAGTCAAGCTGGCCAAGAACTACGCGGAGGATGTGGAGTTCTACGCGGAGGACGCCGGCCGCGCCGATCCGGCCTACCTGTTCGAAATGATCGAGGCGGCCATCGCGTCCGGCGCCACGGTCATCAATATTCCGGATACCACGGGTTATGCCGTGCCGGAGCAGTACGGCGCGCTGATCCGGTCGATCCGCGAGAAGGTGCCG
>JBEKYD010000412.1:0-5582 GCA_049511335.1 Bryobacteraceae bacterium | reverse complement strand
AACTGTCGCTTACTCCGCCATCGGAGATAACCGCTCTCCAACTCTTCCAAGCTCAAGTGAAAGAAGGGATTTTCCATAAAGCGGGGATTAGCACGCTAAACCCCGGAGAATGGGTTAGCTTTGATCTTGAAGGTACTTTCGTAGCCTTTATTAATGTAGCGAATCGGACTATCCGAAATGCGGAAATACACCTTTAGGGCAGTATTGAGGCCCCAGACACGTTGTTCCACTTTCCTCCAGTCGGATAAGCCTGCCTGTTTCGGATTCTCGATCCGGCCCTTGAGGCGCGCAAAAGCCAACAGTAAATCCCATAGCGTATTGGGTTTTTTGGCGGCCTTCCCTCTTCTATCGGCAAATCCCATCTCTTCAAAACCCACGGTACGGCGAGGGTGATCGGGGAGAGTGATCTGCACCTCAAAGTCGTTGGGCACAAAAATCTCCACTTCGTCCCACCTTGACGGGCTGGTCAGCCTCTGCGCGGCCGCCTCATCGGGCGCCGGAGTATTGAGAGCGTCATTCGCCTGCGAAGGCGAGGACGCGTAGCTGTCGGCGAGCGAGCGAACAAGACAGAAATTGGCGGAAACCTTGAACAAATGCTCGATCTGTCGGTCTTCGAAACCATGGGGATATGGCCCCAGGGTTTGACCCAACTTGCTTCGAGCGGCCATCTCGGGCGTGTAGCCCTCCGCTCGCATGTGATCCAGCCAAAGCCGCCACGGCTCTGCGTCGGAGGGATTCGGCAATCTGCCAGCCGCTCGCGCAGCGATCACGCGGAAAAGGTCCTGAGACGCCGGCAATCCGCCTTCGAGATTCCACTGACCGGTGGGGGCTGGCGGACGAGCGGATACGTCCGGGTGCTGGTACATCCGCGTCAAAACATCCATTGGATCAACGCCCTCGCCCTCGGCCACGGCGCCGGCAATGGCGGCGGCGAGGGTACGAGCGGGGTACACCCATCTCCAGACCGCGGATAACTCATCGTGCTCAGCCGCGTACTGGAGAAACTCGGATTGAAGCTCCTTCCAGGACGGCAGGGCGGTCATCGCTCCCGCTGTAATTCCCCGATTTCGAAGACGCTCGATCGCATCCGCTTCCCAACGCCGGCAACGAGCCTCGTACCGAGCCTCAATACGAGAACGGATTTGGCTGTGCCACTGATGCCACTCCGCTGCTTTCGGCATAACCTTGTCCCGAAGCCGCTCAACCTCTTTTTGAATCTCCGATTCCCGTTCTTCGGGTTTAAGAAAGAGGACCCGATTCATGAGGCTACCGGAATTTTCGGCTATCGCCCGGAGCCGCTCTTCACTGTACGGGTCCGATAAGAAGCTCCGCTGTTCGGCGTTTCTTATGAGCACAGACCCAACGCCGTGCAAATACTCAACATACTGGCTGATGAGGTCTTTGCTGACCACCTTGCGGAGATAGGCCGCCGCATGAGCATCCAGAGTTTCCACCAGAGTTTCAACGATATGATCGTCAAAGCTACGTCCGGCGGGGTTGTCGTCCCATTCGAGCGATGCGGCCTGAAGACGCAAAACCTTCACTTTGATCTGATCGTTGATTTCCGGGTCGGAAAACGGGTTGTCAGGCATTGCTCCCTTTGCGACTCCCTGAATGGAGTAGCCGCCAACCGGCAATGGTCCCTCGGCTTGTCGCCTTACGGAGGCTAGGCGGTATCTCGAATCTACAATCCGGAGCGGGTTTGTTTTCGGCAGTAATCAACGCGAATTCCACCGAACGGGTCACCCCGGTCTGGCTAACAACACACCGGAGTGGCGGTGCTTGGTTACTAGGCTGGCCCGTGCAGGAAACAATGCAGCACCTCAATCATGTGGCCGCCACCCGGCTCCTGCGCATCCACGGACTGGCGGATCAGCTCCAGTTGCGCCGCCTGCCAGCGACTAAGATCCGCTCCGCCGCAGGCGTCTACGAACAGGTTCAGCAGGTGGTCGCCCCGGCCGCAAATCTCCTGCGTGCTGCCATCGGCGAAGTAGAGGATCACCGGGTCCCCAAGGAATCTGGTTTCCAGCGCTCGGATGCGTTTCTCAAATTTCATCGTTCCAGCAGGCCGTCCATCGCTCCATTTGCGATTTGCCAAAAGGATATCACCGCCCCAGGGTAGGGTTCCCAGCCTTCGCCTCTTCGAGTTGGGCGGCTAGATACATTTTATTACGATTGTGTTTCGGTTGCATTTTGGTCCTGTTAGAATTGGACACGAGAGTGCGATTTTAAGACTCCAGTAAAGACCGGAGGCCCATGCCAACGAAACTGAACAACGAAATTCTCGCGGCTGCCATCGAAGGCTTCGAGGTTCAAAAGAAGCGCATCGACGCTCAGATTGCCGAGGTCCGGCAACTGATGACTGGCGGAAGCGCCGAGTCCGCGACGACACCTGAACCTGCGCGCAAAAAGCGGAGAATGAGCGCGGCTGCGAGGAGGCGGATCGCGGAAGCGCAACGAAAGAGATGGGCTGAGGCCAAAAAGGAATCCGGCGGCGAGCCCAAAGGTGCCGAGCCAGAAGCTCCAAAGCCGAAACGCAGACTGAGCGCGGCTGGCCGGAAGCGAATCATCGAAGCTACCAAGAGGCGCTGGGCGTTGATCCGGGCCGCCGCCGCCAAAGCGGCGAAATAGGCTTCCCGCGTTTCGGGCTGCGCAGAACAAACGCCACCCGTCGCGCCACGTTCGCCCACGTTGCGCCAGCGCCGCCCAGTGCGACCAATGTTCCCAACCGGTGGCGTCGGCGCGCCCTAAAGCCAAACTTCCGGGCGCGGAGCCTGTTCGCGCAGATCACTACCGATATGTGGGAATATTGGGGTGCCTGTCCGGCGATGCGTTGACAAGTGGCCCGAGGGCCTTTCGGCCGAAGGGGGTTTCGCGGATGCAAGCGCGTTTCTGGGGACAAAGAGCCGCGCCCCGCGTTCGGCTACGCAGTGCCGTTGGCCCCAGACGGAACCCGGACGCTCCTTCCCTCGCCGGACAGCGCCTGATACGATGCGGTATAAACAAATGCTTGAACTTGCTCCGAATGATCCGCTGATCAAGACGTACCTCAAGGACCTAAGGCATCTGAAGAGTCAGGCCGTGACACACGAATTGGGGCTGAAGGGGCCTTTCCATAACCTGCTCGACAAGGCTGCCAAGAAACGCGGCTGGACATTGGTGGCGGAGCTTTCGACCTACTCAGGGGGCAAGCGCGTGGTCCCCGATGGCACCTTGCGCGACGAGTTCCGTTTGGCGCGCGGGTGGTGGGAGGCGAAGGACACGTCCGACAATCTCGCCTCAGAGATCCGGAAGAAGATCAAGGCTGGATACCCGACACGGAATACGATTTTCGAGGACACGCAAGTCGCCGTCCTCTATCAGGACCGCGGCGAAGCTGGCGAATTCGCACTCCAAGAACCACTGAAGGTAGCGGAGCTGATGAACCGCTTCTTCTCCCATGACGAGTCCGACGAGCGTGAGTTCCAGCGCGCCATGGACGAGTTCAAGAGCCGGATTCTGGACCTGGCACAGTCGTTGCGCGAGCACATCTCCGAAGCGCACCTGAAGAATAAAAAGTTCAGGGACGCCTTCGCTGCCTTTATGACCTTATGCCGCGCGTCGCTGACCCCGGAGCTCACCGAGAGCAACGTGGACGAGATGCTCATCCAACATCTGCTGACCGAGCGGCTGATGCGTAACCTATTCCAGAACCCCGAATTCACCAAGCGGAACGTGATTGCTGCGCAGGTGGAGAACGTGATCGAAGCGCTGGCCTCCGCCAGCTTTTCAAAGCAGGAATTTCTTAGGAGGCTGGACCCGTACTACGCGGCGATTGAGCGAGCAGGCGCCAACCTGAGCCACTTCACAGAGAAGCAGGATTTTCTCAACTCCGTATACGAGCAGTTCTTCCAACGGTTCTCGCCCAGCGTAGCCGATACCCACGGCATCGTGTACACGCCGCGCGAGATAGTGGGCTACATGTGCAACTCCGTCGAGGCGGCGCTGAAATCGGAGTTCGGATACACCCTGGCATCACCGGAGGTCGTGGTTCTCGATCCCTGTACCGGAACCGGGAACTTTATCATCAACCTGATCGACCGGATGCCGGGAAGAGCGCTGGCGGAGGCCTACCAGAACCGCCTTTTCGCCAACGAGGTGATGTTGCTTCCCTATTACGTGGCCAGCTTGAACATCGAGCACGCCCACTACGAGCGCATGAAGCAATACGAGCCGTTCCGGGGGCTGTGTTTCGTGGATACGCTCGACATGGCGGAGGCGCGGCAGATCGGTCTCTTCACCGCCGCCAACACTGACCGCGTGGAACGGGAGAAAGAGGCTGCGATCACGGTGATTATCGGCAACCCACCGTACAACGTGGGGCAGAAGAGCGAGAACGACAACAACAGGAACCGGAAACATGACGAGGTGGACCGCCGCGTCCAGCGTACGTATGCCGCCGACTCAAGCGCCACCCTGAAGAGCAAGCTTTCGGACATGTATGTCAAATTCTTTCGCTGGGCCTCCGACCGTCTTGGGGATAGGGATGGCATTGTATGCTTCGTCTCCAACAACAGCTTCCTCTTCAAGCCCTCTTTCGACGGGATGCGCGATCACCTTCTGCGCGACTTCCAACGGATTGACCACGTCGACCTACACGGCGACGTGCGGGAAAACCCGAAGCTCAGCGGGACAACCCACAATGTGTTCGGAATTCAAGTGGGCGTAGGCATTACGCTGGCAGTCAAAAGGAAAGGAGCTAAGCGACGCCTCCGATACCATCGTGTGCCGGAGACGTGGCGCAAAGGCCAGAAGCTTGAGTTCCTCTCGGTTGGCGAGGTCGTTTGGCAGGAATTGGAACCGGACGACAAGCATAATTGGATCCCCACCAAGCACGGCGACGAGTTCGCCGCGTGGCCTTCCATTTCAGACATATTTGAGCTCCACACTCTGGGTGTAAGCACGAATCGTGACGCGGTTGTCTACGACTGGAGCCGTGATGTACTGTCCAATCGGATGCAGTCCTTCACAGACGAATACAACACACAGGTCCACCGCCACAAGGCCAGTCCGAACGCGGACTGGCCTGACCATTTGAAATGGAGCGAGGGCCTTAAGCTGAACGTCAATCGTGGCAATTTGGCGGTGTTTGAAGACGAGAAGATCCGCCCCGCACTCTATCGCCCGTTCGCGAAGCGCTGGCTGTTCTTCGATCGAATCGCCATCGACCGTGTGCTTCAGTGGCCCGACTTATCAGGTAAGGCCATCGCCATATCGGAGTCTACCTCCCAAAAGCCGTTCATGACGCTTATGACCGACGTGGTTCCAGACCTTCACGTCGTCGGCGCCGGAGCCAGCGCCCAGTGCTTCCCCCTCTCCCACCTGAGAGACTCCGCCGTGGCGCAGTTCCGCCAGCACTATTCCGACGCCTCCATCACGAAAGAAAGCATCTTCCGCTACCTTTACGCACTGCTCCACCATCCGGGCTACCGCGAACGTTACGCCGCCAACCTCAAACGCGAGCTGCCGCGGATTCCCTTCGCGCCCGACTTCGCCGCCTTCGTATCCGCTGGAAGAAGATTGGCGCGGTTGCATGTCGGGTA
>JBEKYD010000411.1:0-5675 GCA_049511335.1 Bryobacteraceae bacterium | reverse complement strand
GTCACTATGAGAAAATCCTATGGGTTCCGAACCTTCCGAGTCACCGAACTGGCGCTCTATCATTCACTTGGCAAACTGCCCGAGCCGGAACTCACCCACAGATTCTTCTGACGAATCATTTTTTTTGGCCAGACTGACGCCTGCCTTACCTCGAAGCGGGCCTTTGACACCATGTGTGAGTTGAACCCACAGGTTGCAAAAGACCTGGCCGTGATCGCAATTTCTCCGGCCATGGTAGTGACTTTCTACATATTCCACAAAAACTACCATGGGGCAAATCGGGAGAGATTCACAAAGATCTATTCGGATCTGCCCACCAGCGTGGCCGGCCGGCAACTCGCCACGCTCTTCCAATTCGAGAATCTGGTTGTCAAAGATATCGGTTGCCTGGCGCCTGCTCTCGCTGTACTCGAGAGGGCGGAGCGTGCCCGCAACAGGCCGGGATCTGGGAGCGGCAAGGGATAGACGAGAATGGCCAGGGACAACGGTACGCCGGCACCGGTAAGCGCAACCCACGGCACCACCACCTCGCGACGCCACGCCCTCGCCCTGATGCTTGGGGCCGGGCGCTGGTTGCCTGGAGCGCTGGCCGCCACGGACGCCGGCGCGCCGGTCCGCCTGGCCATCTCGGAGAGCGTGGTGGGGGACGTGAATCTGTATGACGCCCGGGCGGCCATGCAGATCTGGATCAAGAAAATGACCCAAGACCTGAACCTCGTTCTCGACGTGAAGCTATTCGCTACGACACAGGAGATCGTGGAAGGCACTCTCAGGGGCCGGTTCGACTGCGTTGCGCTGAATGTCATCGAATACCGGCAGGTCACCGACAAGTTGGATTCCAGCCGAATCGTAAACGCGGCCGGTTCGGCGGGGCTGGAGCAGTACGTGATCCTGGTGAAGCAGAATAGCGGTATCCGGCAATTGGGCGACCTGAAGGGACGCCGGCTGTGCACGCTGAAGACCCCCAAGATGTGCGTCGCGCCTACCTGGCTCTTCACCGTCCTGGAGGATGGGCACTACGGTCCGGCCGAACACTTCTTTGGTTCCGTTGCCACGGACACCAAGTTCTCGCGAGTAGTATTGCCGGTCTTCTTTGGCCAAGCCGATGCCTGCCTCACCTCGAAGCGTGGCTTCGACACGATGTGCGAGCTGAATCCGCAAGTTGCTAGAGACCTGAAAGTGCTCATAAGCTCTCCCGCTATGGTTGTGGATTTCTACATATTCCGTAAGAATTACCAGAGCATGGCTCGGGAGAAAGTGATCAGTGCCCTCTCGAGTCTGCGCAGCAGCGCGGCCGGCCAGCAACTCGCGACGCTCTTTCACTTCGATGAATTGACAGTCCGGGATGCCAGTTGCCTCACCAGCGCACTCAGCGTACTCGAGAGGGCGGAGCGGGCCACGGCAGGCCATAAGCCGGGAGCGGAAAGGGATAGGGAATGAAGCTGCTCCGCACACTTCCGCTCCTGCTTTTCTGGCTCAGCCACGTCGGGAACAGTGCGCTGGGGGCGGGCGACCCGCAGGTGTCACCCGGATTAAAGCGAGTGTCTTCAGGGAAGATGTCAATAGGGTTGTGGGCGCTCGTCACGGCTAGGTGGACATGGCTATGCCTGTTCACCCTGGTCCTAGGTGTCGCAACTGGTGCGGCCGTGGCGCAGCAAAGCACTCACGGGAGAGCCACCGGCATAGAAGCCCACGGACTCCGGCACGCGCGCCTCTATGGGGTCATGAGCAAACAGGCCCTCAACCATATCAACCAAGACGATGCCAGCGCCGCGTTCAAAGTCTGGTTCGACGTGGTGGGGCGAGAGAAGGGGTTTATCCTGGACTCCAAGGCCGACGTCGTCGACAACGTGAGGGAGATCAGGGAGCGCCTGCAGAGCCATACCGTGGATATCCTCGTGCTGGACGTCGCCGAGTACCTGGAGCTGGAAGGCAGCCGCCTGATCGTTCTGGTTCTGACGCATGCTCGAGGCGTACACGAAGGAGCACTCTATTCCTATGTGTTGCTGGTCAACCCTTCCCTCGCTGCAACCACGATCGCCGGCCTGCGCGGGAAGAAAATCCTGGTGTCCGCACGGAATGGATCGAACGCCGGCACTGTCTGGGTAGACGTCCTCCTCGGCAAGGAGAAGCTTGGGCGAGCCGCCTCGTTCTTCGCGTCGATCAACGTACCCGACAAGCCGCAGGCGTGCATCTTGCCGTTATTCTTCGGCCGCGCGGATGCTTGCGTGCTGGACGAGGTCAATCTGAATCTGGCGAAGGAGATGAACCCTCAGTTGGGACAGCTCAGGGTGCTCGCCCGCTCCCGTCCCATGGTCGAAAGCGTCATCGCCATGCCTACGGAACCGCATCCTTACCAGAAGGAGCTGATGGACGCCATGCTTTCGCTCCACGAGGATCCGCACGGCCATCAAATGCTCATGGTTTTCAAGACCGATCGCTTGGTGCGGATCCAACCAGGCGACCTCGATTCGGCGCGCGAACTCTGGAGAGACTACGACCGGCTGCCTGGTTCGCCGCCCAATCGGCCGGTGGGCTCCACACCGCCAGCGCAGGATACCCGGGTGGATCGCCGGCAAGAGGAAGTGGCCGGAAAGGAGCGCCGCTAGATGGCCCCAGGTGGAATTTCAACGGGGTTATGGCCGGTCTGCAAGGCGGCCGGGTGGCGCCGGCTACGCCGGTGCGCGCCGGTACTGGGTGTTGCTATTGGGGCAGCCCTGGCGCAGCAGAATACTCCCGGCAGGGCCACGACCACCGAGGCCAGCGCGCTCCGTCACGAGCAGCTCCGTGGGGTCGTGAGCGGCCGGGTGTTCAGCAACGTCAACCGCAACGATGCTCGCCCCGCGCTCAAAGTCTGGTTCGACGTCGTGGCCCGACAGAGAGGCTATATCCTGGACTCGACCGTCGACATCGTCGACAGCGCGGCGGAGATCAGGAAGCGCCTGCAAAGCCACTCCGTAGAACTGGCGATAATCGGCATCAGCGAATTCCTGGAACTCGAAAGCAGCAACCTGATCGTGCCGGTTCTGACGGATGCCCGAACTTCGCAGGGAGGGGCACTATATTCTTATGTATTGCTGGTCAACCCTTCCTCCGGAGTGACATCGATTGCCAGCCTGCGGGGGAGAAACGTCCTGGTGTCCGCGCGGGGTTCGGGGGAAACCGGTATGGCATGGCTGGAGGTCCTGCTCAGCAAAGAGAAGCTGGGGCGCGCCGCGTCGTTCTTCGCCTCGATCAAAGTGGCTGACAAACCGCAGGCGTGCATTTTGCCGGTGTTCTTCGGCAAGGTGGATGCTTGCGTGGTGGACGAGGTCAACTTGGATCTGGCGAAGGAGATGAATCCTCAGTTGGGACAGCTCAGGGTGCTCGCCCGCTCCCGCCCTATGATCGAAAGCGTCATCGCCGTGCCGGCGGAACCGCATCCATGCCAGGAGGAGTTAATTGACAGAATGCTCAAGCTCCCCGCGGATCCGTCCGGCCGTCAACTGCTCATGGTGTTCAAGACCGAGCGCCTTGTACGCCTCCAACCGGGCGATCTCGACTCGGCACGCGAACTCTGGAGAGACTACTACCGGCTTCCTGGTTCGACGCCGAGTAGCCCGGTGGGCTCCGCATCGGCGGCGCAGGATAACCGGGTGGATCGCAGGCAAGAGGAAGTGGCCGGAAAGGAGCGCCACTAGATGTCCCCGGGCAAGATTCCGACAAGGTTGTGGCAGCTCGTCACAGCGGCCAAGTCCGCCTGGCTGTGCCGTTTCGCGCTGGTCTTAGGGGTTGCTCTTGGGGCGGCCCTAGCGCAGCAAAGGACTTCGGGTCAGCCCGCGAACATCCCGGCCAGCGGATTCCGGCATGCTCAACTCCGTTCGGTCGCGAGCAGCAAGGTGTTCAGCAATGTCAACCGCAACGACGCTCGCGCCGCGCTCAAAGTCTGGTTCGATGTTGTGGCGCAACAGAGAGGCTACGCCCTGGACTCATCGGTAGACATCGTCGACCGCGTGGCGGAGATCAGGCACCGCCTGCAAAACCAATCTGTAGAAATGGTCATGATGGGGGTCGCCGAGTATTTGGAACTCGAAAGCAGCAACCTGATCGTGCCGGTTCTGACAGATGCCCGAACTCCGCAGGGAGGAGCGCTCTATTCTTATGTGTTGCTGGTGAAACCCTCCGCCGGAGTAACATCGATCGCCGGCCTGCGAGGGAAAACGCTCATGGTATCCGCGCGGGGTTCAGGGGAAACCGGTATGGCATGGCTGGAGGTTCTCCTCAGCAAAGAGAAGCTGGGGCGCGCCGCGTCGTTTTTCGCCACGGTCACGGCGGCTGCCAAGGCGCAGGCCTGCATTTTGCCGGTGTTCTTCGGCACCGTGGACGCTTGTGTGGTGGACGAGGTCAATCTAAATCTGTCGAAGGAGATGAATCCCCAGTTGGGACAGCTCAGCGTGCTCGCCCGCTCCCGTCCCATGATCGAAAGTGTAATCGGGGTGCCAGCGGAACCGCATCCAGACCAAAAGGAGTTGATTGACGGAATGCTCTCGCTGCATGAGGACCCGCGCGGCCGCCAACTGCTCATGGTATTCAAAACCGAGCGCCTCGTACGCCTCCAACCGGGCGATCTTGACTCGGCGCGCGAACTCTGGAGAGATTACTACCGGCTGCCTGGTTCGGCGCCGAATCGCCCGGCGGGCTCCGGACTCGCGAAGACGGTAGACAGCCATCAAGCAGGCCGAGGCAAGGAGGGCCATTGATCATATGAAGCTCCCGAAGGGTATAACCCTACGTATCACGCTGCTGGGGTGGATGGTTACGCTAGTCACCCTCTTTGTTTTTGTGATGGTCATCATTCCGGAGCAGAAGCGCGAGTTCCAGTTGAGCCTGGAATCGAAGGCTCGGGGCGTCGCAGTCTCGATCCGAGGGGTCGCCGCGGGGGCTGCTGTCTCGGAGGACTACTCCTCGGTGGTGGACCAGGCAATGCAGGTGCTGTCCGGCGACCAAGCGATTGACTACGTGGTCATGACGAAAAACGATGGCTTCTCGATCGTGATCGACCGGTCCACATGGAAGACCGAGAAACTCGGTGACACGTGGCACCCCATGGAACGAACGCCGGCCAGTTTCATCGGCACCTCGCCGCTGTTTGGACGACGCGTCTTCCAGTACGCCTATCCGTTCGACTACAGCGGCATCCAGTGGGGCTGGATTCACATCGGCCTCTCGCTGGAAAACTACGACGCGAGCGTGCGGCGCACTTATGAAGGCACGGGAGCACTGGCCGTTCTCTGTGGCGTTCTGAGCCTGATCATCTCGCTGGTCTATGCCGCCCGTCTTGTTAAACCCATCCAGATCCTACGGGCCGCCGTGGAGAAGCTGGCTGAAGGGGACCTTCACGCCCGCGCCGAAGTGCACAGCCGCGACGAGATCGAGCGCCTGGCGGAGACGTTCAACGACATGGCGCAGACCATCCTTGGCCGGAACCAGATCCTCGAAAGCGTGAGCTTCGCCGCAAAACAGTTCCTGAGCGATGGAGACCGTGACGCCATTATCGGGAAAGTGATGGAAAAGGTGATTCGTCAGAAGAATCTGTGGGTGAGTTCCGGCTCGGGCAGTTTGCCAAGTGAATGATAGAGCGCCAGTTCGGTGACTCGGAAGGTTCGGAACCCATAGGATTTTCTCATAGTGACTTT
>JBEKYD010000410.1:0-5704 GCA_049511335.1 Bryobacteraceae bacterium | reverse complement strand
CAGATCCTCGGACTCACCGCTTTCGAAAAAATGCCTATTTTACAGGTGTTTGAACGGCCTAACGTCCAAATGGAAGCAGGCCTCGACCCTAACCAACTGAATCTGTTCGACTTTTAACGGGATAGCTGTGGGTCTGCCCCACGCGTCATTTGGATACTCCCGAGGGCTTTGGAACCGTCAGATTGTGGGCCACGATAGCGGCATCGAGTCCGGCGCCGCATAAATTCATGGCCGCGACCTTTCGCCGCAGTAGAGGATGGCGCCGAACGATTCTGTATTCGACGCCCATGAAGGCACCTACAATTCCCGCCTTTACCAGCGCGTCCTCCACGCCGAACCGCTGCTGCGGCATGATGGGGTTAAGCTCCCGTTTGCCCCAGGATGAAGCCGCGTCCGCCACATTGGCGGCCGCCAGAGCCGCAACGCCGGCGATCCAGAGTTTGTGGGGCAGAGACGCGGCGCCCACCGGACAAACCGATAACGCACACAACATCGCCAGCGCTCGAACTCTCACGGCCGCCCCGCTACGATCTGCGCTCCAGTCACCGTCAGGCTGGTAACCGGATTGAGATTTCGGTAAATCACGGCGGCGTTCAGACCGTAGCCGATCAGCCGGTCGTACCAGTGCGGTTTGGTCAGCTTATCGATGCTGGCCGTGGTCTCTTCCACGTTTTTGCCGATGCCGTTCCAGGTGCGGAGATACTCGGGCCAGTCGCGGCGGAAATCCAGACTCATCGCCGAGATATCCCCGGCGGCGCGCTCCATCGCCTTGGCCGTTCCCTGGTACCGGTTGAATACGCAATCGGGGTTGTGATCGCAATCGAGAAATAGCGGCAGTCCGTTTTCGACCTGTGCCGTAATCCCCGCCGAATGGGCCAAGACCGGCTGCAACTGGCCATCCAGCGCTGCGGCGATACTCAGGGCGCGGTCCGCCCGCCCGAGCGCGTCCCCCATGCGCGCGTCGGCGGTGATCCGAACCGCTTCGGCTTCCCCCACCAGGTCCGAGCGCAAAGCCGCCACTTCGCGTTCGGACCTGGCCAAAACATCGCGCCGCGCGGCCCCAATCTCGCTTTCGAGGCCGAGCCGCGCGCCACGCAACTCCTCCACCACGGCAGCCCGTGTGCCGCGGACCTCTTCCCTGGCAGCGTCCACCGCCGCCGTCGCCGCGCGCTCCAGCCTGATGGCGCTGGCCGTCAGCCCGACTAATGCCGCCAGCAGCACGCACCGCAGCACTTGTTCCAACTGTTTCATCGGAAAAACTCTCCCCCCAATCGCACCCTAAAACACCGGCATCCGGCCGCACCCCTGCTCCGCGCGCGATTTTGGGGATAAGTTCTTTGCTTTGTGTCTCCAAATTTTTTTGGAAGTTCTGTGACCGTCAAGCGGCCAATCGGGAAAGAAGCAAACAGGGTCATACTGGAAGGGAGTCCCGTACATGAAGCGTGGCACCCTCCTGCCAATTGCCGGTCTGGCTTTCGCCTCGATAGCGGCTACTCAGGATCTGGCTCCCGGGGTGCTGCTGCTTTCGCAGGTCAAACGCCACGTCAAAGAGGAATTGGCGCGCCTGCCTAACGTGAGCTGCCTGGAGACGGTCCACCGTGAACATCAGCCGGCCAAGGGCAAAATGGCGCCGCTCGACACCATTCGCCTGGAAGTTCTCACCAACGGCAGCAAGGAGCTCTACGCTTCGCCCGGCGACCGGCGATTCTCGGAAGATCACCCGGCGAGCTTTGCGGGCAGCGGGGCGCTGGGCGACGGGCTCTTCGGGTTGTACCTGAAAGACATCCTGGTGAGCGGCAGCGTCTCCAACCGGTACGCGGGAGAAGAGGAGATCGGCGGCCGCAAACTGGCGCGCTGGGATTACCGGCTGCCGCTGATGTGGAGCGGGCAAACCATTAACATGCCGGAAGGATCCGGTAAGGTGGGCCTTCATGGCTCCTATTGGGCCGATCCTCAGACGCTGGATGTGGCCCGGCTGGAGCTCGACGCCGAGGATATTCCCCCGGTTGTGGCCGTCACCGAAATGGCGACGGCCATCGATTATGCGCGAACCAGTCTCGGCAACGGATTGGATGTGCTGCTGCCGGAATCGGCGGAGTTCCGCCTGGTGAAAGATTCCGGAGAAAGCTTCTACAACCGGATCGAGTTCACCCACTGCCGCGTGTTCGGGGCGGAGTCCTCGATCGGCTTTGAGGCGCCGGGCGCCGCGGAACAACCCGCTCGATTCGGCGTAGCCTCCGTGGACGACACGCTGCGGCCGCTGCCCGCGGGGCTGCAGATCGCGGTGAAGCTTGGTAGCCGGATCGCCGCCGATGCGGCGGTGGGCGCGTTAATCGATGGCGTGGTTGCCGCCAACGTTACGGCGAAGGGGGGCGTGACCATTGCCGCGGGATCGCCAGTGCGAGGGCGCATCCGGCGGCTGGAACACTACACCGACCCTTTCCCGCACTTGATCGTTGGGCTGGAATTTACGGAGTTGGAGTTGGAGGGAATCCGCTACCGGTTTTATGCCGACCTGGTGGAGATCGGCGCCATACCCGGCGTGGAGCAGACGCTGCGCACGCCGTACCAGGCTACCGAGTGGCGCTTCCCCGGGACCTGGGGGCTCCGACAATCCAGCGAGACGGTCTGGACCTACAGTCTGCCCGGCGTCGCCACCTTTTTCTTTCACGGCGACAAGCTGGATTTGCCGGCGGGTTTCCGTACCGTGTGGAAGACACTGCCGCTAGCGCCGTGAGCCGGGGCTGGCTACGCCAGCGTGGCTGTGTCGACCGCTACGGGTAAGTCCACCAGTACGGGGTTGGCCGGCGTGGCTTGCTCGCCGGGCCCATCGTTCAGGAGCTGGTGGATCAGCCGCGCGGCGAGGGCACGCGAGCAGACGCAGTCGGCTTCGTCGATCAGCTCCCGGCGAGTCTTCTTCTGCCACGCAAACTCGATGCGGACCGGCTCGCAGTCTTCCGAAATCCAGACGCCGGCGCGCTGGACGAATTCGACCGCGTCGGAGTTGCCCTCCGCCGCGACCCGCATGCGCTCGCAATCCCGCGAAAGAAGAATCGCTTCGACCTTGGTTCCGTTTGAGTATTGAATCGTCATAAGCTTCATATCCCCCGTACAATTCCATGCTGAACCTGCTTCGCTGGCAACACCAGTTCCGGGCGTACTTGTGGGGTCTCATAACGGTGGATAGCAGAAGCCCAGTATGGTCGTTAGCCTGTACACGGTTTCGCGGTTACAGTCACGTATTCGGGCAACCGCTCCCTGAGAACCCGAAAAGAAATATGGCCACCGCTGAACACGGATGAACACGGATGAAGAAAATCAAGGATTTATCGGCGTTCATCGGTGGCTCGAATTTGAATTTTTCACAGCTTCTCATCAGGGAGCGGTTGTCCGCGAATTGGCTACAGGGGCTGGTTGAGGCGCAATTCCATTTGAACGTTGGAGCGGGCATATGGAGAGGGAAGGATGCGCGCTGTTGGAAGGTTGGAAGGTGTCGGAACCCCACCGATTCATATAGCCGGATTGCCGGGGTAAGGTTTTGGTTCGTCTCCAGATAGAGGCGCGCGGCGCCGGAAGCCCGAGCTTTGGCAATGGCCCGTTCGAGCAACCTCCTCCCGATGCCGGCCCCCCGGCAGGATTCCGTCACTGCCATCTTGGCCACTTCATACTCGCCGGGGCCCATCGCGAGCAAAGCGCAACAGCCCACGGTCAAGCCCTGGCGGACAGCGAAGAAGATTCGGCCGCCGGGTTCGAGGACGGTCCGCCGCGGATTGGCGAGGGCGTCTTGGTCTTTGGACTCCAGGGTTTCGTGTCCCATCGACCACTCCTCATCATACGTAACCGGTCAGGTATTTGTCGACTCGTGACCGCTCACGTATAATGAAAATATGGCGCTGAAGGTTACAAAAACGAAGGATCCATCCGCCGTCGCTCTAGGGCGGAAGGGCGGCAAGATTGGGGGACCGGCGAGAGCCGCAAAGCTCACTCCTGAACAACGAAGCGAAAGCGCACGCAAAGCAGTCCAGGCACGATGGTTGAGGAAGGCGAAAGAAGGCAAGGACTATAGAGTAGCAAAGAGAACAAACATGGAGACTCCGCTGACCGGCAACGTTATCGACAGTTCGGACAAGGCAATGCTGGCAATCCTGAAGCGCCTCAAGACAACGACCAACCCCGCGGAAGTCCGTCAGCTTTCCGACCAACTTGAACGAGTAATCTTTCATAAGCAATTCGAGAATGCCTAAAGAATCGTCTTGATTCTTGCCTCACATCGTCTGGTGTGTCGGTGTATAGATATGAACGGATCATTTACTCAAGATGCCGAAGATCAAGAACCCACCGCCAAGACTGCTGGATCACTTAGTTGAACGCCGGAAAGATGGCCCAACTCTGGGCTGCCCTTACGCGGCATACGGCTGGGCGAGCAACTTATCCTTGCCGACGCCGTTCTTAGCCGCCGCTTTTTCGAAGCCCTTG
The DNA here is from genome assembly GCA_049511335.1 of Bryobacteraceae bacterium. Lineage (GTDB taxonomy): Bacteria > Acidobacteriota > Terriglobia > Bryobacterales > Bryobacteraceae > JBEKYD01. The sequence goes on along the minus strand of JBEKYD010000410.1, from coordinate 1,228 downwards.
GCGCCGATCCATACATAGAGCCGGTTCCAAAACGGAATGGGAATAGGGCTCTTGGCAATCGTCCTTACCGCCTGGGCCGGCACCGGCAATCCGTCGGCCAGGGACGCGGCGGTCATTTCCAAGGCTGCGATGATGTGTTTCAAAGGTGAGGCGGATGGTTTTGCCTCCGTGAGAGACCGGCCACTGACGATCCCGCCTCCGCCCAGGGCAAGGGCGCCCGCCCAGGTGAATCCGCTTTGCGCGGCGAACTCGCGGCAAATGGCCAACGCCACTGAATTCTGGCGTGTCTCGGGAAAGCCGGAGTTCACAATCCCCACCAGACGCCGCGGATACGGGTCGGAGACCGCCCGCCGGTGGGCCGCAATCGCCGTCAGTGCCCTGGTCACGAGATGGGGCAGCGAATCGACGTAAAGGGGAAAGACCAAAAGAATCAGCCCGGCGCGTTCCACCGCCGAAAGCAGTTCGCCCTCACCCTCCGGGCGGTTCAAGCTGGCCCGAAGGGTCAATGTTTCCGTGTCCCAACCTCGCTTCTGGAGGCGATCCAGCAGGAAGCCTCCGAGCGCGCTTGACGTGGTCGGCTCGTTGGTCTTGGGGCTGCCTACGATGAGCAATGCCCGACGCGCCCCGATCGGTTCGGCGGCCGCGCTGGGAACAACCGGTTCGGGCATCAGCGACGCGGCCTCAGCGCCGAATGGCAACGAGTCGGACCGGGGCAGGAGCGATTCGAAACGCTCCCGGAGCGCATCCGCGCTATCCGTGGAGAGAACCACCTCCGCCGCATAGCTGGGGGGATGAAAATTGATGGCGTTGCGGCCGGCGAGGGTCTTGAAGATATGAGCCTCAGCCGGGTTGGGATGCCGTTGGACACCCACCATCATGAGCCGCGGCCGGTGCGCATAGCGCGGCGGGTGGTGCACTTCGCCGTGATCCATTTGAAAGTACGGAGAAGCTAGTTGAACCATCCGGTCCACCATCTTCTTCAACTCCGGCGAGTACCCTCCGAAAGTCACGGGGGTGAAGAAAACCGTTACGTCGCTGCGGATCATTGCTTTGGCGATCTCGCGGCCGGCATCCGCTTCCACGCACATGCCGGGAGTCTTGACCCAGCAGCCAAAACAACCCAGGCAGTGGGCCAGTTTGGCTTCGCGCAGGGGAAAGGTCTCCACTTGAGCACCGTCGGCTTCGAGCACGTGAGACAACACGCCAAGAATTGGAGATAAATCGGTAT
>JBEKYD010000409.1:0-5738 GCA_049511335.1 Bryobacteraceae bacterium | reverse complement strand
AGGCAGTAGAAGTTTGACAGATACTGGAGTCCATCGCGGAGACTCCCAGACGTGAGCCGCCAAAGCACACGAAAATGAGTTCGCGATGGACGAAATGGAAAGCCTAAGCCATACGAAGTGGGAGTGCAAATAGCATGTGGTGTTTATCCCAAAGTGCCGCAGGAAGACGTTGTACGGAGAACTACGGCGGCACTTGGGCGAGGTGTTCCGCAAGTTGGCGGAACAGAAAGAGAGTCGGATCGAAGAAGGGCACCTGCTGCCCGATCATGTGCACATGATGATTGCGATTCCGCCGAAGTACGCGGTGTCGCAAGTGATTGGGTTTATCAAGGGGAAGAGCGCGATTCATCTGGCGCGGGTGTACGGAGAGAGGAAGAGAAACTTTGTCGGGCAGCATTTCTGGGCGCGGGGATACTGGGTGTCGACCGTGGGCCGGGACGAGGAAGTGATCCGCGAGTACATTCGGAGCCAAGAGCGGGAGGATCAGCGATTCGATCAAATCAATCTTTGGCGCTAACCGGCCACCGTAACGGTGGCTCAACCCATCGGGGCCGCGTCAGCGACCCCGCCAAGCCGCTTCGAGCGGCTCACAAACTAAAGCCCCCGGCTCTGCCGGGGGATATTTACAGGGTTACTGTTGGCCCAGACGCAGGCTGCTGTCAGCTAGTGCTTGTAGAAAACGACATCGCGGCCCAGCCTCGACAGCTCATAGCACAGGCCACAGGTTTCACAGTTCCCAGGACACCCAATGGCATCCTCCGGTACGCGGGTTTCCGTTCCGTCCTGCATCCAGGCCACGCGGTGGCGGTGGGGATTGTCGAACGTCATCCCCGGCCAAGTCGAGAATACGATCACCAAGTTGCCCGGCAGCGCCTTGCGGTCTTCGTAGTGGTTGACGATATCGAAGGCCTTGGTGAACGCCAGAAAATGCGTCTGTGGATTCGCATCGGCGATCCGACACATGCCGCGCAGGTAGTCGGTGCTGAGGATATCGCCGGCGACATGCCAGCGAAAGAGATGCGGCTTATGCTCGGCAACGCGTGCCGCAATCTGCCTGAAATAGGAATCCGGATGACGCTTGGCGACGCGCTCGTTCCTGCTCCATGCCTTGCGGGTACCGGGATAAAGCCGATAGGCCTTCCATGCGTAGCATCCTTTGCTGGCGCAAGGGACGCCCTTAGGACAACATTTCCGAGGAGAGGTCGAGATATTCATCACGCCGCCAAGTTTGCGATTTCCTTTGCTGATGGCTATCAGTGGATTGCGTTTCATGGGCTCTCCTCCGTTCGTGGGGGCGACCAGGGCGCGCGGCAGACTGCGCTCCCCCGGTCGCGCTGGTGAGTTGTGATTGGGTTCGGCGGGTAACCAAGCAAAAGGGCGGCTTGCGCCGCCCTCTGGGTATCTGGCTTAGTTGTTGGGGATCGTCGACCAGGCAGTTGTTACGGGTGCTGGATCAGAGCGTTCAGGGGAGGAGTGTTGCGAATGGGTCGAGCGGGGGAGAATGCCGTTGTGTTAGGCCACTCATGCCTGTGATTGCACGAGCTGTGGAGTAATGCGTTCGATTTCCTCCCACTTCACGACATGGCAGCCCGCGTGTACCGTGCCGTCTACCTCGATACGGTCGATGACGTAGTGTCCGAGGTGGAGGGTGTGACCATTGCGAACGTACTCCTGGCCTGATTCGCGTACCTTATGAATGAAGTCCAGCCCGCGCCTGGCATGCGACACCGGGAAACGTGCGCCCAGTGAGGTCTGCACTTCGTCGCCTACGACGCGAAGCATGGGAGACACGCCAGGGATGTAACTGGCGTGTGGGTCACCAGCGTGGAACCGCTGGATTTGTTCTGCCTGTTCTCTGCGCCGTTCTTCCTCAGCGATTCGCGCCGCCTGTTCCCGGCGTTGCCGTTCTTCTTCCTCGTGCGCCGTAATCCATGATTGCAGTGCGTCGAGTTCACCGCTCTCAGGGACAGCGACATCGCTCAGGTCGAAGAACGCCACATAGCGCTGCAACTGCTGGCGCAGTCCGAGCGCCTCGCGCTGCTGCCAGTCACGATTTACGCGAGCGCGTTTCGCCTTGGCGAGCAGTTCCGAGATACGCCGCACGTAGCTCTCTACGTTGTCGGCGTGGTTCGGCAGGTCGCCCCAGCTGCTCCGCAGGTGGGAAACACGGAAGAGGGGAACGTTCGGGGGAATGGCGCTTGCCACAGCCGAGGAGTGCCCGGAGGTGGTGACGGAATGGTGGGCGGTGGTAAACAGGATCGCCCGCTCGCCGCGCTCGTTGGTGACGTGCCGGGCGATGGGGAAATGCGAGCCGTAACTGTAGATGGTCGGCCCTTCAAAGTAGAAACTGCCTTTGGAGTTGCGCGCTTCGTCTTGCGACTGATGCGCCCAGAGATGTGGGATTTCGTGATTCGGATACACGTGACGCATGATGTCCTCCAGTGAATTGAATTGAGTGCGAAACAAAAAAGGCCCGGAACCGATTGCCGATTCCGGGCCTGTGTTGTGAGGGCCGAGCGATTACCCGGCCCGGGTTCGTAAAACTGTGGTAATGGAGTAGGAACTGGTGGGAAGAATCAGATGAAGCAGATTCGAGCAGGTGGGTATTGGGTTTGCGGAGGTGGGAACTGCTGGATTAGGCTGTTCGCTTATTAGCGAGCTTCAGCATCCGTGATGGGAATCTCGATTTCGACTCCAGCACGGTTGAGAACCTCCTGTGCGAGCATCGCGGTGTCCGCCAGATCGAGCCAATCTTCGTCTCCCGCGCAGCCGAATGTGCCGTCGGCGAAGCGGACGAGACCGCCGGTCGCAATGATGGTGTCAAGGAACTTGTGGAGCACCTTTACCATTCCGGGCACTTGCCCGATCAAGCGAGCGTTCGCCTGGTCATGCGCCTCTGCGACCGCAAGCCTACGGTCAATCTCGTTCTCATCTTCCGGCTCCGTCGCCCACTCCTCTTGCTCGTACCGAGCCTGCTCGATTACATAACTGCCGTAGCGATCAGGATCAGCTTCAACGGTCCACGTACCGTCTGGCCCGCCTGGGGTCCAGATTGTTTCCGTCATTTGTTGGTTAGTCATTACCGCACCTCCAGATTGGAATCGGAACGTTCGGACTCTTCAATGTCCTCGATAGTTTGTTGGTTGAGCGCCTGCGCGAGATTATTGAGGTTCTCGGGCGACAGCGCATCGGCGGCGATCACATAGTTGCGGTGGGTGCAGACCTTCTCGACAGCAGCCTGTTCGGACGCCGCGACAACAAAGTCGTAGAACCATTGCTGTTGATCGTCGTCGTAACTGATGACGAGGAACTTCTGTTTTGACTGCGTGCCATTGGTCATGGTGTTTAGTCTCCTTTGTGCTTGGGGTTGATGAAGAAAATGGGGGAAATATGCTCTTTGCCGTCGGGCATCTAGCGGTTTCGCTGCATCTTGGTACGCCGCGCCTCCACGACCTCTTCGGTGTAGTTGCGATGTGCCGCATCGAGTTCGGCATAGAAGTCAATCGTGTGGGCGTCGCAGTAGTGTTTAACGTCGGCCAGCAGATCGCGAACGGCTAGATTGTTCTCTGGCGCCGCGCCGTTGAGGTAGTACTTGAGTGCCTTCTTCGCGTGTTGGGTGGAACGTTGAATGGAGTTCATGAGTGCACCTCGGCGAAACAGTCAGCGTCTTCGCCCACGCCGCGCAGATCCCACACGCGAGTGCGGATCTTAACGGTACGGGTGCCGTCAGCTTCGCCCCCGAAGTAATGGGAGACCTCCAGCCGTGCCCAGGTGATGGCACAGGACTGGAAATCACCGTCATTCGTGAGGTGCAGCAAGGTGTCTCGCAGACAGGTGATCTCCATCGAGCGAGGCGCGATGCCTGGATAGGTGCGAGTCTTGCTATGGCGTGGAATACGGGTTAGCTCGAGGTGGAATGCCTTGGTGCATTCGACAGCCGGCATCCAGATGTTGCCGGCGATTTCACCGTAGAACGTGATTTTCGTCCGCATGTTAGTTTTCCTCCGTTCCGTAATACAGCCGGTTAATGCAGTCCCCGCAGACTTGGAAGTCGAACGATTCCCGGTCTTCCAAGCCGCGGTAGCCTTGCAGGTCGTATACAGTTGCACCCAGTCCATCCGCGCAATACTCACAGCCTTGCCAGCTGAAATGGGGTTCATCGTCAAATGACAAGAGACCAGAGCCGATCACTTGCTCGATCAGCTCTGGCGCACTCAGATGTTCTTGCGAGTTCGACATGGTGATTTCCTTTCATTTGGTTTGTGGAATGTCCGTGAAGCCGAAATGAAAAAGGGCGACATTGGCTGCCGCCCTGTTACGATTCCGTGCTGAGTGTGAGCTTAAAGCTGCAGGTTGAGCGCTTTGCCACCTCGCTTTGCTTTGTCCAGCAGCGGAAGCAGGAAGTAGATGACCAGCAAGTTGGTGAATGTCCCGCCGAGGGCGAAGGTTACCCCCAACGGATCTAACCCCGTGTGTGCGTAGTTGCAGAGCTCTGTCCCAATAAGGGAAGTGCTCTTGTGGTTGCGTATCCAGCGGAGGCATCGGTCAGAGCTGACCCAACGCTCGAAGCCGCCTGCCTTAGCAATCTCGTCGCCCTTGAACAACATGGCCCAGACGAGAACCCACAGACCGATCCCCGCGAAGAACGAGCCGCGCATGCTTGGAGTTACTTGCATATAGTGACCCTCCTTTGAATGTTGAGGTATTTGCTGCGACGTTTGATGGCCGTTCGAATCAGGTGTAGGACCAGATACTCGAACGACCGTGTGTGAACCGCTCGGCGACAGACCTCTGCCAGTTTGGAAGCAACGAAGGTTTGAACTCTGCTTGCTCCCGCGGTCTTCCGTCTGAGGTATTCATCGACAAGCGGCAGCGCACGGGCTGAGTCCAGGCTGTTGCCCATCAGCACCTGCTGTTTCCGCGCATGGCCCAGTTTGGAACGGGAGGCGGAGTACAGCATGGCTTCGACAGCTGCAATAAGCGCTATGAGCATGGCTAGCGCCCTCCCACAAGGTAGAATCCAACGCTGACCAAGCCGACCATTGCTCCGATGAGGAACAGAGCCAGCGGTACGACGACCATGCCGAGGCATACAAGCCCGGCGTATTTCTTCGTCGGCGGTGGAACGGACAGCCCTGCCAACTTCGCTAGGCCAGGAATGCGCGCCCTGAGAAGGTCAACATCGAGACCCCAGTGATCGGCGAACTCGCTACAGAGTGAGTCCGCTTCACTGCTGAGCAGTTGGTACTGGTATTCGCCGGGTGGCAACGAGTTTCCTTCGTGACCGGCGGCGGCTCTAAGAATGCCTTCGAGCTTCGACTCGAAAGCACGTTTCGCAAAGAAGAAGCGAATCAACTTCCACTTGCGGTTGAGAAAACCGGTCTCAATGGAGACCGGAGCATTGGTAGACTGAATAATTTCTGACATTGTGCAGCTCCTTAGTTGTGAATTGAGGCGTGTGAATGGGGACAGAAAAATGACCCCCCTGGGCTCGAACCCAAGAGGAGGCTCGAGCCCTGGTTCACATCACCTGGGGCTGCTATCCGGAGAGGAGTTTCCGCTCGCGTGAAGGTTGAAAACAGCCTGAGGTTCGGTAAGCTTGCGTCTTTTACGTGGCGCCGCAACAGATCGCGGGGGTGCTCTTTCGCAAGGCTCGCTCGGGCATTCTAGGGCTGCCGCTGTAAAGGGTCATTTGCTTGAGGGGGTATTGTATGGCGACGGCAAAAGTGCTACACGTT
>JBEKYD010000408.1:0-5820 GCA_049511335.1 Bryobacteraceae bacterium | reverse complement strand
GCCGCTCCCAGCGGAATCAGCAGCGTCAGCGCGGCCTCGGGACCGTACGCCGCCGAGCTCAGCGCATCCAGCCCGAAAATCGAAACTCCCGCCGCCGGCCCGATCTTCTCTCCTCGTTCCTCGGTCGAAGACAACGGCCGTCCTAAAATCACGTCCAGCAAAGCCATTGCGGGTATTGTAGCGGAAGCCCCGCCAGATCGCCTGGTGACACCGAGCGCACTTCTGTGAACCCTCGTGGCGTGGGCCGTAGCGCCGGCGATCTTGTCGCCGGTGTCCTCCTCCCATCGGCCAGACCCTTTTGCGCCGCTATTCCGCCAATCCCGTCTGCTTTCCAGTGCTTGCGCCGAATTTCGCAGAAAAGTCGCGATTGGCCGCTTTACGGTCACAAAACTTCCGAATATTTCTTACTCCCGCCGTTTCATCGTGCTACCGCCAATCCGCCCGTTCTGCCCACCCCGTTTCCGCCTGCTCGTCCGCTATCGTAAGGCCGACGACTGGTTCTTATATGACCGATTCCGAGCTGAACAAAGAACAACTTAAGGTCCTCGACGCCCTGTCCAGCGGCGCCAACCTCAACGATGCCGCCGTCGTAGCCACCCAAGAACCCGAAAATATGCACAAGAATGCACAAAAGCAGGAGCCCTACCGCCGCCCCGCGCCCAAAATCGGCCGCAACCAGGCGTGCCCCTGCGGCAGCGGCAAAAAGCACAAACGCTGCTGCCTCGGAAAACCCCAAGCCGCCGCTGCCTGAGAGTGACAATGCGATTGATCCGGCCCGCTCCCAACCAAGTTTTCACGATCGGCGCCGTGCCCGAATGGCCCCCTATTGTCTTCACCACGGACGCCGGCGGCCCGCATGTCTGGCAGTGGACAATTGCGTGGGGTCTTTTCCAGGCATCCGGCCAAGCGGAGACCTCGGGCAACGCGTGGGACGCTGCAGACGCCATCCGCAATTATGGCGGCGCCCTCGCGGTCCGTGCTGGCGCCGGGCAGGAGTCCGCTTCCGTCACGGTCCGAGTCGCCGGGACGAATCCCACCGAAGATCAAGTTGCCGCCTACCTGGCCGCGCAGCCCGGTTCCGATGGCTTCGTCCGCATTCTCCAACACGAGACCGGCTGCCGGCATTTCAATTCCGAAGGCGAACCCGTGCGCGCCTTCGACGTGGGCTACGGCATCTGCCAACTCACCACGCCGCCTCCCACCTTCGATCGGGTATGGAACTGGCAGCGCAACCTGGATGCGGGTCTGAAACTGTTTGCCGCCAAGCGCGCCGCCGCCCTCCAATACCTGTCCTCCAACCGCCGCGATTACACCCCCGAGCAGCTCACCTACGAAGCCGTTTGCCGCTGGAACGGCGGCTGCTATCACATCTGGGATGCGAAGGCTAGCGCCTGGGTTCGGAACCCGCATATTCTGCGCGATTCCGAGACTGGCAACATTGGCTGGGACCTGACCGACCCGGCCAACCAAAACCAAACCGAAGCCGTGCTTCACCGCCGCGATTGCGCCCAATACGCCAAACCACGCCCCGCCGGCGCCCATTGGAACTACTTCGGGGTGTGTTACGCCGACAGCATTCTGGGATAGCAAGAACACAACCCGGAGTGCCAGCGCGCTATCATGCCCCTCAGAGGGCGAAAAAGGGTTGGACAGTCTGTACGCCAAAGCGGTGGGCCTGGCGGTGCCGGTTTTCGTGGGCCTCATCGCCATGGAATTCGTGGCCGATCGCACCATGCTAGCGCTCTGGCTGGCATCGCGCAGCCCAAGCCCGGTCCCAGCCGAAGTTTCGTGAACGTCTTACCGGAGTTCCAACCAGAGTTGGCGCCCTACGGCCGTGGCGGCCTTTCTGAGTGTGCTCAAGGTCACCGCGTCATATTCCGGATCCAGCAGCCTATCAAGCGCTGCCCGGCTGGTTTGCATCCTTCGCGCCATCTCCGCTTTCGAGAAGTTCTTCTCGCGCATGGCCGCTTCCACCTGTCGGGCGAGAACACGCTTGACGGCGGTCGCGGTGACTTCCTCCCGAATGCCCTCCTCGCTGAGCCAGCTATCGAAGGATGTCCCGACGTTTGCTTTTTTCATGCTACACTCCCCCTCATCCGCTTGAGCGCCAGGTCAATCTCGTGCTCCGGGGTCTTCTGCGTCTTTTTGATGAAGCCGTGGAGCAGCACCATACTCCCTTGCGCTACACAGAAGAGAACCCGCGCAGTCCGCCCGCGCGGCAAGTAGCTTCTGACCTCCCACAACTCCCGGCCCAAGGGCCGAACAACCGGCAGGCCGATCAGCCATGAAAACTCAACGTCCTTGATATCCTTCGCCAAGGATCTTCCGTTCCTCCGGCTCAAGCCGTTTCAGCCACTCACGCACCGGCTCGCGCCCGCTGTCGGAGCGGTAGAAGCGCGCAGGAAGGCGTTTCAGGCCCCGATCCATGTATTACTGTACCAATTTTGGTGCAGGCAGGCAACCACCCTTACTTGGCTTGCCCGTACGTCGCCCCCGGTCCGTGCTTGCGGAAGAAATGCTTGTCCCGTTGGGCGGCTGACAGCGGTTGCGCGTTGGGGTTGATGGCGAGGGTTTCCAGTGCCATCGTGGCCAACTCTTCCACGATGATGGCATTGTGCGCGGCGTCGGCCACGTCTTTGCCCCAGGCGAAGGGAGCGTGGCCGTGCACCAGCATGGCGGGGCAATCGAGCGGCTTCGTGCCCGCCAGCCGGCGAATGATGGCGACCCCGGTATTGGCTTCGTAGCCCGCTTCGATTTCTTCCGCGGTGAGCGGCGCGGAAACCGGTATGGGGCCGTGGAAGTAATCCGCGTGGGTGGTGCCGAAACAGGGGATCTCCCTGCCCGCCTGCGCCCAGGCCGTCGCGTGGCGCGAGTGGGTATGCACCACGCCGCCTATCTCCGGAAAGGCCCGGTACAGCGCCACGTGGGTCTCCAGATCCGACGACGGCCGCAGCCGCCCTTCCACAATGCGGCCGTCGAGATCGGTGACGACCATGTCCGCCGGCTTCATCTTGTCGTACGGCACGCCGCTCGGCTTGATCACGCACAGGCCTTCTTCGCGCGCCAACCCGCTGGCATTGCCGAAAGTGAAGATGACCAGGCCGCGCCGCACCAACTCGAGATTGGCTTCCAGAACTTCCTCACGCAGTTTTTCCAGCATTCTTTCCATTTTCGTCTCGGCCGCAGCGCTACGCAATTGCCGCCCGGCGCCACCCAACGCTTTGGGCATTGCTCCCGAGCCTGCTTTGGCGAGTTTATCGAAGAGGAAGAAATGGACGCGCGGCTTGAGGCTATGTGCAAACCCTTATCCGCATCCAGTAGGCGACCGCAAACACACGGCACCCGTAATCGAGCCGCGACCGTAAGAACCGCGAAAAGATATAGCCACGGATGAACGCAGATAAACACAGATGAGACCGAGGCAAGTCTTAGTTGTTTTCTTGTCTTATCCGTGTTTATCTGTGTTCATCCGTGGCTCAGATTTGATTTTTCACCGCCGCTGCGATGCGCCGCAATTCGGGTAGTACGGCTCCGATCTCAACCGCCTTCGACTGCCGCTGCCCCAAAGCAAAATATAGCTTGCGGTACAGGGGGTAGAGCTCGCGATAGGTTCGGACCGCGGCCATTTCCGGTTCAATCGTCCGGAACGGCGGGCAAAGCGCGGCCTGCGCCGCCTCGACGGTGGGAAACGCGCCCGCCGCCAGAAATGCGAAAATCGCCGAACCCAGGCTGGTGACGTCGCCATCGGGCACCAGGATCGGTTTGCCCAGCACGTTGGCGTACACCTGGTTGAGCACCTGGTTCTTGCGTGGAATGCCGCCGCCGTTGATCACCCTCCGCACCGGCACGCCGTGTTCTTCCATCCGCTCCAGAATTACGCGCGTGTGAAACGCCGTGCCTTCGATGGCGGCGAACAGTTCGTCCTGCGCGGTGTGGGTCAGCCGCCAGCCCAGCGTCACACCGCTCAGCTCGGGGTTCACCAGCACGGTGCGGTCGCCATTGTCCCACGTCAGCCGCAACAGGCCGGTCTGGCCGGCGCGATAGGTCTCCAAGCCTTCGGAGAGCTTTGGCGCGGTGGTTCCGGCGCGGCGCGCCACCGCATCGAAGATGTCGCCGGTCGCCGAAAGCCCGGCTTCGATGCCGGTGCGCGCCGGATCGATCGACCCGGGCACCACGCCGCAAACGCCCGGAACCAGTTGGGCTTCGTCGCTGATGGCCATGATGCAGGTCGAGGTGCCGACCACGTTCACTACGTCGCCTAACTTCACGCCTGCGCCGATGGCGTCCCAATGCGCATCGAACGCGCCGGTAGGAATCGGGATGCCCGCGCGCAAGCCTAGCTTCGCCGCCCATTCCGGCGCAAGATGACCGGCGATTTTGTCGCTGGTGCGGTAATGGCCGTCGAGCTTGCGGCGAACGCCGGCCAGCAACGGATCCACCGCGGTGAGAAACTCTTCCGGGGGAAAGCCGCCCAGCCCGGCATTCCACATCCACTTATGCCCCATGGCGCAAATGCTGCGGGAAACCGCGGCGGGATTGGCGACCCCGCACAGTACGGCCGCCACCATGTCGCAATGTTCCAGCGCGGTGGCAAAGCGTGCCCGCTTCTCCGGATTGTGGCGCAGCCAGTGCAGCAGCTTCGAGAAACCCCACTCGGAAGAATACGTGCCGCCGCACCATTCGATGGCAGGCAGGCGCTGCGCATGCGCCACCGCGGTGATCTCGGCGGCTTCCTTCCAGGCGCGGTGGTCGCACCAGAGGTAGTAATCGTCGATGGGCGTCAGCGTCTCGTCCACCGGAATCACGCTGGAGCCGGTGGTATCGAGCGCCAGCGCTTCCACCTCCTGGCCATCGATACCGGCCTGCGCGATGGCGCTCCGCATGGCTTCGGCCAGCGCCCGCATGTGATCGGCGTGGCTCTGGGTGGCGTGATCCGGATCATCCGGTTTGCGCAACAGTGGATACTCGGCGGTACCCGCGCCCAAACGCCCGCGCGCGCTATCGAACAGGGAAGCGCGCACGCTCAGAGTTCCAAAATCGACACCCGCTACGATGCTCATTTCAGGCTGATTTTAGCAGCACGGGATTGCGCCGGTTGGCAGCCGGCAAAGGAAAGGGCGACCTGCTAAAATTGTCTCTTGGCATGCGTTACATTACGCGTTACGGTCCGGGATGATTCGGTCGATCCGTCACAAGGGCCTAAGACGCCTTCACGAAGACGACGATCCGCGCGGCGTATTTGGCGAACACGTCGTAGAGCTTCGCGATATTCTCGCGAGGCTGGACGCCGCCAGATGTCGATTATGTGGACTACCACTGAAAGGAGATTGCACCATGCCTATGAAAAATCCCCCTCACCCGGGCGGCTTTGTGTTGCGCCAGTGTATCGAGCCGTTGGGCTTGAGCATCACGAACGCCGCTGCCGCCCTTGGAGTGACGCGCACCACGCTATCGGAGCTGGTGAACGAGAAGCGCGGCATATCGCCCGAAATGGCCGTGAGGCTGTCCAAGGTTTTCGGCGGAAGCGCCGAAAGCTGGCTTGCGCAACAAGCGCAGTACGATCTTGCCCGCGTCCACGCCGACCAGATAAAGCTGAAAAGGTTGGAACTGGTTTAAAGCTAGCCCACCTTATCGCCGCTAAACTTGCGTCCGGCAGACCGCAAGACCTTGCAGACGTGAGCGCCATTCAAAAGGCACTTGAGAGCCAACAGCCGGGGCCCTCAAGAAAAGATCCCGAAAACGAAACCGGGCGGCCCTGGTCAGTAGCCCTCTCGGTGTTTCTTGGCGGCGCGAGGAGAAGGCAGGCACGGAAACCCGGCG
>JBEKYD010000407.1:0-5842 GCA_049511335.1 Bryobacteraceae bacterium | reverse complement strand
TTGACGATCTCGATGCGGCACTCTTCGCCCCGCGCCGCGAGTTCGGCCGCAACCCACCGTGCCTGCCACAATGCCAATTGCGAACCGCGCGACGCGATGACCAGCATGTCTCTATTCTTGCAGGTGGAACGCCTTCCGAATCGCCGCCACCACGTGCGCCCCTTCCGGCTGCCCCGCCTGGCGTCGAATCTCGGAAATCGGCCCGTGCGCGATCTTGTTGACGATCCCGCGCGTCAGCATTTCCAGAGCCTGCTCCTGCTGCTCGGTGAACGGCCCGTACTTGCGCCGCACTTTCTCCATCTCCCCCGCGCGGATCTGCTCCAACTGCTCCTGCAGGCCGACGATGGTGGGCGTCACCTCCGCCACCTTCAGCCGCGCCATCATCCGCTCCACCTCTTCGCTCACCAGCGCTTCGGCGTTCTCGGCTTCCTTCATGCGCTCGCGGAGATTGGCGTGCACCACTTCCTGCAAATCGTCGATGTCATACAGAAACACGTTGTCGATGGAGTTGATGGCCGGGTCGATGTTGCGCGGCACCGCGATATCGATCAGGAACATCGGCCGGTTGCGCCGCGCCGCGATCACCCGCTGCATCTCTTCTTTCGTCACGATGTAGTGGGGCGCTCCCGAAGACGCGATCACGATATCCATCTCGGGCAGCATTCCCACGAATCGGGTGTACTCCACCGGCGTCCCCTGGAACAGGTTCGCCATCTCGATCGCCCGCTCGTGGGTGCGGTTGGTGACGAACACGTGCGAAGCGCCCGACCGGCGCAGGTGCCGCGCTGCCAGCTCGGACATTTTGCCCGCGCCTACAATCATCACCGTGCGGCCTTCGAGCGATCCGAAAATCTTGCGCGCCAGCTCCACCGCGGCGTAGCTCACCGAGACGGCCATCTGCCCGATGCCGGTTTCCGAGCGAACTTTCTTGGCCACGCTGAACGCCCGCCCAAACAGGCTGTCCAGCCAGCCGCACACCGCGCCCGCGTCCTTCGCCGCCGCATACGCTGCCTTGAGCTGCCCCAGGATCTGCGGCTCCCCGATGACCATCGAATCCAGGCTGGCCGCCACGCGGAAGAGGTGATGAATGGCCTCGCGCCCTTGGTGGCGATACAGGTGCGGCCCGATCGAGCTGGAGCTTACCCCTTTGTGCGCCCCCAGGAATTCGTCCACGATGGCCGCCGGGTCGGCCTCGTCCTCCGTGGTGAGCGTGATCTCCACCCGGTTGCAGGTGGAAAGGATCACCGCTTCCGCCACGCCTTCCTGCGCTTTCAAATTCGCCAGCGCCGCGGGCAGCGCTTCCGGCCGGAACGCCAGGCACTCCCGTACTTCCACCGGCGCCGTTTTGTGGCTCACGCCTGCAACGAGAAGCTTCATTGTCTCAGCAGCAACGCTCCCAGCCGGGCGTGCGCCGCCCATGTGATCGCGGCAAAGCCCATCACCGTGACGGCCATAATCGCCGCCTTCCGGCCCCGCCATCCCGCGCTGGTGCGCAGAAATACCATCGCCAGGTAGATCAACCAGGTAAGAAAGGAAATCGCGATTTTCGGGTCGCGAATCCACGCCGACTTCAGCTCGATGAACGCCCACGTGCTCCCCGCAATCACCGCCAGCGTGATCAACACGAATCCCGCCGCCATCGATTTCGAAATCAAATCGTCCAGCGTGCCCAGCGCCGGCAGCCGGTAATAAAACTTCCTCGGCTTCTTGGCCTTGAGTTCCCGCTCCTGAATCAGGTACAGCAACGACGACACCGCCATCATGACCAGCGCCGCGTATCCCAGCAACACCAGCACAATATGCACCGTCAACCAGGTATTGCGCACCGCCGGGCTGGTCCACGCGCTCACCGGGTTGCCCAGCGTCGCCACCAGCGACATGACAAACACCAGCGGGAAGATCAACACGCTCACGCTTTCGAGCCGGTACCGCCAATGCGCGAAAAGGTACAACAGCACGATCAGGAACGCGCACATCGAAAGCGTCTCATAAAAGTTGTTGATGGGGCACCGATGGTTTCGAATCCCGTCTTCCACAATCGACACGAAATGAAACGCCGAGCCGAACGTGAACGCCGCCAGCGCCACCCGGAACAGATGTTCCTTGCGCCGAACCACGGTGAGGATGGCGTGCAGCAGACCCAGCGAATACAGCGCCGCCGCCACCCTCAGCCAGATTACGGACATCTCATCCATAAGCTCGATCCGGTACCCTCGACTCCGAAATTACAGTATATCGCGCACCCTAAACCCCCTATTCCCCACGAGCGGGGGTATTGCGCGGGTTTCATGCGGGCGAAAGACCCGCCGCGGCGACTTTTTCGTGGAGCGGACTCTCAGTCTGCCACGCCGGGACTCATCCCGGCGCTGGTGCTGCGGTCGGCACACGCGCCGTTCATGCGCAAGCTAAAGCACGCGCCACCACGGACGCGAAATCCGGCTCAACTCCAATTCCACGAGATCGGCGTTCGGAGACTCCCCTCGGCTTTTCTTGTAGCTTACTGCTTCCGCCCGATCAGTTGTTCCACTCGGGCCACCAGATCGTTGATATCGACTGGCTTGATCAGATAGCCGGCCACGCCGAGTTCCACCCCGCGACGGATGTCCGATTCCTCATGGCTGGCGGTCAGAACGATCGTCGGGACCTTGCACGTGGACCACTGGTCCCGCAACCAGTAGAGTACCTCGAAGCCGGTCATACCCGGCATATTGAGGTCCAGGATAATCACGTCGGGCGGATGGCTGAGAGCCATTGTAAGAGCCCGCACGCCATCGGCCGCCACCAGGCATTGAAATCCCGCGCGTTCCAGCGCCTGCTTGACCACGGCTCGAATCGTGGGATTGTCGTCGCCCACCAGGATTACCGGCTTGCCCGTTGCCACGCCGCCTACATCTTTTATCCCCTCTTTGGGCGGGGCCGGGACCAAAGCCGGCAGGGGGGCTGGAGCGGACCGCGCCACCGGCACTGCCACCGGCGCCGGCACCGCATTCTGAAACAAGTCCAGCAGCCGGATCAGCTTCTTATGCAAAGTGACCCGCTCGCCGGGTTGGTAGGCCGCCAGCAGCGCCTCCAATTCGCGCGACTGGCGAGTGATTTCCGGCAACCCGATGGTGCCTCCCACCCCGGCCCAGCGGTGCAAGGAGTTGCGGATGCCAACGAAGTCCAACTCGGGCACCAGCATCCGCTTGGTCGCCGTCAGCCGGTTCACCAGCTCGTGGCACTCCACGGCGCCCTTGGCGAGAAACTCGTGGGCCAGTTCCTCGATGGGCAGGCCTTCCAGCGAAGAGGTCTCCTCGGTGGGAACCGACGCGCCCAAGAACGCTCGAATGATGCCCGGAAATAGCTCCGCGTCGACCGGCTTGCCGATCGAACATTCACAGCCGGCCTCTCGCGCAATCGCATCTTCCTCCCTCGAGTGGGCTGCCGTTAGCAGGATCACGGGAATGTGTTTCCACGCGGGGTCTTTCTTCACCGTGCGCGTCAACTCCAGCCCATCCATGCCGGGCAACTGGAGGTCGGTGACGATCAGGTCCGGCAGGGTCCCGGCCAGCCGGTCGAGACCGGCTTCGGCGGTTTCCGCCGTGTCGGCCACAAAACCGGCTTTGCGAATCAGGGCTGCGCTGATCCTTAGATTGACCGGATTGTCGTCGATGACCAGAACCCGTTTCTTCGGGTCGGCCCCACCCGCACTCACTCTAGCCTCCCATGCGTTGCCAAACCCCCTTGCATTCTGGCAACCGCGGCACGGCTATCTCCTCTTAGTGTACAAATTTTCACATCCGGCCCGCCAGCCCTTGCAATCGTGTTATGAGTGGCAATTAAGGTCTGAATTTCAGAAATTTCCCCCTTTTGGACGACAAGGACGAACCGCTCCGCGGCAGACGGCACGAATTCCCGCGCGCCCGATCAGGCGAGTACCTGCGCTCGGAACACGGACAACCTTGCCTGTGGGTCGCGGTACGCGCCGGGCCGAAGACCGGCTTTTCGGGATAGGACTTCCAGGAAGCCGGTCTCTGTGTAGGCGCCGTGACTGGCGACCTGCGGCAGCAGCAGTTCACTGCGGGCGTCGTACTCAAGGCAGGCGCCGTCGCGTCCAATGCGGAACGATCTCCAGTCCCGGATTCGCTTCATGGGTGTTAGCACCGAGATCTCGATATCCAGGCCGCCCGGCACGCTGGCACGCGGCGAGAACCGCGGGTCGTCGAGCGCCGCAGCCAATGTCAGTTCCGGTACCGCTTCTGCCAGCGGCAGGGCTGCGGTCCGCGTGCCCACGCATCCGAACAATTCCCGGCCCCGGTGCAGGCTGACGAAGGCGGCCGCCCGCCGCATCAGCCATGGGCTGGTACCGGTTGCTGGGATCGGCTTCCGCTCGCCGGTCGCACACAGATGCCGGAGGGTCGCCCGCGCGCTGGCGAGCAGAGCATCCTGGGCCTCCGCATCCAGGTGGAAGGAATCCGCTCGAAAGTAGCCGAGAGATCCGTAGCTGACGCTTTGCTCGAAATCGCCGGTAAGATCGCCGGAGGTCTGGTAGTCCAACGTCTCCTGAAACACCTCGTCACGCGCCAAAAAACCGAGGGTATCGAGCAGCAGGGCGATCGGCTCGTACCCGCAAACCGTGGAGTCAAGTTCGCGCAGCGTGTCGAGGAACAGCGCCGGGTCGAGGCTGCCTGCCGCATCGATTACGCTGGAATCGAGCTGTGCCAGCCTCCGAGGCACATCCGGATCGGCGGGAAACGGCTCGTAGCCAAAAGCCCGGCCATAGTGAGTCAGGTCAGAGCTAGCCAATAATACGTCGCCCGGCCGGATACTCTGCGCCAAGGCCTGTGCAGCCGCACATCGTTGCGTGTCTTTGAGAGGGCCCACATACAGCGGAACGACCGGCGTGGCAGGGACGGCCTTCTGCAGCAGTGGGAGTTGGATCTCGACCGAATGGTCGCAGACGCGGCTCTCGGCGATCATATTGAATTGACCGCCGGATGCCAGTTCCCGCGCCATCGCCTGATCGACTTCGACTTCACCCAACGGAGTCTGAAACGCCCCGATGTCGGGAATCGACACGCCCGGTCTGCCCCCGCGATGCGTGAATCCAAGGATGAAGACTCGTTTGGGTTGCGCGGCCTGTAAGTGCCGGTAGGCCGCGGCGGCAACCGTGCCGGAGTAAACTAGGCCCGCATGAGGGACGACGAATGCCAGCGGGCGCGGAAGCAGGCTGGGGCCGGTCCTCTGCAAGGAAGAGTCGAAGAGTCCGTCCAGGAGCGCCTCCAACTCAGCGCGGCGGCCAGGATACCACCCGCCGGCAAATGGTGTTGCATGTGGGGAAGCCATGTGGTCAACCGCAGCGTTTATGGAGCATCCCGCGGTTTTCGCGAACCCGTCGCGCGCCAGATCGCCAATAGCCCGGAATCGCCCATTGGCAATACGGGCAGGTGCCGTCTGCCGTCAATCTGTTTTGGAGGACTTCGAAGCCGTATCGTTCCACCAGCAATGCTCCACAATTCGGGCAGTTCGTATTTTCGAGTTCCCCGGCGCCGCCCGGGAGGTTCCCCGCGTACACGTAGCGCAGTCCGGCCGCCCGCCCGATCGATGCGGCACGCTCCAGCATTGCCGCGGTGGTGTCACGCGGCCCGGTCATCTTGTAGTCCGAATAAAACGCGGTGACGTGCCATGGTATATCCGGAGAGATACTGGACAGGAAGCCCGCCAGCGCTTCCAGTTCCCTCTGCGAATCATTGAAACCGGGCACGACGAGCGTGACGACTTCCAGCCAGAACCCCATGCTGTGGATTCGTGCGATCGAATCCAGGATCGGTTCGAGCCGCCCGCCCAGCTCGTGATATCGGCG
>JBEKYD010000406.1:0-5855 GCA_049511335.1 Bryobacteraceae bacterium | reverse complement strand
CCGGCGTGGGGCCCACTGTTTGCGCCCACGGACTGCCTTGGCGCACAGTGGCGATTTCCGCCTCGGACCAGTTTTCGGGAGGCCTGGTCTCCCAGAATGACTGCCCCAGAAAAAAGAGCAGCGTCGCCAACCCACGCATCATACATTTAATGTAATATGCTGGGCATCCGGTTCGGTCGTACTGGGGATCTACCGCGGGTACTAGAAATTCAGGGGCAAAGCCCAGAAGCGGCTCAGTGGGACCCCTCCCAGTACCTCGGCCACTACTTCCGCGTAGCCGAGGCAGAAGGTCAGGTGGTCGCTTTCCTCGTGGCGCGGTCCGTTTACCCCGGCGAATGGGAGATTCTGAATCTCGCGACCGACCCCCCGCACCGCCGAAAAGGCTACGCCAAGCGCCTCATTATAGACCTTCTGACGAGCGGCGCCGAAGCTGTTTTCCTAGAAGTCCGGGAGTCCAATCGGGCTGCCCAAAAACTCTATAAATCCTTGGAATTTATAGAAGTTAGTATCCGTAAACACTACTACCGCGATCCCCCCGAATCTGCTATTGTTCTTAAGTTTCATTCATGTTAAGTTGGCCGTAGACGGTCATGCCGTCCTTTGATTCTAGATCGGAGATTACCCACCGGGCCTCGTTTAGCGGACCGGGCTCGGCGCGGCAACCTCAACTGGGAGGAATTGCCCAAATATGGAACGGACTGCACAACAGGAAGACTTGAAAGCGCACCTGATGGCGACCAGTGAACAGTTTAGCCGCCTGGCTGCTCAGCATTTGGAGTATGCCCATAGGCTGGATGAACTCGAAACGCATCCCCATCTGACCTATGAGGAAGAGTTGGAGGAGACGCGTTTAAAAAAGATGAAACTTCGTGTCAAGGATCAAATGGAAGCAATCATGGTGGAGTACAAGACCCAGCACGCTTGACGATTCGGGTGCGCAGGTTCGCAAGGTTTCAAAACGCCCGGTTGGCCCTCGGCCCGCCGGGCGTTTTGCGTTTTACCGGCGCCCGGCTGACCGCTGTCACTCAACTTATGCCCGACGACCCCGAATTGCCCATCCGCATTCCCATTACGGACGTCTTCGATCTGCACAGTGTACCCTCCCGCGATTTGAAGCCCATCGTCGAAGAATATCTCCTCGAAGCGAACCGGCTGGGATTCAAGGCCCTGCGAATCATTCACGGCAGGGGAATCGGAACCCGCCGCGAGATCGTGCATGCCATCCTGGCGAAGACTCCTTTCGTAACCGACTTCCGCGACGCTCCCCCGGAAGCCGGCGGTTGGGGAGCCACGCTGGTTACTTTGCGCTAGACTCAGGGCGGCGTCCAAGCCTAGCTGGACAGCAGAACTTCTGGGCCACGGATGGACACGGTGCACACGGATCAGAAGCGGAACGCCCGGCGCACGGGGTGCGCGATGCTGACTCGTGGCGAGCGCCTTCCGGCTCCCGGCTTCCTCGGCTTCTGAGTTCTGTTGGCCCCGTCAGAGACCAACTCGTTCGGCGAAGTCCCCGATCGAGCTTAGAACCGTTCTCCCATAAGAATCTTTGCTTTTTGCGGCAACTCGATGAATAATATGTCCTGCACCGGGATACGTTGGCCTTCGGAGGAATGTGAGAAACCGCACGCATTGGGTTCTGTTCGTAGGGCTTTTGTGCGCCGCGACTTCAGCCCACGCACAGGGTCCGACCATCACCATTAGCTCTTTGCAGGCCGCGCCGCTGACCGCACAGAGGGGCGGGGTATTTAGACCCTCCCCATCCGCGCCGCCACAGCCCGACCAGCTTGCCGGGACGCCCGTGGCAACCGCCGCGATCACCACGGGCACGCCGGCCGTCCCCAGCAACGGCTTTGTCCTACTCATCAACGGCACAAACCTACTCAATGGCTCCGACACATTCGACTACGTCCAATGGACGGACCCGGCCGGCGGTTCCTACCAGATTGGCTTGTCCCCCGATAGCGTCGGCGCTTACGTGTACAGCGTCGCGGCTGCCCAGATTCAGGTGTATATTCCGCCTGCTCTCTACAGCACCGCGGTCACTTCGCCGGATTCGGTGACAATCCAGGTGTTCGAATTCCCGCCGCCAAGCAGCTTCAACCTGCCCCTCCAAACCTCGAACATCGCCACGTTCACTTTGAACCCTCCTTTGGGCCTGACCTTGTCTGGAGCGGCCTTACCGCCCGGCGTTGCCGGCAACGCCTATTCCCAGCCATTCTTTTATGGAGGAACTCCCCCGTACGGGCCCAACAGCCTGGTCTCCGGAGCCTTGCCACCTGGCTTGCCCGTACCCACCAGCGGCCAGCTTCTGGCGGGAACGCCGACAACGCCTGGAACCTATTCCTTCACTCTGTCGGTGGCGGATGAATGGGGCAACACAAAAAACCTGACCGAAAGTCTGTTGATTGTCGCACGCCTGCAGATCGTCACCACCGGGCTGCCACCCGTTCAGACCGGGTCCGGCTATAGCGTCACGCTCGGAGCGCTGGGCGGCTTTCCCCCTTATACTTGGTCGGCAACCGGACTGCCGGCTTCCCTTACCCTCAACAGCCTAACCGGCGCTCTGACCGGAATTGCCCCGGCGCCAGGCGGCTACATATTTAGCTTCACCGTGGTGGATTCGACCGGCGCGACGGCTTCGGCAACCCTCCCGGAGACCTTTACTCCACCGCCGTTACTCTTCTTGACCACCTCGCCGCTGCCCGGCGCCGTCGTGGGTACGCCGTATTCCATGGCGTTTCAGGTGACCGGCGGAGTTCCCGGATACCGGTTCTCGCTCGTTGGCGGTTCCCTGCCCGGGGGCCTGACCCTCAGTTCGAACGGCGTTCTCGCCGGCATACCTACCGCTTATGGGCAGTTCAGTTTCTCGGTTCAAGTCAGCGACTCCGCCGGCAACACGAACAGCCTGGGATTCATCCTGAACATTCGTCCCGCGCCCCTGGCGATCACCACCGGAGCTTTACCGCCAGCGACGGTCGGTACACCCATTAGCATCACGTTTGCAGCCTCCGGCGGTGCGCCGCCCTATTCCTTCAGCGGCACTGGCTCCTTCCCCCCTGGCGCGCAGCTAAGCGGCGCGGGCGTTCTTACGGCGCCCGCCCAAACCGCGGCCGGCTCCTACACCTTCCTGATCTCCGTGGCCGACACGCAGGGAAACAATACCAGCAAGTCGTTCACCCTGACAGTCTCCGTGGCTGCGCTGGTCATCACCACCACCTCGCCGCTTGCCAACGCCACTGTCGGAACGGCTTATTCCGCCGGTTTCGCCGCCTCCGGCGGCATTGCGCCCTACACCTGGACCGCTATAGGCGTTCCTGCGGGTCTCAGCTTCTCGTCGACAGGAGCCCTCAGCGGGACGCCGACGGCTGCCGGTTCCTACACCCTCTCCGTGACTGTCACCGATTCGAGCCAGGCTTCGCCCCTGGCCGGACCCCTTACCGCTACCGGCAGCTTTGCGCTCACGGTTTCTCCCGCTAAGCTCACCATCACCACCACCAGCCTCGCCAACGGCACGGTCGGGGTGGCCTACTCGGCCGGATTTAGCGCAACCGGGGGCGTGACGCCGTACAGTTGGTCGCTGAGCGGTCTACCAGCCGGCTTGGCGGGCAATTCCTCGGGCGCCATTTCCGGCACACCGACGGCCATTGCCACGGCGACCGTAACCGCGACCGTCACCGATTCGACCGGTACCAAGGCCACCACGTCTCTGCCACTCACCGTCACCGCGCCTCCGCTGGCGATTACCACCTCCAGCTTGCCGAACGGCGTGGTGGGGACGCCCTATTCGGCCGGTGTTGGCGCCAGCGGCGGCATTCCGCCGTATACCTGGACTGTCGGGGGACTTCCTTCCGGCATCAGTCTCAGCGGGTCCAGCTTATCCGGCAGCCCCACCGCCGCCGGATCCTTCCAGGTGTCGGTTGCGGTGAAAGACAGTATCGGCGCCACCGCCAGCGCGTCGTTTCCCGTCACCATCGCGCTGCCGGCTTTGCCGCCAGTCACGGTTACCGGAGTTTCCAGCGCCGGACCAGCCTCCCAGCCGCCTATCCAGACCGGCATCTCTTCCCCGTTTCCGGTCCCCATTACCGTCAATCTGACGCTGACCTTTGCCCCGATTTCGGGCGCTGACGACCCCAGTATCCAGTTCTCCACCGGAGGCCGCACCGGCCAAGAGACGATTGCCGCCGGATCGACCCTCGCGTTGCCCGCGCTGGCCATTCAAACCGGCACCGTAGCCGGGACCATCACCATCACCGCCCAGCTCCTGGCGGGGACCCAAGACATCACTCTAAACCCCGCCCCATCGACCACCATCGTCATCCCTTCCATGGCGCCCGTCATCACCAAGGTGAGCGCCTCCACCTCCGCCGGCGGTTTCACCATCAGCGTAGTGGGCTATGCCACTTCCCGCCAGGTGACGCAGGCCGTGCTTCAGTTCACGCCGGCGGCCGGAACGACGCTTTCGTCCACCACCTTCACCATTCCAACAACATCTTTGTTTACAACGTGGTACGGAAGCACCGCAGCCGCGCCATACGGAAGCCAGTTCACCCTGACCCAACCCTTCACCGTCTCCGGCAGCACGTCGGCGGTCGCTTCCGTTTCCGTAACTCTGTCCAACAGCCAGGGGAATTCGAATACCGTGACCGCGCCAGTGCCGTAGGCGGACTGATTTGAGCCACCGATGGGAATCTGCACGAGAAATCCGGTGGGACAGACGATCGTTTTCTGTCGTCTGTCGGGCAGTTGGCTCGGCGAGGGCTTGACAGACCACAAGAAACGATGGTCTGTCCCACCTCGGACCGCTCGGCCCCCCCGCGCGGTAAAATACACCCAGACGGCGAGTGGCCCGCTTTTCCCTTCCACGTTTTGAGAAGGTTAGCGTCAACCTTAGTAGACACACGTGGACACCGCGGTTCGAGACCAGATGAGCGAAGTTGTCGATCCTGTGGCAGAGCTGGAGGAGCGGCGCAACCGCTTTGCTTCCGAACACCTGCGACGTATTTTCGGGCAGATTTACCGCATTGTGGGCAACGTGGCGGATGCCCAGGATCTTACCCAGGAGGCGTTCATCAAGGCTCTGCAGCGGCACGATCAACTGAAGGACGAACAGAAGGCGGCTCACTGGCTGTCGAGAATTGCAACAAATACGGCAATCGATTTCTTGCGCCGGAGCGGGCGCGTGACTCTTTGCGAAATCGAGGAGGGCCGGGAAAGCCACGACGAAACTCCCGAGCGAGTTTTGCTGCGGAGTGAGTACCGGTCCTATTTGGAAGACGGTCTGCGGCTGCTCACACCTCGAGAGCGTGCGGCCCTGGTGTTGCGGGACGTGGAAGGATTACCAGCGGAAGAAGTGGCCAGGCAACTGGCGTGTTCGCAGGCGACCGTGCGGTCTCATATCGCCAATGCGCGCACCAAACTTCGCCGCTACCTGGAAAAGAGAAAGCGGTAGCATATGAAACACCCCGATCAGGCAACTCTGGCATTGCACGCGGGCGGGGACCTGGGCGCAATCGCCCGATGGCGCACCGAGCGTCACCTGGCGCACTGCGGCTTGTGCCGGCGCGAACTGGCGGCTTACCGAAGCGACCGCGAAGGCCTGGCCGAATTGCATTCGTTTCCCAACGTGGCGTGGGGGCGGCTGGCCTCGGAAATGCGCGCCAATATTCGCTTGGGACTGATCGCCGGAGAGTGCGTTGCCCCACCGCCGCGCCGTTCGCCTCTGGCATGGAGTCCGGCGCGTCTGGCGGCTTTTGCCGCTGGACTGGCGCTGGCGGCGGCGACCGTATGGATGGAATGGTCCGGACCGGGTTTCGTGCCGGCGTCCGGAGCAGTCGTGGAAACCACCGCGGGCGGCG
>JBEKYD010000405.1:0-5872 GCA_049511335.1 Bryobacteraceae bacterium | reverse complement strand
CCATGATCAGCTATCTCGAGATGCGTCCGTCGCGGCCGAAAAAGTAGCGGCACTTATTGAGGCTGTGGGGCAGGTGCCACGCTGCCGCCGATTGTGAATCGCCATTGCGCGGGCCGCTGAGAAGTTGCCAAGAGCGGGTTACCAACCCGCTGCAGGTTGCCAACCTGCCCCACAGTCTCCGGCCATAGCCACAAGGCCGCCATGGAATAGGCCTTTGGCCTGCGCTGCTAGCCAACTCCAGGAACTGGCGCGCCGGTGCCGGCCGTCTGGGTCGAGGCTTCGAGCGCAAAGCTGAGCAGTTGGCGCGAATCGAGCGGATCGATCACGGCGTCGGTATGGCCGCGGGCGGCGGCATAGCGGGCGTCGAGCCAGCGCTCGTAATCGGCGCGGGTGCGCTCGATGGATTCGGCGAGCTCGGGTGGCAGCGCCTGGCCTTGATATTTCTGCAACTCGGCGGCGTAGAGCGCCTGGACGGCCGATTCGCCTTCCATGACGCCGATGCGCGCGGTCGGCCAGCTCAGGGTGAAATTCGGATCGAAGCCTTGCCCCGCCATGGCATAGTAGCCGGCGCCGGAGGCGTGATTGAGGGTCAGCACGATGCGCGGCACGGTGGCGCACGCCATGCTCTCCACCATTTCGGCTCCGGCGCGGATGATGCCGCCGCGCTCGGCTTCCGGACCGACCATGAAACCGGAAACGTCCTGCAGGTAGACCAGCGGATGGCCGAGGCGCTCGCACTCTTCCACGAAGTACGCCACCTTGCGGGCGGATTCGGCATAAAGGATGCCGCCAATCCGCGGCGCGGCTTGCGCTTTGAGGAAGCCGCGGCGATTAGCGATCACGGCCACGGGCCGGCCCTCGATACGCGCATGGGCGCACAGCATTTCGGGCGCGTATTCGGGCTGAAACTCGGCGTAATCGCCGGCATCGACCAGGCGAAAGATCACCTCTTCGATGTCGTAGGGCAGGCGATGATCGGGCGGCAACACGGCATCGATCTCGCTGGCATCCCGTTCCGGCGGACGAGGCGAATCCGGCAACGGCGCTGGTGGCGGGAGGCTGCGAAAGCGCTGGCGGATCTGCGCCAGGCAATCGGCGTCGTCTTTGGCTCGGAAATGCGCGACCCCGCTCACCGCCGTGTGCAGGCGTGCGCCGCCGAGCGATTCGGCGTCGATCGTCTGGCCGGTTGCACCCTTGACCAGATTGGGCCCGCCCAAGCCCATGAAGCTCACACCCTCTACCATGTAAATCACGTCGCTCAGCGCGGGCAGATAGGCGCCGCCGGCGATGCAGGGGCCCATGACGGCGGCGATTTGCGGAATGCGCAGCCGGCGGCGCATGAGCGAGTTATAAAAGAAGATGCGGCCGGCTCCATATTTCCCAGGGAAAATGCCATCCTGAAACGGCAGGTTGACGCCCGCCGAATCCACCAGGTAGACGATGGGCAGGCGGTTGCGCATGGCGATTTCCTGCGCCCGCAGAATCTTGGTAATGGTTTCCGGCCACCACGCACCGGCTTTGACGGTGGCGTCGTTCGCAACTACCACGGCGGGCCGGCTTTCGATACGCCCCACAACCGTGACCACGCCGGCCGCGGGAGCCTGACCGTCATACTGGTCGAAAGCCACCAGCAGGCCGATTTCGAGCATGGGCGCATCCGGATCGAGCAGCAGCGCGATGCGCTCGCGGGCGGTCAACTTGCCGGCCTTGTGCTGGCGGGCGGCGCGCTCGGGACCGCCTCCTTCGCGAACACGGCCCTCCAGTTTGCGAAGCTGTTCGACCAGGCGGCGCATGTGCGCCCGTTCCAGATGATTCACGGCTCTCCTAAAATGGCACGCCGGGCGGGCGAGAGCAAGTGTGGGCGTGCCCCGCGGACGCGGGCGCATGCTGGCGCAACCGCCCTCTGAAGCGGTAAGTTAGGATTCGGCGGTTTGCACGGAGGTACCGCTTTGGTCGGCCAATCCATCTCGCACTACCACATCGAGGAAAAGCTCGGCGAAGGCGGCATGGGGGTAGTCTACAAAGCGACCGACACCCGCTTGGGCCGCAACGTCGCGCTGAAGTTCGTCAAGGAGGCGCAGGTCAGCCAGCGCTGGGAGCGGGAAGCGCGCCTGGTGGCCGCCCTCAACCATCCGCATATCGCCACGCTCTACGACGTGGGGGAGCACGAAGGCTCGCCCTACCTCGCCATGGAGTTTGTCAAAGGCGCACCGCTGAAAGGCCCGCGGCCGGCCAAAGCAGTAATCGACTACGGCATCCAGGTGGCCGATGCGCTGGCGGCGGCGCACGCGGCGAATGTAGTGCACCGCGACCTCAAGCCGGCCAACATTCTGGTGACGGAAACCGGCTCGGTGAAAGTGTTGGATTTCGGCCTGGCGAGGCAGATGGAGACGCCCGGCGGCGGGAGCGCCGGCGCCACTCAGTCGATGGCGATTTCAGGGACGCCGGGATACATGGCGCCGGAGCAACTCGAGGGCAGGATGGCGGATGCGCGCAGCGATATTTTCGCATTCGGCTGCGTGCTGTACGAGCTGGCGAGCGGGCGGCGGGCGTTCCCCGGCGAGTCGATGGCCGCGGCCATGGCAGCCACCGCGACGACCCAGCCGAAACCGCTGGAGGGCGTGCCGGAGCAGCTCGAAGCCATCATTCTGCGCTGCCTGCGCAAAGACCCCGAGCGGCGTTTTCAGAGCATGATCGAGATCAAGATCGCCCTGGAAGACTTGCGCGACGGCTTACTCGAAGGCTCGGTTTCGGCCATGCCCCGGCGGCCCATCGGCGCCAAGAAACGGCGCTGGGTCGCGGCAACCCTAACTGCTTTCGCTTTGTGCTGCGCCGTGGCTGGGCTCTGGCTGCTGCTCGGCCGGAAGCCCGATCGGGCGGAAACCAACGGCGGACCGCTCGAAATCACCCGGCTGACCACCGAAGGCGGTCTGAACATCGATCCCGCGATTTCGCCCGATGGGAAACTGCTGGCCTACGCTTCCGATCACGCTGGCGAAGGCAACCTGGATATCTGGGTGAAGCAGATCGGCGGCGGCGACCCCATCCGCCTGACGAAGGATCCAGGGGACGACGGAGAGCCCAATTTCTCGCCGGATGGCACAAAAATCGTCTTTCGGTCCACGCGGGAGGGAGGCGGAATCTATCTGATCCCCACTTTGGGAGGGACGGAGCAAAGGCTTGTGGATGGCGGACACCGGCCGCAGTTCTCGCCGGATGGCTCCCAGATCGCCTATTGGACCGGGCCGGACCATCCCCTTCCTTTGCGCAATGGAAGGGGCCGGATATTCGTATTCGATCTAGCCACATCGACTACTCGCCAAATTCGCCAGGATTTCGCCGCCGTCGTCGATCCGGTGTGGAGTCCGGACGGCAAGCGCATACTTTTTTTGGGGTTGAAAGATCCCGCGGACGTCTCTCATACCTACGACTGGTGGACTACACCCTTGGCCGGCGGGACGGCCGTGCAATGCCATGTGAACGCGGGCCTCCATCCGTTCGCCTGGCGGGACAACCGTGCGTATTTCACCGGAATAGCGCAGAAGTGGGATGGCGAGAGGGCCGGCGTAGTGACGATCGCCCCCCGGACGTGGCAAGCCGGCGAGCCACGGCGGCTAACGGCGGGAACCCAGGACCAAGATTCGCTCTCGCTCTCGCAAGACGGCCGTCGGCTCGTTTTCACGAGTCTGACCGGAAATCCCGCCCTCTACGAGCTTCCCCTGGATGCCAACCGTGGGAGGGCGGCGGGCGCCCCGCGGCGCTTAACGGCGGACGAAGCGAACAATGACGCGCAATCGATCTCCGCGGATGGCAAGAGGATCGTTTTTGTTTCCGATCGCACCGGTTCCGATGAAATCTGGGGGAAGGACCTCGTCACCGGACAGGAACGCGTGCTCACCACCGGCGGCAGGGCGAAATGGTCTGCGCAAATCACCCGCGATGGCGAATTGGTCGCCTGGAGGGTAAATGACATCCGCGATCGCGTAATCTTCGCGACGCCCTTCGCTGGGGGAGCGGCCGTACAACTCTGCGCCGATTGTGGATCTCCCGGTGCCTGGTCGGTGGATCGAAAATTTCTGCTTTTCAATGAAAGGAAGTCCGGCAGGCTGTTCGTGGGTCTCCTGGACGTTGCGACTGGCGTTGGAAGAGAGTACATGCAGGATTCCCAACTGGGTTTGCGGGCGAGCTCGGTTTCGGACGACGGTAAGTGGATCGCTTTTGCAGCCTTCCGCACGGACAGGGATTTTTCCATGTATGTGGCGCCATTTTCTCTCGGCAAGCCGCCGCTCCGGTCCGAGTGGATCCGCATCCCTCATTCCCCCAAGGCGCACCCCAACCCGCGCTGGTCGCCGGATGGCAACCTGCTCTATTTCAGCTCCGACCAAGACGGTTATGCCTGCATTTGGGCTGAGCGCCTCGATCCCGCCACCAAGCATCCCCGTGGCGAACCATTCGCCGTCCAACACTTCCACGCCGCATCGTTGAAGATGGTGGCGCCCTCGTCAGTGAGCCCCATCGCGCTGGCGTTTGACAAGATCGCCCTCAGCCTGAAAAACCGCGCCGGGGGGATCTGGATGCTGAAGCTGCAGGACTGAAAGAGTCTGAGAAATCACTTGTAATCCCGCATCGGTTCTGGTAACGTATTTTCGACCTAGGAGAGGCCAAATGCAGACACTTCCCGAGTTCTTTCGAGGTTCGATCGCCCAGGACTTTCAAGCTATTCTCGATGCCGAGCCTTCGTCCGAACCTGGCTCCTTCGAGTTGGCAAGTAAGGCAAAGAAGCCGCCGGAAACACGTGCGCCGGAGTGCAAGGTTCGTGATCAAACATGCGATGCAAATTGCACTATCGACCCAAAAACCCCCGTCTGCACCAACACGCCGAAAAGAAAAGCCGCTGCATTCCAGCCTGGCGTACAAGGTTGGTCCAATCCGCCTGCTCCGCCAGCTTTCTAAAGCTGCCAGAGCATGTATCTGAGCCGGTCGAACCTCCTCCATTACCTGGTGGAAAAGCAATTCAGCGATTTGGAGCCTGCTGTCAACGGTGCATTCGTGGTTCGCTCCCTGACGCGCCGGAACCTGAATTTCCACGTCACCTGCGGGGCTCGTGAATACCTGGTCAAACAGGCAAAAAGTTGGGACTTCGACGCCCGTGCCAGTGTGGAGCGGGAGGCCGCGTTCTATCGGCAGCAGGAAACCAATCAGCGGTTGGCTCCCCTGGGCCTGGCCTTGGCCCCGCGTTGTTACGCCTACGATCCGCCGAATTCAGTCCTGATCCTCGAATTTCTCTCCGCACACACGGAGCTCTACGGCGCGCCGGATCGCTTCGCGCCGGAACTCGGCCGGCTGTGCGGCGAAGCCATGGGGGCCTTCCATCGGGCAATGGAATCGGGCCACCTGGCTTCCGAGTTTCCCGGAAGCATCCCTTGGTGTCTTTCGCTTCACGAGTTGGCGGGAGATCTGGAAGAGCCCAGCGCGGGCCAGCGCGAGTTGCTGCAAGTCGTGAAACGGCACGCCGAATTTGCCCGCGGGCTCGACCGGCTGCGGGCCGAGTGGCGGGCCGACACCCTGACCCATGGCGATTGGAAGCTTGAAAATTGCCTGATTTCGCCTGGCAGGAACCATTTGCGCGTGGTCGATTGGGAGTTCGTTTCGTGGGGCGATTCCATTTGGGACGTGAGCGCTCTCTTGCAGTCCTATTGGAATTTTTGGGTGCGCTGGCCGTCGGAGTATCCGATCGAAACCATTCAGCCCGCCCTGCGAGCTTTCCTGCATGCCTACGCGCGGTCGCGGGGGTGGGAGCCGGGGGAACTCGCCGCGCGCGCGGTCCGCTTCGCTGGGGCGCGCATGCTCCAAACCGCGTTCGAAACCCTGG
>JBEKYD010000404.1:0-5951 GCA_049511335.1 Bryobacteraceae bacterium | reverse complement strand
GCATTTCTCACAGGCTATCGAGGGCGACCGCGTGGCGCATGCACTCTTGCGTGCCGCGTCGGCACTTCTGCCGACGCCTTGTTTCGACGCTGTGTCACTACTCCAAACACGTGTCGAGAAGAGTCTCGACACGGCACGCAAGAGTGCGTGCGCCACGTTCCAGGGCGGCCTGTGAGAAATGTGGGCTAGCAGGCGGGCACCGCCGCCGCGCCGTTCCGGGCCGGCCCGCAGATCCCCTTCGCTATCGCCGTGGCTGGGCTGACTCGTGGCGCGGGCTGTCAAGCCGGCTGTCAAGCCTGCTGAGCCGAGAGTCCGAACTCCTGATGTCGTGGAATTCAGGTTGATCCATGTTCGGGTGACCCAGAGGTGGGACAGACCATCGTTTTTGGTGGTCTGTCAGGCTCTCCCCGTGCCGCAACCCTCGACAGACGACAAAAAACGATCGTCTGTCCCACCTGGTTTCCCGCGCCGGTCCCCGTGAGTTGGGTCGGCTTATTTTCCTCACTGTCCGGGATTTGGCCGGGGATATCAGGAGTTCCGAGAGTCGTCTCGGCTTTTCTTACGGTCGCCGGCCCCAAATCTCTGCTGGAGAAGCGGGCGCCCATTCCCGGCCTCTGGTATTGTCGGACTATGAAACTCTTGTCCGCGGCGTTCGTCATTGTGGTGCTCGCGTGCGCCCAGACGAATCGCCCAAGGGCGAGAGATCTGGGGCTGGCCCCAGGCGTGTATCCGCCGGGGCCGCTCAATTCCATTACCGACGTGGCAGGCGTGCGCGTGGGACACGTGACCCTGATCGAGGGCGACGACGTTCGCACCGGCGTGACCGCGGTCGTGCCGGCTGAGGGCAACCTGTTCCAGAACAAAGTGCCGGGCGCGGTCTTCGTGGGCAACGCTTTCGGCAAGCTGGCGGGGTCTACACAGGTGGAGGAATTGGGCGCCATCGAGACGCCCATCGTCCTGACCAATACTTTGAACGTAGGCGCCGCCATGGAAGGCGTGATCGCGTATACCTTGGCGCAGCCGGGCAATGAGAGAGTGAAGTCCGTCAACGCGGTCGTGGGAGAGACCAACGACGGCGGGCTGAACGATATTCGCGGCATGCACGTGCGGCGCGAGCACGTGGCGGAGGCGATTCGTGGCGCCAAAGGCGGTCCGGTAGCGGAGGGCAGCGTGGGCGCGGGCACGGGGACGGTCTGTTTCGGATGGAAAGGCGGGATCGGAACCTCGTCGCGACAGCAGGGCGGTTACACCTTGGGGGTGCTGGTGCAGTCAAATTTCGGTGGTCACCTCACGATGGGTGGCGCGCCGGTGTGGCGAGAGTTGAATCCAGGAACAGCGGGGAACGGGGACGGCTCGTGCATGATCGTAGTGGCGACGGACGCGCCGCTACTGGCCAGGGACCTCAAGCGGCTGGCAGCGCGGGCTGTGTTCGGACTCGCGCGCACCGGGTCCTCTTATAGCAATGGCAGCGGGGATTTCGCGGTGGCGTTTTCCACGGCGCCATCCGTGCGGTTGAAGCAAACAGGGAATCGCCCGGCGGCGTATGAGGCGCTTGGCGCCGATGCGCTGTCGCCGCTATTCGAGATGGCGCTGGAGGCGACCGAAGAGGCGGTCTATAACTCGCTCCTGCAGGCGACGACGATCCAATCCAGATCCGGAACGGCGTATGCGATACCCGTGGAACGGCTGAAAGAGGCCCTCGCGAAGTACGGAATCAAATAGAAAATAACGTGCACGCTCCCTCATAATGAGAATTGCCCTTCCCTCCGCACCAGCACGGCCGCCGGTTCTTCAATCCCTCCGGCCCTGGGCCGCGCGGCCTCGCCAGCGTCATCAAGTGGATAGTCACCCGCCATCGCGAACCATCCCCAGACCTCATTCCGGTCACGCCATCCATCCCGCCGAAATCTGTCGACTCGCCCTCGCTCCTGGCCACCTTCGTCAACCATTCCACCGTTCTCGTTCAGCAGCCCGGCTCCAACATTCTCACCGACCCCATCTGGTCCGCGCGATGCAGTCCGTTCTCGTCCCTCGGCCCGCGCCGCCATCGCTTGCCCGGCGTTGAGTTCGACCGGCTCCCGCCCATCCACACGGTCCTGGTCAGCCACAACCACTACGATCACCTCGACCTGCCAACCCTGCGCCGGCTGGCCGCCCGCGGAGGCGCCACTTTTGTCGCCCCACTAGGCGTCGCCAGCTTCCTCGAGTCCCGCGGCATCGCGCCCGTACACCAGCTCGATTGGGGCGATTCCATCGCCGTCCCAGGCGCCACCATCCATGCCATCCCGGCATTCCATTTTTCCGGCCGCGGTCCCTTCGACCGCGACCGAACCCTCTGGTGCGGCTACGTCATCGAATCCTCCTTCGGCATGGTTTATTTCGCCGCCGATACCGGCTTCGGTCCACACTTCGCCTGGGTCCGCGACCGGTTCGGTCCGCCCCGCCTCGCGCTGCTGCCCATCGGCGCATACGAACCCCGTTGGTTCATGTCTCCCGTTCACATGAATCCCGAGGAGGCCGTCGAAGCTCACCGCATCCTCGGCGCTGTCACCAGCATCGCCATTCATCACGGCACCTTCCAGCTCGGCGATGAGGCCATCGACGCGCCCCGCCACCGCCTCCGCGCTTGCGCCCCGGCCGGTTCGTTTCTAACATTGGACAACGGTCAGTCCGCGCTGCTCACCTGACATAAATTCGGTTACGGCATCCCGCTCGGCCCGGTCTTTGGCATTGCCTGCGGGGCCACCCACGGATTCACGCTTGCTTGGGAGTTGTCCCGCGCGTCCCGCGGCGCGCCCGACCCCGGGCCTTGGCACGATGCGGCCGCCAGTGCCATTCGCGGTTGCGGCCACGGTATTGGCGCGGCCTGGTTTTTCGGACCCGCGTTCGGCATCGTCTTCGGGGCCCTCAGCACCCTGGGGCAGGTCGCCGCTTACCGCATCGGAATTCGCCCTACCATGGAATACCTGCCCGCTCCCCGTCCGCGCATTACCCTTCGCCAGATGCTGGCCGCTCTCAACCGCACGGCCGGTTACGGCATCGCCGCCTGGCTCTGCGCCCAACTCGCCCACCGACCCGAACGCGCCCTCTGGTTCGGACTCCGTATCGGTCTCACTGTCGGCCTGGTGACCGCCGTCTCCAGCGCCTTCACTCCATTCGTGGAGTGGAGCGCCGACCACATCCCCGAAAAACGCATGGGCGTTTTCGGCGTACTTCTGATCCTGCTCGGCTTCTCCCTCCAATCCGTGCAGTATTGGACCGCGCTTCTCGACGTTCCCGTTCGCTAGCCCGTTTGGTCCCACCTCTGCCCGCTACCGGCCGATACAATATCGGAGAGTGGTCTCCGGATCGAGTCAAGCGCGCAGCCAAACGCCGCCAACCGAAAACGCCCCCGCCGGGCCGCGCGCCTCGTCCTTCGGCGCCTGGTTCTGGCTGGCTGTCGCGGCGCTCTCCCTCGGCCTGTACGCCCTTTGCCTGCGCTTCCTCTTTCCCGGCTATTTCGCGCCGCTTTCCCCCTTTCACATCGATTTCTACGAGTACGCGGGCGCGGCCGAAAAGAGCTTCGCCACACTCGCGCGCTACCCTCGGCCCGTCTCGTACATAGCCATGAAGATTCTGGCCGCCGATGGCCTGCGCGCCTTCATCGCGTGCGGCATTGTCTTGGCGATCGCGAACCTGCTGCTCACGGCGGCGCTGGCGATCCGCCTGCTGCGCTGCCGTTCCCGCTGGACCGTCGGCATCGCCGCGGTGTACTTCTTCCTCCTCTTCGCCCATCCCGAGTTCTACTTCGAGCACCGGCACGATTTTCCGCTGGAGGTCTCGGCCCTTTTCCTGCTGCTGGCCCTGCTTGCCTGGACGTCGTGGGTCGAAAACCGGGCCGTCAACCCATTCGCGAAGCCATGGCAACTCGCTGCCGCCATCCTCTGCGCCGGGCTGTTCGCATTTGGCAAGGAAACTTATTTCCTTTCGGCCGCATGCCTGCTTTTGGGGCTCGCCATCGCCGATCGTCCCCATGGCAAACTGCATCTCGGCTTTCTGGCGGTCGTCCTCGCGTTCGAAGCTCTCAGTGTGGCCTGGACCCGGCACGTCAACGGTCCTTTTGTAAACGCCGGAGCCGAGTCATCCAGCTCTTATTACGTCAACCTGGCTGCAGCTAGCATCGCCGATACCTACCGGTTCTATCTCGCCCATCTCTTCGGTCCCGCACTGGCCGTGCTCGTCGTGTGGCCGATCGCCGCGGCATGGCGGGACCGGCGCCGTTTCTGGCTGGCGCTTTCTCTGGCGGCGGCCGGCTTCGCGTCCCTGGTTCCGCATTCCCTGCTGCCCAATCACAGAATCGAAGAGTATGCGTGGGCCGCGGCTCCCTGGCTTCTTGCGCCCCTCTTTGCGCTCGTCGAATCCACCCGCCGCCGGCTTCCGGCCGCCGCTGCCTTGGCCCTGCTAGCCATCGTGGCCGTGGCCGCGCCCATGGGATATGTCTCCGGCTATGACACCGAGGTCCTGCGTTGGATGGTGGGCGAAGACAAGATGTCCGGCGCCCTGGCCGATTCGCTTCCCGCCTATGCGGCCCTCCACCGCCCGGCGCGCGTCCTGGTGGCCGGCCTCAGCGATTCCACGGTTCCCTGGCAGAATTACGACTTCGTCCGTTTTCAGTTCGGCGCCGGGCTTCGCTGGACCGTGCTCTTGCCGCCGTCCGCCGAATTGCACCGCAGCAGCCGCTTGGTGGCATTCGCCGTGCCGGCGAGCGTCGATCTCAAAAATTTCGATTACCTGGCGCGCTACCGTTCGAGCGGCCGCCTGGTGGGTATCGGCGCGGTGAGCGATATCCCGCCCGGCGCCTCCGCGCCTGAGCTACTGGTCCCCGATCTGGGGGTTCGCGAGAGCGAAGCGCGCCGCAACCCCGAAGCCGCTTACGTCTACCTCAACTGTGCCGCGGTGGCGATTGACTGGGGCTTGTGGCCCGAAGCGCAGCAGTTTCTGGACCAGGCGGCAGCCCGTGGCGCAGGCGCGGACCCCACCTTCCGGCGGCTTTCCACCACGCTGCGAAACCGCCCCGCCGAGAGGCCTGCCCAAGCCGCCGAGCTGATTGCCCGTCCCGCCCATATCGTTCTACCGAATGGCGCCGGAGCCGGTTCCACCGACCTCTTTTGGACGGTACCGGAAGGCATGGCCTTCGAAGTCCACGTCGGCGCGCCCAACGGACCGTTGTTTTCGTCCGGCAACGAATCGGGACACGCCCGCGCCGAAGGCTGGGTCACCAACGGCATGCAGTTCTTCCTGCAGGACGTGAGCGGCGGAAAATCTCTCGACGCCAAGAACACCCTGGCTTCGGTCAAAGTGCAAGTCACGCGGTGACTCGTGGCGCGGGCACTCCAGGATAGAGAGTAGCCCAGTCGCAAGCCCAGTTCTCGCAAAGACAAGAATAGAGTGAAAGCTCGAGCTGAATCGGTATTTGGAGGCGTTTCACATATCTCAGGCGGCGGTTTTGAGCCGCTTTTCGGGGCTGGGGGTCGAGCACTGGGCTGATTTGAGGCGGCGACAGTGGACGATCAAGCGAAGGATTTCCGGATTTGAAAAATCAAATTGCGGGGGCAGCAGCTCGCGCGGGAAATCGGTAGCAGGGTTGTAGGTTTCTCCCGCTTTTACAGCCACTTCGGAGATGGACTGGGCGTCTTCGACAGCTTGCTCGAAGGCGGCTTTGCGATCGGCCTGGAGCTGGCGGAGCATGGCGATGTCCTTTTCCACGCGACGCTGGATGCGGGAGGCGTAGAGGGAGATCCGTTCGAGGCTCTTGTCGTGCGCCAGCCAGGTGCGGCCTTTGGCGGCGGCGACGGCGGCTTCGGGGTGGGCGGGGCCCGGTTGGAGGACGCCGATGTCGAGAGCGAAGATGGCGTCTTCGATGGCGACGGCGCGCTGCAGTTGCCAGCGGCCGTCGGCGATGGATTGGACGA
>JBEKYD010000403.1:0-9149 GCA_049511335.1 Bryobacteraceae bacterium | reverse complement strand
ACCACGGGGATATTGATGGGCGGAAACAGATCGACCGGCATGCTCTTCAGGCTGGTCACTCCGATGACCACCAGCGCCAGGCAGATCACCACAATGAAATACGGATTGCGAATCGAAAAACGTGGCATATCGGTTATTTCCTCGCTGGATTTCCCGCGCCTAAGCCCGTCCGGAGGGGCAGCATCGTCTGGGCGCAAAGCGCCCTCGCTACGATAAAGACAACCTTGGGGGATCTCATGCGCTTTCCCGTTTTCGGTAGACCAGCAGATACGCCGCCGGCACAATGAATACCGTGAGAAGAACCGAGGAGCTCAGCCCCCCGATGATCGCCTGGGCCATGGGTGCATACTGTTCGGCGCCCGTGCCGAGCTTCATGGCCATCGGGATCATGCCGATGATGGTGGCCAAAGAAGTCATGAGAATCGGGCGCAATCGCACGCGGCACGCGGTGATGACCGCGTCCTCCACGGTGAGCCCCTCTCCCCGGAGCCGGTGTGCAAAGTCGACAATCAGAATGCTGTTCGAACCGGCCACGCCGATCAGCATCAGCACACCCATCAGCGACATCACATTCAGCGTGCTGTGAGCGAGCGGCAGAATGATGAGCACGCCCACAAAGCCCATGGGAATCGCCAGCATGATCAGGAAGGGATCGACGAAAGAACGGAATTGCGCCACGAGGATAAGGAAGAGCAGGATGAACGAAAGCACGAAGCCGATGCCGAAGCTGGTAAAGGAAGCGAACATGGCCTCTACCATGCCATGCAGTTCGATCAGCATTCCCTCCGGAATTTTGGTGCCGGCGATCACCTTGCGGATCGACCGCGTCAGGTTGCCCAGATCCTCGCCCGAGGGGGAAACGTAGACGTCCATGACGCGTTTGATCTTGTAGTGGTCGATTTCGGTGGGGGTTCGAATCCGGTTGAAGCTGGCCACCGTATCGAGCGTGGTCGGCTTGGTCAGGTGGGGCGCGCGCAGCGGGATCTGGCTCAGGTCGACCAGACTGTTGATGGAGCCGCTGCCGTGCTCGAAATACTGCACGGTCACGTAGTAGTCGTTGCCGGTTTTGTAATCCACCCAATAGTTCGGCGCGATCATGTAATCCGAGTTCAACGCCGTAATCAGGTTGTCGATGATGTCCTGCTGGCTCAGGCCAAGCTCGCCGGCGTGAATGCGGTCCACGTTCAACTGCAGGCCCGGATAGTTCATGTCCTGCGGGATATGGACTTGGCCCACGCCCGGCAACTGGCGGATGCGGGCGGCCAGGTTTTCCGCGACGCTATATGCCAGGGGCAGGTTCGAGCTGGACAACTGAATGTCGATCGGTGCCGGCATGCCCATGTTGAGTACGGCGTCGACCATGGAGCCGCTGGAGAAGAACGTGCGGATTCCGGGAAGCTGCCGCGCCATCTCCTCCTTAACTCGGTCCATGTACTCGAAGCTGCTGACGCGGTGATCCTGGTTGAGCTGCACCTGGATGGTGGCGGTATAGGGTCCGGCGTTTGTGGTATAGAGGGCCGAAAAGTCGGGCACCACTCCGATATTGGAAACGATCATTCTCAAGTCTTCGTGGGACACGACATGGCGGATCAGATTCTCCACCTTGGCAACGTAGTCGTTGGTGATTTCGATTCGCGTCCCAGTGGGGAGCTTGGCGTTGATGGTGAACTGGCCGGCATCGGTTCGTGGGAAGAAGGCGAGGCCCAACAGAGGATAGATGGCAAAACTGGCGATGAACAGACCCGCCAGCGCAGCCACGGTCAGGGCCGGCCGCCGCAGCGCCCACCGTACCGAAGTTTCATAAGAATCCAGCACTTTCGCGAAGCCGCGGTTGAAGAGATGGTTGAACCGGTCCCACGGATTCCGGTCGGCCGGTTGTTCCTCTCCGTGGGCGTGCGGGAC
Organism: Bryobacteraceae bacterium; assembly: GCA_049511335.1. Classification (GTDB taxonomy): domain Bacteria; phylum Acidobacteriota; class Terriglobia; order Bryobacterales; family Bryobacteraceae; genus JBEKYD01. The sequence continues at coordinate 7,247 of JBEKYD010000403.1, read as the reverse complement.
GGTTTTGAGGAAGCGCGCGCAAAATAGGGGAATGACGGTCATCGCCACCACGAACGATGCCAGCAGGGACAGACAGAAGGCTAGCGCCAGCGCCGAGAACAGGAACTTTCCCACACCGTACAGGAAAACGACCGGGAAAAAATCCACCACGTTGACCAGGGTGGCGGCCAGCACGGCGAGATTCACTTCGCCGCCTCCCACTTCGGCCGCTACCGCCGGGACCGCGCCCATTTCGAGATGCCGGAAGATGTTCTCGAGAGAGATGACCGAGTTATCGATGACGCGCGAAAAGGCCAGTGCCAGGCCGCCCAGAATCATGGTGTTGATGGTGCTGCCCATCAGCGCCAGCACCACAAACGTAGCCAACGCCGAAAGCGGAATCGAGATCAGCACCGCCGAGGTCGCGCGCAGGCTTCCCAGGAAAAGCAGAATCATGATGCTGGTCAGGATCAACCCGATCAGACCTTCATGGAGCACTGTTTCCAGGGCGTTTTTCACGTAGACCGATTGGTCGAAGACCACGCTCGTCACCAGTTGCTTGGGAACTTCAAAAAGATGCTGGAGTTGGTCGCGGATTCCGTTGACCACGGCGATGGTGTTGGTGTCACCGCCCTGCTTCATGATCGGAATGTAGGAGGACTTTTGCCCATCCACGCGCACGATGTTGTACTGAATCTGGGCGGCGTCCTCGGCCTTGCCCACGTCGGAAACCGACACCCAGCGGTCACCGACCGTCTTCAGCGGCACGCTGTTCAGCTCTTCGGCCTTGTCCACCAGGCTGTTGGAATAAACGTAGTAGTCGTAGGGTCCGATTTTGACGTCTCCCGCGGGCATGATGAGGTTGGCATCGTTGACCGCGTGCACGACGTCCATAGGGCTGAGCTGGCGCGCGACCATTTTGAACGGGTCGACGTACACCATGATCTGGCGATACTTGCCCCCGAACGGCGGCGGGATTTCGGCGCCCTGCACTCCGGCGCCGATCTGGTTTCGAATCTGGAATTGGGCCAGGTCGTGGAGTTGGGTTTCGTCGAGCCCCTCGCCTTTCACTGTAACCAGACACACAGGCAGGCTGGAGGCGTCGAACTTCAGCACCACCGGCGGAAGCGTGCCGGGCGGAAGCCGTTTGAGATCGGCCAGCGCCAGGTTGGTGATCTCGGTGACGTCGGAATCGGCATTGGTTCCTGCCTGAAAATAGATCTTGATCAGGCTGACGCCGAGCATGGAACGCGATTCCTCGTGGTCGATGCCCGCGCCCAGGGTGAAGAATCGCACCACGGGGATATTGATGGGCGGAAACAGATCGACCGGCATGCTCTTCAGGCTGGTCACTCCGATGACCACCAGCGCCAGGCAGATCACCACAATGAAATACGGATTGCGAATCGAAAAACGCGGCATAAGAATCGTCGCTTAACCCGAGACCGTAGGACCATCGTTTTCAGTGGTCTGCCAACGCTGCTTTCTTCTCGGGCGCTCTCTTGTCACCGTGGACTTCGCTTCCAGGGCGGCGCTAGAGAACGGGGAGGACCAGCGGACTTGCCCCGGTCCCAAGCTCGGGGCAGACGACAAAGAACGATCGTCCGCCTCACAGCTCCCATCCTTCCTACTGCTCCCCTTTGCCTGCCTGGTATTCCATTCCTTCGATATTTTGTGGATGCACTTCGAGGCCGGGCTTAAGACCGCTACGATCACTGATCACCACGCGATCGCCCACGGCCAAGCCGCTTAGCACCTCGACGTCATTGGACGTCTGCATCCCGATGCCGACCTTTCTTTCTTGCAGTCGGTTATTTCCGTCCACCAGAAAGACACTGGCTTGACCAGCGCCCTGGTTGAGGGCCGCCACGGGAACCGTCAGCGCATCGGCGCTGCCATCCAAGTTCAGCGTAGCCTCCGCGTATAGGCCCGGCATGAGCGCTCGGGTGGGATTGGGAACATCGACTTCGGTATGCATGGTTCGGGTATCTTCCGCGACGTCGACCGAAAATCGCGCGACGGTTCCGAAGACGGTTTTGTCTAGCGAAGGCACTCGCACTTGAACCTTACTGCCCAATCGCACAAATTTTACGTAGGACTCCGGCACCGGAATCACGAGGCGGAACAGGTCGTCCTCGGAAAGTTTCACGATTGGGATGACCTGCGTGCTGGAGCTGGTTCCAGCCTGCACCAGGGTCCCCTGATTGGCGTATCGTTGGGTCACTACGCCGGCGAAAGGCGCGGTAATCTTCGAGTACTCGAACAGAACCCGGTCGTGCTGTTCCCTGGCCTGCGCCTGCAGCAATTGGCTCTGCGCGGACTGGAATGCCGACTCGGCCGCTTCCACTTGCGCCTCCGCCGCCAGGTCTTTGCCCTGCGCGTCGTCCACTTCCTGCTGTGCCACCAGGCCTGGAGTCTTATCAGCCACATTTTTCAGGCGAGTGTATTGCAAATGATAGACGTTGTGCTGAGCCTCCACGCGGCTTTGTTCGTGTTGCGCGTGGGTCACCATCTGCTCTTCGTTCTTGATGGCCGCGGCGTCCTGCTGTAACTGCGCTTCCAGCTCCGGGATTTCCAGCACCGCCAGGAGCTGGTTCGCCTGCACTCGGCTGCCGTAATCCACCAGGAGCTGTTTCACATAGCCGGACTCCTTAGCGTAAACGTCGATCTCCTGGAAGGGGACGAGCTCCGACGAAACGACAAGCTGCCGGAAGATCGGCTTCCGCGTAATCGCGACCGTGCCTACCGTGGTTAAAGGCGGCTCGGCTTTGGCGCTTCCCTTGGCGGAACACCCGCCCAGGGCACAGATCGCGGCGGCCAGCGGCAACGCCAACAGCCCGTGGGGTAGGGTAAAACCGGTTTGAGAGAATTCCCCTAGCATCGCTGCCTCCGCGCCGCGGCCTGAATCTGCTTGGCGAGTGCGTCGATGGAAAAATTCCCGGACTCGCATAGCTGGAACAACTCCCGCTCCTGCGCGAGTAATTGGTCGGCCAGAACGGGGAGCCGCGGGATCGCGGACACCGGGATCGAAAGAACGCCATGGCGATCGCCAAATAACAAGTCGCCGGGCGATACCCGCAGGCCGCCGACCTCCACGGGAATTCCGAAATCGATGATGTGCGCGTAGGCGTGCGAAACCGAAACCGAGCCGGCGAAGAGATGATAGCCCAAGGCCTCGACGCCATCCAGATCGCGGACGGCGCCATTAGTGAGATAACCTACACAGCCCATGGCACGGCATATGCGGGCGTGCACCTCGCCGAACATCGCACCAACCCCTGGCGGGTCGTCCATATCCTGCAACACCACCATTCTGGGTTCGGGGATCGTCGCCACGTAATGCCACCAGCTCATCTGTTCGTAGTAGCATTGCCTGTCCATCGGTTGGTCGTATGTCCGGATGCGCCCGGTCACTGCATGACCGAGGGCTGGGGGAAGCTGCGGGAACCGGCAGGTAATGCTTCCGTTCACGAAACCTTCATTGCGCGGACGCACATTCAGGCGCTCGATTGCGTTAGAAAGCGTACAACTGTCATACCGCCTTAGGTGTTCCAGTGCCAGGAGGGTGGGAGCGGGAGCAGGAGGCATAGGTTTAACAAAATTTTCGGCAGATCGTTGCTTTCAGTTTAATGTTACCCGCCGCACGGTGCCCACACCATCCTCTGATCGGAGGAGTTTTGGGTGATTCGAGCCGTACCGCTGCCCAAGTCGCCTCCTCTGTTTGCAGGATTCCCCGCGCACGGCTAAGCCGCTATAATTCTGAGCGAGCAGAGAGGATTATCTATGCCCAGAGTTCGCATCCTTCTCGCCGACGACCACGCCATCATCCGGCGGGGTCTGCGCACACTGCTGACCCATGAACCGGCTTTCGAAATCGTCGCCGAAGCGTCCGACGGCCGCCAGGCACTGGAATTGGCCAGGCGCGAACACCCGCACGTGGCCGTGCTCGATGTCGGCATGCCGGTGATGAACGGTATCGAAGCGGCCCGCCAGATCTGCGCGCACTTGCCGGATACTCAGGTTGTGATGCTGACCGTGCACAGCGACGAATCGTACCTGTTGAGCGCGCTGAAAGCCGGGGCGCGGGGCTACGTGCTCAAAAGCTCCGCCGAGTTGGAAGTGGTCGAGGCGGTGCGCGCCGTGAGCAACGGCAAGGCGTTTTTCAGCCCGAGGGTTAGCAGGATTCTAGCCGACGAGTATGTCCGCTACCTGGAGGAGCGCAACGTCACCGACAGCTACGACTTACTGTCCGCGCGCGAGCGCCAGGTGCTGCAATTGCTCGCCGAAGGCCAGGCGAATAAGGATATCGCCGCGATTCTCAACCTCAGTCCCACCACAGTGACCTGCCACCGCCAGCACATCTTTCAAAAACTGAACCTCCATGGCGTGGCGGACCTCATTCTGTATGCAATTCGCAAGGGTGTGATTTCCGCCCAGGGCGGAGCGGCGGCCCACGATGGCTAGCACAAACCCACTGCGCACGGCGCGGCGCCTGCTCAGCACCCGCACCGCGCTCGCCCTCGGCTTCGGCGTTTTGCTGATGCTGCTGGCGCTTTCCGGCGTGAATGCGGTTCAGGCGCTGATCAAACTGCAATCCAACAACGAAGCTACGGTGAAGGAATACCTGGGGCGGGCGCAAAAACTGGAGGAGATCCGTTCGGCGGTTTACCTTTCCGGAACGTATGTGAGGGACTACCTGCTGGAGCCGGATCCGGTGCGCGCCGAGCAGAGCCGGCTAGCGCTGCTCCATTCCCGTCAACAGATTCAATCCATGCTATCCGGCAATTACGCGCTGCCCCGCCTGCCCGACCCGAACGTGAGTTCGTCCTTGCGGGTGCAGATTGAGGACTATTGGCGCTCCTTAGAGCCGGTAGTCGATTGGAGCGCCGACCAGCGGCGCAAGGAAGGGTACGCTTTCCTGCGCGACGAGATTCTGCCCCGCCGCTCCAATACCCTGGCCATCGCCGATACCATCGCTAGCCTCAATCGGGAGCAGCTTGTGGAACAGGACCGCCAACTGCAAGACATGTTCGCCAGTCTGCGTAACCGCTTGGCGGGGGCGCTAGCGCTGATGCTGCTGTTCGGCCTGGCCCTGGCGGTCGGCACGGCGGTTCACGTCCTTGGCCTGGAACGGCGGACCTTGAATCATCTGGCCGAGGTAACCGAGGCGCGCCAGGAGCTGAAAAGCCTATCGGCCAAGCTGGTGGACACGCAGGAATCCGAGCGTAAGAATATCTCGCGCGAATTGCACGACGCCGTGGGGCAGTCGCTTTCCGCGGTGCAGTTCGAATTGCATGACCTGGCGCTGGCGCTGGGACCCGGCGACGGCGAACTGCGCGGCCGGGTGGATCGCATCCGCGCGCTGGTGGAAGGCTCGCTCGCCATGGTGCGCAACGTGGCCCTGCTGCTGCGGCCCTCCATGCTCGATGATCTGGGACTGGCCGCGGCGCTTCAATGGCAGGCTCACCAGGTCACCCGCTCCACCGGCATTCAGATCGATGTCGACGCCGATGAGTTGCCAGACGATCTGCCCGAACAGCACAAAATCTGCTTCTTTCGCCTGGTGCAGGAGGCCTTGAATAACGTGTGCCGCCACGCCAGCGCCAACCAGATCAGCATCACCGTCAGGACCGCTGGCCAGCGCCTCACCGTAGTGGTGCGCGACAATGGCCGCGGATTCTCCCGCCGCCGCAATCAGGGCCTCGGCCTGTTGGGTATCGAAGAGCGTGTCACCGGCCTGGGAGGTGCCGTGCGTATCGATTCCGAACCGGGCACCGGGACCACGCTCGATGCCTGGTTGCCTCTGCCGCAACGCTTCGCCCCGCCGGACGCATGGCCAACGGCCGAGGGCCCGGTAGGGGAAGCCTCCGGCGAATTCCAACCCTGGGCCGGCGGGGACAAGGCGGGTCCGAAGGCATAAACTTCGCCTGTGGGCTTCAGCCGTGTGGTTGTGCAAAGACTGAGAGCTTTCCCCGGTTCGAACCCTAACACCACTTGGAATACCGTCGCAACCTCCCCCACTTTCAGCCCAACGGAGCAGCGCTGTTTATTGCGTTTCGATGGTTCGGCACTCTCCCTTTGGCTTGCGGCCGCGACGGGCGCGCTTTCGTTGCAGCCGGCAGCGAGCTCGATCGCACCCCTTTGGGCCCCACATGGCTCAAACAACCGCAAGTCGCCGAATGCGGGCCGCCCTCGGATCAAAGACGAAGACCGCCCCCAGCAAACACCGCTGGGCACGCTGCAACTGTTGGCGCGCGCCGACAAGGCAGGATCGCAGAGTGGAACGCTCTGTCGCTGGCTGCACCGCCGGGACGGCGAGACCGCCGTGTGCCGTATCGACGGCGTGCTGTCGCCGGCCAAAAATACGGCGCCGCCACCTCGGAGGACGCTTGTGCCACCGCCCTGGAAGTCGGCGTCTGTGAGTACCATTTTGTGTGCCGCAATCTGGAACGCCGCCCCCGACTGCCCCTGAGCTTGCGGCAGGTCGATCCCCTCATCCGCCAGCTCACGCTGTACCGCGACTTCATCGAAAACCAAACCGACGAGAGCGAAGCATGAACCTCATTGAGTTATAAATAGAACGCGCTTTACGACGTCTCCACCAAGCTCAGGCCGAAACCATGGCGCCCATTAATTTCATCGCTTGCCTGGTCTGTGATGAACCCACTCCGCGTAGCGAGCGTTTGCTCGATCGCCGGCGCAAACAAGCCGCGATTCGCGATCCCGACAAAACCCTCGACAACTTCGATTCTATGTAGCGCCGCATTATGTGCAGTAGCGCAAAGCCCCTGGCGGTCCACCTCCAATTCTTTTCCCGCACTCCATCTCAAGGCCGCCCGTCGCAAATTCGGCTCCTGAAAGAAATCTCTCTCGGGGTCGTAGACCTAATAGCGTGAAAGTATGCGTTCTCCAGGATGCGGCGCAGGTCATCCGCGCGGAATGGTTCAAGAACTAAATCGTAAGCTCCGTGTTCGAGTGCGCTAATCCACAGTCGCACGTCCGCGATGCGGGAAACCAATACCAAAGCGGTTCGAAGCGGAAGAAGTGCTGTCATTCGCAGGGCATCCCTCCAGTTTCCTCTCTCAAACGCGTCGTCAGTCAGAAGAACACGCGACGCGGTGGCGTGGAGCCGGGCTTTTGCTTCATCTAGCCTCGATTTCCACGCGTAATAATTCAGTAACGGGAATGGCGTGTTGAGCTGTTGAGCGATGACGTCACGACTCAGGCAAATTGAATGATCAGCTTCTTGCCGCCGAACCAAGGCATCG
>JBEKYD010000402.1:0-6011 GCA_049511335.1 Bryobacteraceae bacterium | reverse complement strand
CCGGCGTGGGGCCCACTGTTTGCGCCCACGGACTGCCTTGGCGCACAGTGGCGATTTCCGCCTCGGACCAGTTTTCGGGAGGCCTGGTCTCCCAGAATGACTGCCCCAGAAAAAAGAGCAGCATCACCAGCGCCGGCAGTCGTACATTTAGTCGGGAAGTCGGGGACGGGGCCAGGGCCCTGCTGATTTGGCCCTGCACGATAGCAGCGCGGGCACGACACCAGTGATGCTCGGCTCCTATCCACACCACGGAATCCGTGCCCGCCTTGACCAAACTCCTGACCGGCCTTCGGAGAAAGGCCGAACGCCTGGAAACCAGGCCCAGCCCCGGAGACCTCCGCCCTCCTACTGCGCCGTTGTCACGGCGAATTCACCGATGACGATTTCATTCGCTCCGGTAGCGAACGCCGCTGCGACTGCAGGAGTCGCGGCGAATACGGTGCTTCCCGTTGAGGCCGGCACGCCAAGGCTGCTGGTTAGGGGCACACCATTGGGCGCGACCGAAAGCTGATAGGCGGTTCCGATCGGCGCCAGCGTCCAATATCGAATGCTGCCGTCCGGCTGCTTCCGCTGCCGCAAGGTCGCTTGGAGCTTGCCCGTGCTGTCAACAAGGCTCATCGACGGAATGCTGGCGCCTGATGTTGAGAGCGCCCCTTGGGGGTCGCGCACAATGACAGACACCGGGATGCCTCGTTGAAGTTGGACCCTGACGGTCTGAACGGCGCTGGCAGACACGGCGACCGTCGCCGGCGAGCAGGAGTCGATATAGTGCATCTGCCCCGGGGGCGGCATTGGCAGCCCCGCGCTCGGCAGGGGCATTGGAGTCGTGGACGGGGGCACATTCCCCGCATGCGTACAGACGCTGTAGTTGCCCGGAGGCAAATTGGCAATCTGGAACGCGCCGTTACTATCGGAGGTAGCGGTGTAATATGCCGGAGTGGCGCTGGCGACGGACCGGGCCAAAACGACCAGCGCGCCACGAATTGGTGCCGACTCCTGGGACAGGACCGTTCCGGAAACCGTGCCGCCGTTTGCCTGGGTTGGTCCCGTGGGCACCTGCGCGAGGCTTGGCACGACGCCTAGTGTGAGGGCAACAACCATGGCGGAAGTCATTTGTCGTTTCATGGTGCTCATCTCCTTATCCGTTGACGTCAGTAGATCTGGACCGGAATGGTAGCGGAATACCCTCCGACAAAGTTCCACGGGGTGACGTACCAGAGCCCAGGCGCCATCCGGCTGTCCAAGTACATCGTGATTCCGATTGAGTCTGAGTAAAAGTAGTACGTGCTGCCGTCTTGGTATGGGTCGCCGTTGTACATGTAGATCGGCGAGCCGCCGCCGCTCCATTGCCAAATAAGCCAATTGATTGGAAAGCTATTGAACCCGACACCGTTGATCGTCAGGTATCCGCTCCCTTGCTGCGATACGGTCTGGCCGCTCCACGGCTGGCCGTTCACATAATCGACGATGGCGCTGCTTCCGACGGTTATTGGGATCGTCGTCGTGTAGGGCGCGCCCCCGTTCATTCCCTGAAACTGGAAGGTGTAGTATGCGGTCCCGGTCGAAGTGTTCTCGGGCCCCCAACCCAGCGCGCACGATCCGCCCCAGGTCGTTATAAGGTTGTACGATCCGGATCCGGCGTAGCTCCAGAGCGGCGTGTCAAGGCTGTACGGAGACTGAGTGCAGTCGGAGATCCAAACGGGCGAGTTAGCCTGCCCATTGACAGTGGCCCCCGAGCTGTTCACCGCGATCCAGTCAAACATGGGGTACTCGTTAACCGTAACGTAGGAATACGGCGCTGAAACCTCGACCGTGGGTGACATCGGCGCCTGCCGGTAATTCGGACAGCTTGGCGCGGACGGATTGTAATTCGCGAGCGTAGTCCACACCGGCTTCATCCCGGCCGACGGCGATTCGTTTCCCAGACCCCAGTAGCCCCACCAGTCGAGGGGCTCGTACCAAGGCGGGCCGCCGAAGAAAGTAGGTGCGTCGTACATCGTCCAATACGCAAATTTCTCGACACTTTGTGGATTCTGCGGGGTTCCGTAGTTCTGGCCGAAGGCACAGAGCGTCGCCGCCGTCCACGACGCCTGGAACGCTTGGTCCCCGGTTGGCGTCATGGCGTCGCCGTAGCTCATGAACAGATACGATTCGTAGGTGGTGTCCCAATTACTCGCAATAGGCGATGAGGTCGCGAACTCCGAGACCAGGATGTCGCTCGCCGGAACATAGCCCGTGAGCGTACTCAGTCCGTTGGCGGACAGGTCGACTGCGTTCGGGTTGTACGCCTGAATCATGTACAGATCCGGCTGGCCGGCGGGCAGGCATGGCTGTTGCGGCTGTTGCTGCACAGTGCAATTGTTGTAAAACGTCGGATTCAGGACGCTCCACGGAAATCCGTTCGCCGGCCTGACAAACATCGTCTGGTTCCAAGGGGCGTCGAAAGCTCCCTCGTTGACGCCGAAAGTGATGTCGAGCGCCATCCGGCCTGCGCCAGGCACCGCTAACCTGTAAGGCTGAAGTTGGCTGTACATCGCCGCGTACGCAGCCTGGAGGATCGCAAATCCGTAGTTACTGCCATTTGGAAAGGAGTACTCGAACCCTACCGCTAGGAGATTGTGGTGCGCGGGCCCGCTTGGCGTGAGCCTGGCTAAAAGGTTGATGAAGTCGGCAGCCCATCCGGTGTAAGTGCTGCCCGATTGTGCGTCGAAAAATCCCGCTACGATCGGGGCATTGGTGTCAATGCACGCGGTGTTGGGGACTCCATTGACATAATCGGGGCAGTACCACTGATTGGGCGCGGACTGGGTGTAGTTGGTGTAGTACAAAATATCGCCGCCCTCTTCATCGAGGAGAGTACCCGAGACAAAGTGGATCATGACGAATATGCCATGGTTCTCTGCCCGTGTTAGAAAGTCGTCGAGGGCTTGACCCTGGGTGTACGCCGTATTGTGGGCGGGTGTTTGCGTCGGCTGCAGGGACACACTGGAGTTGTAAAAACCCGCCGCATCGTAACCAAATAGAGGTGTGCAGCCTGGGTAATACTGGCCGCTCGCGTCTGCGCACCAGTGCGCGAGCATCGCGTCCGCAAGCACCTGTTGGTCCCAAAGGTATAGATGCACAAGATTGAATCCACCGCTGCTTAGGTTAGCCAAGTCGGAGTCGACGGCCTGATAAACGTACTCGCCGAGCCTTGAATCGTAATCGTAATACTCGTAGAGCATCCGCCAGAACGGATGGTAGCGTGGGGCATAAGTAACTCCCTTCCAAGCGGAAGGAGGCGGTGACGGCACGGCGGCAGCGGCTGTAGCGACACACAAACACACTCCGAATACACCGGGGATCAATTTCATGGCGATGTCCCTTCGCAAACCGATAGGTGAGAAGGCGTACATTGGTTGAGCAGCCTATGTAGGCGCCACGTCGTAAGCCGTACTTGGCGCGCTCGCCCCACCATTTCGGCAGTTAAGGAGTTGTTAGTACAAAAAGGAGTATCTACCCGCACGGCGCAGGTGTCAATAGTACCGCGGCGTCGACAAAGACAGGCTTGTACGCGTTAGTATGATGGCCTTCCGGCCCGCCAGCATCTCCGAATACCAAGGCGATACATGCACCCCCTGCGTGGCAGGTATTACGGCAGGTCCGAACTGGAATCTTAACTAACTGGAGTGTCTTCGAAGATAAGCTGGCGGGGCTCACCTTGAAGTCAACGGCCTCTGCAGATCGCCTTTGAACCGCAACGCAGCAGGGCCGCGGCGGCTCATCGGCGTGGAACGTCTACCGACATAGGCCCAGCCCGTCAGTTGATTGTGGCGGCAGCACTAACTGAATCAACTGTCCGTACAAGGACGAAATCAAGCGGACCACTCGCCGGGAAGACTTGGTCTATGGTCGCGGTGAGTGTTAGTTCTGCGGGCATTGGGATAGCATACCGAAAGGCGTCTGCCGCGTACGCCGCGGGGAGGACGAAGGGCGTGTCGGTGGCGTTTGTTGTGCAGATAACGGTGGTCGATTCCAGACCGGGGCCGAATGGCTGGGGCAGGAGCGCCTGGGAGGAGCCAAAAGTGAGCGTGGCGACACCGGCGGCGTTTAGATTGGCGCTCCAGGTAACTGCCAATCCCTGGGCTGTCCACTGCGCCGAGAGGTTAGCGATCGTCGTGGGAGTCATGGGCGGCTGGAACGTGCCGGTTGCGTTGTAGCCCGGCCCACTGAAGGCGAAGGACGACGCGGGGCATCCGGGCGAGACCTGAAAGCCGCTCACCCAAGTACATCCGGATGGCCCCGCGATTACGGGGGACGCCGCCGGGGGCGCGCTGCTCAGCGGCTGCGCAGGGCTTGGCCCGTAAAAGCCGCAGGTTCCGGTACCATTCGCCGGTGCGCCGTAGGCTTCGAGGGCGAACGCGGCGAGATGGATCGTGTCGTACTGGTCGATCTCGGCCCCGGCAGTCTGATAAATCTCCAGGCTGTACGTCACGGAGGACAGCGTTAGAATCGCGCCCTGCACCACGCCGCCCGCCTGAAGACGAGCCAGCGCCGCCGGACTGAGTCCGAACTCGCTGGTGCACACGGATGACCCCGACGAAAGCGCCACGGTGTAGATGCCGCTGGCCGCGGTTCCGGTAACCACCTGTAGAGGAGCGAAGCACCGCGGCGTTATGCCGGAGGGAAGCGCGACGTTGATTTGGTCCACACCCGGCAATCCCGGAGCGCGGCCTGCGTAGAACGGCGTTGCCGCAACGCCATCGACGTAGACCGTAACGTCGTTTCGAATCGTTCCCACCGGCGGCGCGCTGGCGTCGGAGCCGGAGGGCAGCGGCCCGAGCCCCGTTCCCCACAGGACGAGGACCGATCCCGGCGGGGCCGCGTTTGTAAGTTGGTTCAGGAAGGGCCCTCCGCTGGAGTCGTATTGCTGGACGACCGCGGGCCCGGCGCCCTGTCCGCTCTGCGAGAACGACGCGAATCGGCCGCTCGTCGCAAGAAACCCCCATGCCTGGCTCTGCGAGCTCCCGGCCAGGATGCTGACGTAGTATAGGCCAGGCGTGAGAGAGGACAGCAGGACGGCATTGATCTGCGTGGGCGAAACGTACCACAACGGGCACACGCCCAAAACGCTCCCGCCCGAGGCTGCGCTCGAGATCTGTGCGGTCACGCCGTTCAGGGTTGTGGGCAGCGGCACGGCCTGCGCTTGCGCCGTTGAGGGGGCCAAACCCGTGCCATAGATCGTGAAGATGCTACCAAGCGGTATCCCAACCATTTCGCCGTCGCTGTAATCGGCACCGCCGACGACGGAGGTTATGAATGGCGCCTGCGCAAAGCAAGCCTCAGCGCAGGCGCTCAAAAGAACAAAATAGAACTTCTTTCCCATTTGCAACCCACCAATTCGCAGGACGCGCACTACGGCCTCCGCTGACATCGGCGGACGGAATTTAGCGGACAAACAGACGCGGCCACCTGAAACATACGCCTGTCTAGGCTAGATATCAAGCTGGTCCCGCCGCGGCGGTCGAATGGTAACCCAAAGGCCATGAACAGGCGTTCCTCTTGCGCCCCTTACTAAGACCCGAACGTCAGATCTCTAACTACAGGCGGACCAAAATTACCTGCTGGCTTTAACTTGCACTGTAATGCTCCATACTAACGGCCGAGCGCAAAGGGCCAAGCCTGGAGTCCTCGATTCTCTCTCCACCTTTTCCCAGCCCGGCGCTATCCTGTCTCTTCATGCACCTCGCGCTGGCGGCGCTGTTTTGTTTCGCCATCCGGCGGCTCCTGGACGCGCCGATACGCTTGGTCTGGCCAGCCGCCGGCCGGTAGCCAGTAGTCGGTTTGAGTGCGCAACCTTTCGCGGGCGCTGGAAGGTCTCACATGCTCACTTTGCCGTGAAACAGCAGATCCTTCACGCGAAACTCCACCTGGCGTTCGGGGAAAGGCAGGCCGGCCAGGTACAGCACGAAGTCGACCGCCTTATCGGATTCCTTCACCCTCCGTGGAAAAACCAGGCGCAGAACGGGGTC
>JBEKYD010000401.1:0-6071 GCA_049511335.1 Bryobacteraceae bacterium | reverse complement strand
GCCTCAAATAGGGTAATACAACAAGTGAACCGCAAGAGCGGTGACAAGTGGTGACTTTTCAGTAGGTTATCCGGAGGTGCGGGCTACGAATCTGGAGTTGGCAGTAAACTCCCGCTAGCTAGCTAGGCATGGTTCCTCCGAATGCGAATTTGGCGACGCTTTCCGGCAACCGCTCCCTTCGGTCGCGGCTCGGGAATGCGCGAGTCCGAGCCGCGGCCGTTAGGAGCTGTGAAAAAATCGAATTTGAGCCGCCGATGGACACCGATAACTTCATTGGGTTTCTTATCGGCGTTGATCGGCGTTCACCGGCGTTTACCGGCGGCTATATTTTTTCCCAATTTCTCGGGGAGCGGTTGCCGGCACACGTCACCGTAATTGCGAACTGAATACTTGTTTGCTGGGTTCTCGGGCTCGGAGAAAAAACTCGGGCGGTCGGCGGGGACTGGCGGCAGGTAGACAACGCCCGCCGCCCTTCTCGCGCAGAGTGATGGTTAAAGAAAGCCCGCTGCCGGGCTGGTTACAACTCGATTACGCGCTCATTTCCAGGCCGGGGCGGTCGGTTTGCTGGGCTTGGACGCCCGGTTGGCGGCTGAGATCCTGGGAAAGGATAATGGCTTCGGCCAGTTCCTTCATCGGGCGGCGCATGCGGCGGCTCTGGTTGCGAAGCCGGAAGTAGGCGTCTTCTTCGCTGATCCCATAGCGCAACTGCAGAATGCCTTTGGCCCGTTCCACCAGCTTGCGCGTCTCCAGCTCGCGGCGCATTTCGGCGGTCTCTTCCATCAGGCGCTCGTTTTCGCGGGCGAGTTGCGAACGGGAGATCGCCACGCCCAGTTGTTCCCCGATGAAGCTGAGCATGGTGCTCTCGTCGCGCGTGTGCTTTTTGGGCTCGCGGTGGTGCACGTTGATCACCCCGATCACGTCGCCGCCTGTGATGAGTGGCACCGAAAGCAGGGCTTCGTACGTATCTTCCACCAGGCTCTGAAAAACTTTAAACCGGGGGTCGTTGTAGGCGTTCGAAGCCAGAACCACGGGCGACTTGTGCTCCGCCACCCAACCGGTCACGCCTTCGCCGGCCTTAATCCGCAGGGTTCCGATGGCCCCTTTGTGCGGCAACTGCGAAGCGCGCAGAACCAGGTCGTGCTCGTCGGAGCCGCGGTCGAGCAAATAAACCAGACAGGCATCGCAGGCGGTGGCCTGCACGGTAAGAGCGATCACCTCTTGGAGGATTTCATCGAGCCCCGCGTTCGAGCTTACGATGTTGCTGATGCGGTGCAAAACTGAGAGTTGGTTTTCCGTTACTTTCGAGATTTGACTTTCCGTTGCTTTAGCGATTCCGGTGGCAGTCATAATTCCACCCTAGCGCTCGCGGACCAATTTGGTCCAATTGAAAATTTCTATGTGCATCATCATTTCACAACGCCTACATCCGGTGCGAAAAGGCGTTAACTTACTGACTCAGAATAGTTAACCCTGTACGGCCGCGAACAAAGTTTTCATCGCGCGAGCAGTACTGTTCGCGCCGCGGTAGGACGATTCGGCGACCTCTATGAAAAGGTTTGAATTTCGAACGACCGCCGAACGATGGCGCGGGCCTCGTCGAGATCGCGAACTTCGCCGGCGCCGATGGCTTGTACCAAAACGTTGCCGGCCGCGGTAGCTTCGACTGGGCCGGCTACCACCGTGCGCCCGGTCACCTGCGCCACCAAGCGGTTGAGCAGAGCATTGCGGCTGCCGCCGCCTACAATATGGATGGTGCGGATCTTGCGGCCGGTCAGGCTTTCCAGTCCTTCGACTACCTCGCGGTAGCGGTGCGCCAGGCTCTCCAGAATCGCGCGGCAGAATTCGCCGGGAGTCTGGGGAGCGGTCAGGTTTCGGGCGCGGCACCAGTCGGCGATGCGGGCGGGCATATCGCCGGGCTGAAAAAAGTCGTCGGGATTAATGATGGCCTTCGCCGGGCCGGCCTTCTCGGCCATCTCCACCAGTTCCTCGTAGCCGAAGCGTTCTCCCTTGGCAGCCCAGGCGCGCCGGCATTCCTGCAGCAGGTACAATCCGGCAATGTTTTTGAGCAGCCGCGTCCGGCCTGCCACGCCGGCTTCGTTGGTGTAATTCAGCTCGTACGAGCGCTGGTCGATGAGCGGAGCCTCCAATTCCACGCCCATCAGGGACCACGTTCCGGAGCTGATGTAGCACCAATCGTCGCCGCCGGCGGCGGGCACGGCGGCGACCGCCGACGCGGTATCGTGCGCTGCGGTTGCGTAGACGGTCACCGGGCCAAGTCCCGTGGAACTGGCCAGGCGCGGCAGCAGCTTGCCCACCGCGCAGCCGGGTTCCACCAGTTCGCTCAAGATGCGCGCCGGAATTCCGAGGTTGCCGAGCAGCTCGCGATCGAACTCGCGGGTTCGCGCGTCGTAAAACTGCGAAGTGCTGGCAATGGTGACTTCGCTGCGTTTCTCGCCGGTAAGCCAGTAATTGAGAAGGTCCGGCATGAACAGCAAGCGATCGGCCTCCCTCAGTGCGGGCGACCCTGCCAGCCGCATCGAATACAACTGGTAGAGCGAGTTGATGGACATGATCTGGATGCCGGTGCGCGAGAAAACTTCCCAGCGCGGCGCCACTTCAAACAGCCGCTCCGGAATGCCGTTGGTGCGCGCATCGCGATAATGGCGCGGGCAATCGATCAGCCCGCCATCGGCCCCCAACAGGCCGAAATCGACGCCCCAGGTGTCCACCCCGATGCCGGCCACGGCCAGACCGCGTTCGCGCCCGGCAATGCCCAGACCCTCTTCGATCTCATGAAAGAGCCGGAAGGCGTCCCAATACATCCCCGAAGGCAGCTCCACCGGCTGGTTCGGAAAGCGCCGGATCTCTTCCAGCGTAAGCCGCCCGCCCGCAAGCTCGCCCCGCATCACGCGGCCGCTCTCGGCTCCCAGATCAACCGCCAGGTAGTTCGACATAATCGCGCGCCATTGTATCACCAAGGTGGGGCATGCTTTAGCTTGCCCTGAATAATCTGCCCTGAATAATCTTTAGTCCGCCCGTTGCCGAATCCCCACCCCCCAGGAAATGTGCCGCCGGATACGCTACTGTAGTTTCGTCGGACCAGGTGACGAAGCCATGAGCACCAATCTAGTCGTCCAGCAGGTGCCGGAAACCACCGAGTTTCAGGTCACGCGCGCGGACCCTTTCAAAACCTCGAAGCCGGTGACGGTCCCCTCGCCCTATGCCTGGCCCGTCGAAGGTCGTCCCAACGGCAACCTGATGGTGGAGCTGCAATGGTACCTGGAGCGGTTCCTGGAGTATCCGTTTCCGCCCGAGACCGAGCACGCCGGCCGCATCCTGGAAGCGCTGAAGAGCTGGGGCGAAGGGACATTCGAAGCCCTGTTCGGCAACCTCAGCGGAGGTTCGCTGTTTCTAGCCGCGACGGCGGCCGATTACAGCCGGCTCACTTTGCAGATCGCGAGCAACGATGCCGGCGTCTTGTCCTGGCCGTGGGAAGCTCTTCGCGATCCGCGCCTCGGAACCGCCCTGGCGCAGGCGTGCCGGATCGAACGGCGTCTGAGCGAGATTTTGGATGCCCCGGCGGTTTCGCCAAACCTTCCCAAAGAGCGGGTAAACATTCTGCTGGTGGTGGCCCGTCCCTACGGGGACCGCGACGTCCGCTATCGTTCCATCGCCCGGTCGCTGGTGGAGCTGATCCAAAAACACAGCCTGCCCGCCCACGTCGACCTCCTCCGCCCGCCCACGTTCGCGCAGGTTCGGGAACATCTGAAGCAACACCCGAACTACTATCACATCCTCCATTTCGATGGCCACGGAGCCTATGCGCCTTCGGCGGCAGCTCCGTCTCAGCATTCCTACCAAAGTGTCGAAGGCAAGCTCGTCTTCGAAACCGACGATGGCACCGACGACCCGATCACCGCCGCGCAGTTGAACGACCTGTTGCGCGACTGTGCGGTCCCCGGCGTGGTGCTGAACGCGTGCCAATCGGCGATGGTGGCGCAGGAATCGGGAGACGCCTTCAGCTCGGTGGCCGCCGCGCTGCTGCGTTCCGGAGCCGGAAGCGTGCTCGCCATGGCGTACTCGCTCTATGTTTCCGGCGCGCAGGAGTTCCTGCCAGCTTTCTACCGGTCCCTGTTCGAAACCGGCAGCATGGCCGAGGCGGCGCGCGCCGGTCGCCAGCAAATGCGCGCGCAGCGGAAGCGCCTCTGTGCGCGTGGACAGTTCGACTTGGATGATTGGCTGCTCCCGGTCCTCTATCAGCAAACTGAGCCGGATCTTTCCTTCGCCTCAAAGGCGACGGTTCCCAAGGCCGAGTCGCGCCTGCCGGAAGAATTCCGCCGCGAGAAGAACCCCTACGGATTCATCGGCCGGGATTCGGCGCTGCTTGCGCTGGAACGGGCCATGCTTCGCCCGCCCGCCGGCATCCTCATCCAAGGTTTGGGAGGCATCGGCAAAACCACCCTGGCGCGCGGCTTCGTGCGCTGGCTGGAAGATACCAACGGGCTAGGAGAAGGAGCGTTCTGGCTGGACTTCCGCGAAATCCGATCGGCCGAGTATGTCCTGAACCGCATCGGCGAACCGCTCTTCGGACCGAACTTCGGATCGGCCGGAGTCGAGAAAAGGCTGGAAGCTCTGGTGAGGGCCTTGCGCGAGCATCGCTTTATCATCGTCTGGGATAATTTCGAATCCGCTTCCGGCATCGCCGGCACTTCTGTCACGCCGAATCTTCCCGAGGCCGACCGCGCGTTGCTGGCGCAGTTTCTGGAGGGCCTGCGCGGCGGCGCCAGCAAAGTCCTGATCACCAGCCGTTCGGAAGAAAACTGGTTGGGCCCGCAGCGCCGCTGGAAATTGCCGTTAGGCGGTTTCGACGGAGAAGAGCGCTGGGAGTACTGCGAGACCGTCGTGCGAGATCTGGGCCTGACGGTGAATCGCGCGGATAGAGACTACGCCGACCTGATGAAGCAACTGGGCGGCCATCCGCTGGCAATGCGAGTTGTCCTGCCGCAGTTGGAAAACCACAGCGCCGCTGAGATCGCCCGCGCACTTCGCGGTAACCTGGCGGCACTGAAACCCGCCGCCGGCGATGAAGCCTCCGAGCAACTGTTCGCAGCCCTGCGCTTCGTCGAAGACGCCCTACCGGAATCCTTGCGCCCGCTGCTGCAGCCGCTTTCCTTGCATGAAGGTCTCGTGGACCTTGATTACCTGGAGACGATGGCGAAGCAGGCGCCTGGGAACTGGTCGCGTTTACAAATCGATCAACTGGCGGGAGCGCTCGCCAATGCGGGGTTGCTGCGGGATGACGGCCGGGCGATCTATGAGCTGCACCCGGCGCTCACCGGGTACCTGCGGTCGCGATTAGGAATGTCCGAGAGTGCGGGAGCAGAGGAATGGACGCGGGCGTTCGTCGACGTCATGGGAATGCTGGCGGACTCGCTCGCGCCGCGCGAGCTACACGAGCAGCGGTCCTCCTTCTACCTGCATGGTGCCAACTTCCACACGGCCCTGGCCGAGGCCGAACGGCTGGCGATGGAGACAGCCGAAGAGGCGTTGACCCAGGGCCTCGCTGCGTGGGCGCTCAACACCCGCGACCTCGCAGAAGCAGAGCGGCTGTGGCTGCATCTGGCCCGGCACGAAGACTCGGCTGCGGGCGCATATCACCAGTTGGGGATCGTGGCCCAGGAGCGGCGTGACTTCGCAATGGCCGAGCAGTGGTACCGTAAGTCGCTCGCGATCTCGGAAAAGCAGGGTGACGAACCCCACACCGCGGGCACCTATCACCAGTTGGGGAGGGTGGCCCAGGATCGGCGCGACCTCACTGCGGCCGAGGAGTGGTATCAGAAGTCGCTCGCGATCAAGGAGAAGCAGGGTGACGAACACGGCGCCGCGACCACGTATCACCAGTTGGGGCTGGTGGCCCAGGAGCGGCGCGATTTCGCAGCGGCCGAGCACTGGTATCTGAGGTCGCTCGGGATCTCGGAAAGGCTGGGCGACGAACACTACGCCGCGATCTCCTATCACCAGTTGGGAAGGGTGGCCGAGGATCGGGGCGACCTCACTGCGGCCGAGGAGTG
>JBEKYD010000400.1:0-6072 GCA_049511335.1 Bryobacteraceae bacterium | reverse complement strand
GCAAACGGCAGATCGTGGCGCGATTCGTCAGCCCCAAACCAGCGCTTCGGAAAACTCACCCGTCAAGTGCAGGGAGAAGTGTTTTTTTCCTTGACAAATCCTTATCATGGATGTCCCACCTGGTTCCCTGCGCAGGCTCACCCGTGAGTTGGGTCAGCTTATTCTCCTCAGTGCCTGGAAAATGGCGGCAAGATCCGGAGTCCGAGAGTCCCGACACGGCAGGGGGGGAGCGCCCTCCCTCCACCCATGATAGAACGGCGGGAACGGGCTGCTTTTGGCTGGCGATTTGTTTTCAGTAGGTTACGGGATTAAATGGGACGTGACCCGGTTTTTTGAGGCGGTGGAGAACGAGGGCGATTCCCGCTAACCGGTTGACAACAAGGCGCTTGGATGAGGGGGCCGACATTCGTATACGCCAGCGGGTGCCCGGAGCCGGAATTTGGCGGGGTTGTCGCTGGAGAGGGGAGATCCTCGAACCATGGCATGGGCAGGCGAAAGCGCCAAGAAACCTGACGCATGGGTTGCTGGGTCCCCGGTTTACCCCGCAAGAGCGGTCGCGGCGGATAGTGGGCCGCCCCCGGCGGGGTACGCCCCTAAGGCGTTAACCTAGCGCGGAATTCGTTGGCTGGGGCTTCATTTTTGTCCGGATGGATTGACAGTTCCGCGTCCAGCTACTCAAAACCGGCGTCTGGTGGTGGGATATATCAATAGGAATGTGTGACGCGCGTGCCCACCCGTTGCCTCGGGCCATTCTCCGAGTGGCCGGCGATCCGGCCAAGGCCCGCCGGATGCCTCGCACAATTGTCCGACGGGCTCTCCAAGCGGCTCACGAAAATCATAGCGGAAACGCGCAAGCTCGACACGATGATCCTGCTTGACATCATCCAACAACCATCGCGGAAGGGAAGAAAAGAATCGCGTTGAATCGCGTCTTGGGTGCTAAGCAGCATCAAACTGTTCAGTGACTCTCAGCTCCTCTTGGCTCGGAGGCCCTCAATGGCGGCAGCGACTTCATCCTCCCAAGGGAACCTTTCATCCTTGGCTGGATCGTAGTGCGGCAGTTTCGGGGCCGCCGCGCCGAGGTTCTCCAACAGCGCCCGGGCCTTGTTCAACTCGTAGCGGAAGACATAAGGCTCGCCATCGCCCCAAGCACACTTGTAGGCCAATACGGCGTGTTTCTCCGCCTCGTCGGGGTCGCCGATGCCGAGCCAAAGCTCGGCAAGGGTGCCGTGAGCGGGAACCTTGGCCCGCGCGAGTTGCTCGGCCTCGCGTCGAGCGTCTGGCAGCTGCCCTAGGTGCAGTCGTGCGAGGGCGAGCTGGGTCTCTGCGTCCGCATTGCTCAGGCCGACTTCGCGAGCCATTCGCACGGCCTCCTGGAGGCTTTCGGCGGCGAGCGACCACTGACCTTTTGCTAGGTGCCATTCCCCGCGCAGGCTGAGTAGATAGCGGAGGTCGCGGCGGTCCCTCTCGGCCTTGACGAATCGGTCCGCAACGGCGAGACGCTCCTCCGTTAAGACCCCGTTCCACAAGGACGAGGAAGCGTAGGCCAGCTCCACGTAACCCAGGTTGTAGGACCTTTCGGGCCAATTAACATCCCTCGGGGGTAAGAGTCGCCACGTCTCTTCGGCACTCTCCCATTTGCCAATCCTGGCGAGTTGGACGAACCGGCAGACTCTAGCGTCGATGAGCACCACCTTATCGTCGATCAGAGTAGCAAGATCGAGCGTGAGAAGGCGAAGGCGCTCATCAATCGCGAAGCGGAGCTCATCTCCGCTGATAATGGCAATCGACATCAAACTGCGACATACGTCAGACCAGTCCTTTTGTCGCAGGCGGACCGGTAGGGCGGCAGCCATGGCTCTGAGGGCTTGTTCATTTGCACCAATGCAATACAAGCAATGCCCGGCAACCTCGGCCAGATTGGCAGAAGCACGCTCCTGTAAGCCATCCGGCAAGGTCCCCCACCCTTCCGCAAAGAGCGGACGGATGAGGGACAAAAGCTCGGCATATGCCTCAACGTTTCGCCGGAGCCCTCTACAGAACCCACCGTAGAATGCATCGTAAGCCGCCTGTTGGCGACCCATATTGAGCAGGGTTCGGACCACATGGAGGCCGCTGCGGAAGTCTTCGAGTGTTTCCCCTTTTTCGTAAGGGCCGTGAGCTTGATGGGAGAAGTGATCGACCACGCGCTGGCCATAGCGGTTCTTCTCTTCTGGCTGTAGGCCCCCGGCGGCGATGCCGCGAACGACTGGATGGAGGTCGTGTCGCTTGGCCTCAGCGTCGTATTGCAGCAGGCCGCGGCGTTCCAGGTCGCGGACGGTTCTGGCCAATGCCTGAGGGGCGGCGAAGAATGCTGGGGATTTTCGCCTCGTTTTGATGGCTCGTTCATATTCCTTTCGACGCTGCAGGGCCGCTTGGTACTCCTGCTGCGTCCGCCCTCTTTCTGCTCCAGACATTTGTTTCCACCGCAGCGAAGCCTCCGGATCTGCCGGCTCCTTAACTTCCTCCGGCTCTGGCGGCAGGTGAGGATTGAAAGCGCTAAGCGCGGGATAATCTACGGCTGCGGACACGAGCGCGAGCGTGGAGAGGAGTTGCCGACTCTTTTCCGGAAGGGCGTCAAGGGCTGCTCTGAGGATGTGGTTGCGCTTCTGGACAAGATCTAGGTTGGCGAGGTTCAGCCGGCCGCCACCGGCGGGATCTGCCGCCCAGGCGTCGAAATTCCCCTTGTCGGGCAGGTAGTCCTTGATCAGGCCAGCGAGGACGCCAATGATCAGAGGGTGGCAGTCACAATGACTCTTGAGGTAATCCCGAATTGCGGCCGCTGTGCCGGACACGCCACAAGAGCGGAGGAGCGCCTCGGCGTCCGCGGGACGAAGGCCAGGGAGGAAGGCGCGGAGAACGCCTGGGATGGGTTGGCTCGCGGGATTGAGCAGCACTCGTGGAACGAGCCGAGAGGTGATGAGCAATTTCGACGGCGCGGCGGCAGCGAGGGCGCGGAGAAGGTCATCGTCCTCTGGGCGTATGGCGGCACAAGGGTCGCGGCGGGCGATCTGGTCGCTGGGCGCGTCGGCCACCTCATCTGGAATCTGGGCGGCATCATATCGATGGTACGCCACGAGCACGCGCTCCAGTCCGTCGAGAACGAGCAGCCACGGGCGATCCAGAAGATAGTGGAGCAGGCGTTCGCTGAGCTGGTGGGGGTTCATTCTCCTGAAGTCATGGGGCGGCTTCCGGGACATATAGGCGAGAGCGCGCCGGCAGAAGTCCGCCATTATGGCACCATGCTCGTAGAAGGAATACCAGAAGCGGCCCGCCCAGTCTCCACGCACCTCGGTGGCGTGCCTGGTCACCCACTCCCAACTGAGCATGCTCTTGCCCGTACCGCCAATGGCATCGAATAATAGAACCGGGTGCGAGTCGGACGGCACGGCCCAGTCACTCAGGACATCGAGTTGAGCGAGGCGCCCTACGAACTTGTGGGAGCCGATATAGGGCGGTTCCGCGTAAAGGGCCGGAGGAGCTGGTATTGGATCGGCCGCGGCAGGCTCGGCAGTGGGGGTTGCGGTCTTGCGCTTGGAAGAGCGTGAGTCCGCTTTATCGAGGTAACGGCGGAGATTGGCGGCCGCGTGGATGGCTTTCGAATTGAAATCCTCCAGACTGTCGAACACGGCATAGACGCGATGCACCGGAGAGTCTGGCTTCATCTGCTTTGCCCACTCGCGAAATGCGTTCAACCTGTCTCTCCTACTGGCGTCGGTCTCAATGTCCGCTTCCCGCAGCAGGTGTCTGTCTCCCATGATGAAGAGCACGATAGGCCGGCCTAGCCGTTGGGCCTCACGGAACTCGAGCTCCGTCAGGGAAAGTCCGTCGGGATTCCGCTTAGGGCACGATGGCGTATGCCCGTACCTGCGGCTGATAACGCCGATATAGGCTGACGCCTCGCGCACCATCCCGAGAGAGGAGTCGATTACATCGACATCTGGCTTAGCCGGGTCATTTTCCATCGCCACGTCCGTAAGCCCCTCACCTTTGATGGCTTTTATTAAGGCAGCTCGGTGTTGCTCCAGGTCCGTGAAGGTACTGGAGAGCATAACGCCGTGGGTCCGGCGCGGAGCGGCATTTCCTTCGTTCGGCACCATGGTCTAAATCTAAATATGAAGCAGGCGCAAGCGGATAGCAATGATCGCGACAACTGCGAGGTCCCGAGTGGTGCGTCAACCAGAACCTACCCCGCAGGCTCAGGACGACCCTAAATGGTTCCTTGTCGCCCAGGGTTCACCGATGCCTCGCTGCAGGTTCTGGTCGGATTACGCCACTCGGAAACAGGGCTGTGCTGGGGCGAAGCCGATTCCTGGCGACAACGGGCTTTCGTCCAGCGATCCGCTCCAGTTGGTCCGGAAGCAGCTTAATTATAGTAAGTTAACGCTCATGGGGCGGGACGCCCGGGTCCGTGCGGGACGCCCTCGTCCCGCACTTCTTCCCACGAATCAGGTTGCCGATGCCGGAGAGCCGGCCAGGGGGCCGGCTGCGGACGAGGGCGTCCGCCCTACGAGTCATGCAGGCTTGTGCTGGGGACAAAGGTACGCGGCATGAGGCGGGGAGCCCAGCCCAACAGCGCAGTGCGCCGACTGCTGTGGCGCGCACTCGTGCGTGCCGTGTCGGGACTCCGAGTTCCTGATGTCGTGGAGATAGGGTTGAGCCATGGGTCAGGCTCGACAGCCGACGGCCGGGCTGGCGCCCGGCTGGACCCGGCCCACAGGGCACCCCACGATGGGTCCGCAGGCTGCCAACCTGCCCCACAAAAGCAGCGGAGCCGCAGCCAAAGGCGAGGGCTGTCTTCGGGTTCGCGGGGAGCGCGATGGGTTGTGCGAGAACAAGCGCCGGGACGAGTCCCGGCGTGGCAGACTGAGAGTCCGCTCCACGAAGAAGTCGTCGCGGCGACAATCAGGGGTTCCGGGGCTCATCCCGAATTGGAGTCGCGACAGGGCGCAAAAAGCAGGCGTCGGCACGAGTGCCGACGCGGCACGCACGAGTGCGCGCGCCACGTGGGCTATCTATCCAGCCAGCGCCCTTAGATCTTCGATCCAGTAGTCCGGCTGGTGCCGCGCCATCGCGGCACGTTGTCCATAGCCGTAGAGGACGGCGCAGGTTTTGACGCCGGCGGCGCGGCCGGCTTCCATGTCGGCTGGGGAATCGCCCACCATCAGGCAATCCTCCGGCTTTGCTCCTAAAGCTGTGAGAGCGGCGTGAATGACGTCCGGCGCAGGCTTGGAGGGGAATCCATCGGTGCCCTGGACGTGATCGAAGTGGCGGATCAGGCCGAATTTCTCCAGCACCAGGCGGGTGGTGGGCGTGCCCTTGGTGGTCGCCGTCGACTTCAGTCCGCCAAGCGCCGCCAGCGCCTCGGCAACGCCTGGAAACACCCGCGTTTCGGTATGGCCGCGGCCCCAATAGATGGCGCGGTATTCCTGCAGCAGGACGTCCAGCCGCTCGGGACTCGCCGTAGGGAATACGTCCAGAAACAGCTCGTTGAGATGCAGCCCCACGAAGCTTTTCAGAAATTCGTAAGATTGCGGCGCGGCCCCGTTCTGTTCCAGCACCTGAGCGATGGCGCCGCAAATATCCGGCGCCGAATCGAGCAGCGTGCCATCCACGTCGAACAGATAAACCGGGAAAGCGGGCACCGCGCGGAGGATTGCGCCGCCGATCACGCCGGTTGGGGTGTTTCCCCTTCGGAAAGACCGGGCAGCCGGCGGCCGCCTTCCGGCCGGATCACCTGCTGCGTGTGACCCTCCGGTCCCTTCGGTTCGGCGGCGGCTGCGAGCGGCGCCAGGGGCTCGCCTTTGATGATCTGCATCACTTCGGCGCCATCCAGGATTTCGCGTTCCAGCAGCGCCTCGGCAATCTTCACCAGCGCATCGGAGCGCTCGTCGATGATTTGGGTGGCCGTATCGTAGCCTCCCTGTACCATCTTCTTGACCTGCTCGTCGATGCGGATGGCGGTCTCTTCGCTATAGTCGCGGTGCTGGGCAATTTCACGCCCCAGGAAAATCTGCTCTTCCTTCTTCCCGA
>JBEKYD010000399.1:0-6124 GCA_049511335.1 Bryobacteraceae bacterium | reverse complement strand
ACACGGGCTCAGGCTGAAAGAAGTCGATCCCGCGCAGATAGAACGCCGGATCGCGATGGCCGAGGTTCTTTAGAGCCTTGGCGATGGCGTTTTTTGCCCAACACTGCGGATCGGATTTGGCCGGATCGCGAAGAAACCGTTCGAAAGCCGCGATCAAATCCGGCATCAGGTCGGAGAGGCTCAAATCGGCGACGATGGCCGCGGCTTTGGATGCCAGGAAGTTGTTGCGATCGGTTAGCGCCTTGCGAAGCTGGTTGGCCGTCGCCGCGCGATCGGGCGCGGACCGGAGCGCATCGAGGGCTTCGATCTTCTTATCGAATGCCTGTTTGCTCATATTCCTATGTCATGCCAATGATAGTGCAGGCAAATCGCGTCCGCCACCGCGCGCAACAAATCCAAGGTAGGATGGATCTGGCCGGGTATCGCATGGAGATCGACCGACGCCTGTTTCTCGCCGCCGTCGCGGCCACGCCCCTTTATGCCGCGCCGCCGCTGGTTTCGTTTTCCGCCGGCGAGGCGCGTCTGGTGGAGGCTCTCTGCGATCAGATCATTCCCGCCGATGACGCTCCTGGCGCCAAAGAAGCCGGCGTGCTTTATTACATCGACCGGCAGCTTGCCGGAGCGCTCGCGCGTTTCGCTCCTAACTACCGGCAGGGCCTCGCGCAACTTGCCTCCGCCTGCCGCGAACGCACCGGCCGCGAATTCCTGAGTCTACCGTTCGCGGATCAGACCGCTTTCCTCCAGGATGTGGCATCCGGACGCGCGCCCGGCCTGGACGCTTTCTTCCGTATGGTGGTCGACCACACCATGCAGGGTTTCTACGGCAGCCCGGCGCATGGCGGCAACCGCGACGAGGCCAGTTGGAAAATGCTCGGAGTGACCGGCGTGATGGAGGGCCACCAGCATTGACTCTTCCGCCTGTAGACGTGGTTGTAGTGGGCGCGGGAGCCGCCGGGGGCATTGTGGCCGAGCAACTGGCGCTGGCCGGGTTTCGCGTGGTCCTGCTGGAACGCGGACGTCGCCAGCAATTCGCCGAAACCGGACACGATGAGCTGCGCAGCCAACGCACTACCGTTTTGGGAAACGCGTTCGGCCCCGAGGATGCACACTACGTGCGGTTGGCGGAATCGGGCGGCGGCCAGTTCCGTAAGGTTCTGCCCAGCGAAGGCGCCTACAACAACGTGGCGGCCTGCGTGGGCGGCGGAACTTTCAGCTATGGCGCCATGGCGTGGCGCTACCTGGAGCGGGACTTCCGCATGAAGTCGACCTACGGCGCACCGGCCGGCAGCACGCTGGCGGATTGGCCGCTGTCCTATGCCGACCTGGAGCCTTTCTATACCAAGGCCGAATGGGAAATCGGCGTGTCGGGCAAAGCCGGCGCCAACGCGCTCGAAGCGCCCCGCGCGAAGCCTTACCCCATGCCGCCATTGCCGTTCAATACGGAAGCCTCGCTGCTTTTGCCGGCCGCGCGGCGTCTGGGCTGGCATCCTTTTCCCATTCCCATGGCCATCAATTCGGTGACTTATCAGGGGCGGCCGGGCTGCGTCGCGTGCCCACACTGCGTGGGCTTCGCGTGCGAGGTGAACGCCAAGAACTCCACCGCCCTCACAGTCATCCCGCGCGCGCTAGCCACCAAGCTCTGCGAGCTCCGCACCCAGACCGTGGCCCGACGCATTGCAACCAACGACCGCGGCCAAGCCACCGCCGTCGAATACTTCCAGGAGGGGAAGCTCTACGAGCAGCCGTGCCGCGCCGTGGTGGCATCGTGCTCCGCCACCGAGACCCCGCGCCTGCTGTTCAACTCGGCCTCCAAATTGTTTCCGCAAGGCTTGGGCAACCGCCACGATTGGGTCGGACGCAATCTGCAAGGCCACGCCTACTCCGGCGCCTATGGATTGTTCGAGCGCGAGGTGTTCGATGGATTGGGCCCGGCGGCCCGAGTGGCCTGCTGCGATTTCAACCACGGCCTGCCCAATGGGTTGAAAGGCGGCGCCATGCTCGCCAATGAATTCATCCGCCTGCCCTACCTCTTCGCGCGTAACGCCATCGCTCCCGGCGTTCCGCTGTGGGGGTTGGAACACAAACGCTACGTCCGCGCCTGGTACAAGCGCAGCATGGCGGTGCAGGGGCCGGTGCAGGAAATGCCGGTCTTCGAAAGCCGCGTGGAGCTGGCGCCGGAGTTGACCGACGCCTGGGGCATCCCGACATTACGCATCCGCGGCCACCGGCACCCGAACGATCTGGAGGTAGGGCGCTTCATTTCGTCCAAGGCCGAAGCGTGGCTCAAAGAAGCCGGCGCAGTCAAGAGCTTTCCGAAGCTCCCCGGCGCCGGCGTGAGCGGGGGCCAGCACCAGGCCGGCACCTGCCGCATGGGCGACGATCCCCAAACCTCGGTGGTGGACCGCTATTGCCGGATTCACGACGTAGATAATGTCTGGGTGGTGGATGGCAGCGTGCACGTCACCAACGGCGGCTTTAATCCGTCGCTGACGATTCAGGCGATCGCGTACTGGGCAAGCGCGCGGATGATACGGGATTTGCCGAAGGCATAAGATCGCCAGACAAAAAGCTCAGTGCCCCCGCACAAACTCGATGGTGCAGCTCGACCGTACGGCCACACCGTCCCGGCGCGCTGGCGTGAACTTCCATTTCGCAAGTGCGGCGATTACACCGTGTGCTCAATCCGGGAACCCAGACGATCGGCTTTGGTGCTTGGGGAAAGGAGCGGGACGTGGGCGTCCCGCGCGGACCGGGGGGTCCGCCCTACTAATGATGCCATGCCGGCTCCTTGCGAAAAGTGTGTGGCATTGGCCTCTCAGGCTGCCGGGACTAAGGTGGGACAGACGATCGTTTTTTGTCGTCTGTCGGGTTGTTGTGGCCCGGCGGAAGCCTGACAGACCACGAAAAACGATGGTCTGTCCCACCCTGGATCGACGAAGATTGGCTCAACCTGAATTCCACGGCATCTGAAGTTCGGAGTCTCGGCGCGGCAGACACGAGTGTCAGCGCCACGCTGCGGACCTCACTCCGCGCGCAGCGCCGTCATAGGATCGGCGGCCGTGGCCCGCCGCGCGGGAATGTAGCAGGCAATCGCGGCAATGGCGATGGTTGCCGCGAAGACTGCCGAAAAAGTGACTGGATCGGTCGCGCTGACTTGATAGAGCAGGCTCCACAGAACGCGTCCCAGCACCAACGCGCCGCCGATTCCCAGCACCATTCCGGCGAGGGCGGCCGGGCTGAGGATAGGGGAGCGGGCGCAGCAGGACGCCATCGACGACGGTGAAGATGGCGCTGGTGGCGCCGATGCTGAGCGCCAAGGTGAGCACGATGGCGAACGCGAAGCCCGGGCTCTGGAGCAGAGTGCGGGCGGCATACTGAAGGTCCCGGACGAAGTTTTCGATGTAGCCGGTGCGGCGCATATCGCGACATTCCTCCTGCACATGTGCCATGCCGCCCAATCGGCGGAGAGCGGCGAGACGCGCTTCGGGTGGCGAAAGGCCGAGGCGCAGGTTGGCTTCGGTTTCCCGATCGAGGTGAAAGCGAAGCTCGCGCTCGACGCGGCCACGGCCGAACAGCGAACGGAGCCGAAGGAAGGCGATGTCGAACCACTGTCGAAGATGCACGCGCCGCCCCTCAACCCATCCGGATCACCAATCTGACCGCGTTCGACAACCGTTCCCATTGCGCCAGCTCCTTTTCGAGCTGCGCGCGGCCGGCGCGTGTCAGCGCGTAGAACTTGGCTTCGCGGCCGGTATCGGTGCTGCGCCACTCGGCGCGCAGCCAGCCCTGCTGCTCGAGCCGGTGGAGCGCGGGATAGAGAGCGCCCTGTGTGACCTGAAGCACGTCTTCGCTGACCTGCTGGATGCGGCGGGCGATGGCCCATCCATGCATGGGTTCGAGCGAAAGCGTGCGGAGGATGAGGAGGTCGAGGGTGCCTTGAATCAGGTCGGATGGTTTGCTCATACCTAAACCAATTACAATAATACCTAATTGAATTACAATCGGTGCGAGAAAGTCAAGCGGCGGGAGCGGCTGGAGGGCTTGCGGTGCTGAACCGACCTGGGAGCGGTTGCCGCACCTGGAGTGGCCGAAGCTGCCGATTGCCGCGGGCGTGGTGCGGAGTTAGCCTAGATGGGCGGCGGCTAGGCCGTCGGTAAGCCGCTCCGCGCTGGAGGAAATTACGAACCGAAGAGAATTCCTGCGAACCGGGGCCGGCGCCGGCGCCGCTCTCGGGTTCACCCACAACGCCGCGGGCGCCGGCCCGGGCATGTTCATCGCCCTGAATAACTCGCTAGTGGCGGGGAAGGTCCAGTGGCCGGATTTCGCGCGGCTGGCGGCCAAGGTGGGATACGGCGGAACCGACATCAACCTTGCGGCGGCGAACAGAGAAGGGCTGGATCGAACCAAAGCGCTGCTGGCGGAGCTGAAGCTGAGACCCTCCTTCACGAGCCTGCCGGTGAACGCTACTCGCGGCGACGATGCGGCGTTCCGTACGGGTATGGAGGGTCTGGAGGAGCAGGTGAAGTTCGCCGCCGGGATCGGCTGCAACCGCATGATGGTGACGCTGCCGGCGAGCAGCCAGACGCCCAAAGACGAGCTCCGCAAGATGCTCAAGGACCGCTTCACGGCGGTGGGTGCGGTGCTCGAGAAGTACCGCGTCCAGTGCGGATTCGAGTTCCTTGGGCCGCTCGAGTTCCGGCAACGGGCGCCGCACGTGTTCATCTACCAGATGAACGAGACGATGGATTTCGCCAGCGAATGTGGGCCGAGTTTTGGAGTGGTGCTGGATGTTTGGCACTGGTATCATTCGGGCGGGACGCTGGCGGATATCCGCCGCGCTGGCACTGACCAGATCGTATTGATACACCTTTCGGATGCGGCCAAGATGGCGCCGGAAGATGTGCGCGACAATGCCCGGCTGATGGCCGGGGAAGGCGTTATCGACCTGGTGGGAATCTTCAAAACGTTGCGCGAGATGGGCTGGGCGGGCAGCGTCAGCCCGGAGCCCATCGGGCGGATTCCCAAGGAAATGTCGGCCGAAGATGGCGCCAAGCTGGGGCTCGAGACGGCGCGGGCGGTGATGCGCAAGGCCGGCATTCAGGTTTGATCGGGCAGGAGCCTGGGAGATCATAAATGCACAAATCGAAAGCAATCGTCGGCGCGACGGCGTTCGCGCTTTTTACCGCCACGGTCTGGATAGGCGGCGCGCGGGCGCAACAGCTTGCGCCAGGAGGCCTCCGTAGGGCAACCGTCGATCCGATGGCCCCGAAAAAGCACGTTCTCGTCCTGGGATTTGCATACGGCTGGCACCACGGATCCATCACCGATACCGAAGCCATGGTCTGGCAGTTGGGGCACGACTCCGGGCTCTTCGACGTTGAGATTCGTACCGACCCCGCGTGGATCACCAAGGGCTACACCGGCCAGGGCTTGAGCCGCAACCTGAGCTGGTTCGACGCCATTGTGGCCGCCGACACCACCGGAGTATGGCCGCTCGACGAACAGCAGAAGAGGGACTTCATTGCCTTTATCCACGACAAGGGCAAAGGCTTCGTGGGCATCCACGCCGCGCTCGACGCGAACCACGACCATGTCTGGCCGGAGTATACGGAAATGATCGGCGGCGAGTTCGCGGCCCATCCCTGGTTCACGTTCGCCGCTCCCGTCATCATTGAGGATCCTTCCTTCCCCGCCATGCGCCACTTTGCCGGCACGCACCTGACGATGTACGACGAGATGTACATGCCGCGGGAAGACGACTGGTCGCGCAACAAGGTGAATGTGCTGATGCGGCTGGACGAAACCAAGCTGCCTCCGCCCGGCCCGCTCGATCCGTATGCCTCCGAGAGTCCGGTGGCGGCGCAGGCCGCCGGAGTGCCGCTGCTCGAGATGCCTGCGGCGCCCGCGATGCCCGGCCGCGGCGCCAGCCCCGCGGTCGCCGTCCGCACCGACCGCGACATCGCCATCGCGTGGGCGAAGATGTATGGCAAGGGGCGCGTCTTTTATTCCAGCCTCGGGCACACCAGGGAGCAAATCGCGAACCCAGAGGTGCGGACCATGTACCTGGAAGCGATCAAGTGGGCGCTGGGACTGGAAGACGGCAGCACAGCGCCGCACGCCAAGC
>JBEKYD010000398.1:0-6143 GCA_049511335.1 Bryobacteraceae bacterium | reverse complement strand
GGACAGGTAAGACGGCAGCCATGTCACGTAGAAGTTGAATCCGTAGGTCTGCGTAAAGTACATCAGGCAGAGCGCCACGACGGTGGGGTTCGCGAGCAAAATCCTCCATGGCATTGTTTCCGCCCGGCCGGGGGACGCCAAGATCTGCCCGCTTTCGATATAAGCGCGCTCTGCCGCATTCACCGAAGGGTGTTCAAACGGAGTGTCCCGAAACCAGCGGCGCCACGCGATGGCCCACAGGAATCCCACCGAGCCGAACATTCCAAACAGGACCCTCCATTCGAACCGGCGGAGCAGCACGGTGACGAGAAGGGGCGTGACTCCTCCGGCGAGGTGGGCGCCCATGAAAAAGATTCCCTGCGTCGTGCCGCGTTCGCTCGAGGGAAACCAGCGCGAGAATGCGCGAGCGACGTTGGGCCATGCGCCCGCCTCTCCAGCGCCGAACAGAAAGCGGATCGCCAAGAGCGACGGAAAGTTGAAGGCGCCGCCGGTCAGAATGGTAAAGGAAGACCACCACGCCACGATGCGAGTGAGCACGCGGCGGGCGCCGATACGGTCTCCCAACCAGCCGCTGGGGATTTCGAAAATCGCGTAGGCCAGGCTGAAGGCGCTGAACACGAAGCTCATCCGCACTTTGGTGAGATGGAGATCGCGCATGATGAAGGGCGCCGTCACCGCGATCGAGACGCGGTCGAGATACGTGATGGCGGCAAGCAGAATCGCCAGGCCAAGAACCTTGTACCGCGTGTGCGTGGGACGAGCGGGTTGAGCCGAACTTCCAGTGGTCTTCAATCGATTCCCTGGAGTCCTTCGTTTTTACCACACGCAGCGGGGCGGATGTGGCGGAAGCACAAAACAAGATTTGAGCCACGGATAAACACAGATGAACACGGATAAGAAACCCGAGTTTATGCAATTGGTTTTTATCGGTGTTCATCTGTGTTCATCCGTGGCTAATCCTTTTTCCCCTCTTCCTCCCCGCCCGCGTTAGACAATAGGGTATGCAGATTGGCGCGTTGATTTTTCCGGACATGGATCAGATGGACTTCACCGGGCCTTTTGAAGTCCTGGGGCGTCTTCCGGAAGCAAAAATTCACGTGATTTGGAAGCAACTGACGCCCATCGCGGATGGCATGGGGCTGATCCTCACTCCCAACGCCACGCTCGACACCGCGCCGCCGCTCGACGTGCTGGTGGCGCCGGGCGGGCGCGGCCAGTTGCCGTTGATGGACGACGAACGGCTTCTCGCCTGGCTCCGCGCCCGGGCGTCCAAGACCCGTTACATTCTGTCGGTCTGCACCGGGGCGCTGACGCTGGGCGCGGCGGGGTTGCTGCGCGGCCGGCGCGCCACCACCCACTGGAACTCGTTTCACCTTTTGCCCTATTTCGGCGCGGTGGCGGAGGATGCGCGGGTAGTCATCGACGGCAATCTGATCTCGACCGCGGGCGTCAGCGCGGGCATCGACGGCAGCCTGCATCTCGCCGCTCTGCTTAGCGGCGAGGATGTCGCGCGGCGCATTCAGCTCGAGATTCAATACGCGCCGGAGCCTCCGTTTGCCGGCGGCACTCCCGCCACCGCGCCCGCGTCCATCCTCGCCTCGGCACGCCAGAGCGCCGGCAGAATTACCGCCGCCCGCCTCGACGCCGCCAAGCGAGCGGCCGAACGGCTCGGCATTTCGCGGCCGTGATGCTGCGTGGGAACTCCGATTGCCCTTCTGGTGCGCCGCTACTCCGGCAGCGCGGGATAGCTCGGCGGCGCCACGCCAGTGGCATAACCCGTCCCCGTTGTCCTACAATGACATCCATCCATGAAAAATCCAACGGCGGTGCTACTGCTTCTTTCCCTGAACGTCACTCTGGCTGTCCCGGCCGACTTGCCGGCGATACGCGGGTTCGCGGGCGAAACCTCCGCGGCGGAGCGTGACTGGGAGGCGAAGTTCCGCGCCATTCCCGACCCGGCCAATCTGCGCGCCTACATGCAGCATCTTTCGGCGCACCCGCACCATGTCGGCTCGCCCTACGATAAGGCCAACGCCGAGTGGCTGCTGGCGCGGTTCCAGGAATGGGGGCTGGACGCGCACATCGAAAGCTTCGACGTGTTGTTCCCCACGCCCAAAGAGCGGCAGCTCGAGCTGGTAGCGCCCACGCATTTCACGGCCAAACTCGAGGAGCCCACCGTGCCCGAAGATCCCACCTCCGGCCAGCACGACGAGCAGCTTCCCACCTACAACGCCTATTCCACCGATGGCGACGTCACCGCGCCGCTGGTGTACGTCAACTACGGCGTGCCCGACGATTACGAAGTGCTGGAACGCGCCGGCGTTTCGGTAAAGGGCGCGATCGTGATGGCCCGCTACGGCGGCTCCTGGCGCGGCATCAAGCCCAAAGTGGCCGCCGAGCACGGCGCCGTAGGATGCCTGATTTTTTCCGACCCGCGCGACGATGGCTACAATCCCGGCCAAGTCTTTCCCAATGGGCCGTATCGTCCCAAGGACGGCGTGCAACGCGGCAGCGTGATGGACATGCCGGTTTATCCCGGCGACCCGCTCACTCCCGGCATCGGCGCCACCAAGGACGCCAAGCGGCTGCCCATCGGCCAGGCGACCACCATCACCAAGATTCCGGTGATGCCGATTTCCTATGCCGACGCCGAACCGCTGCTGGCCGCGATGGAAGGCCCCACCGCTCCGCAGGCGTGGCGCGGCGCCCTGCCCATCACCTACCGGCTGGGGCCCGGCCCCGCCAAGGCGCACCTCAAGCTCGCGTTCAACTGGGATCTGAAGCCGCTCTACGACGTGATTGTGCGCATCCCCGGCTCGGTCTACCCGGATGAGTGGATCATCCGCGGCAACCATCACGACGGCTGGGTGAACGGCGCCGAGGATCCGCTCTCCGGAACCGGTCCGCTGCTCGAAGAAGCGCGCGCCATGTCGCTCTTGCTCAAGCAGGGCTGGAAACCGAAGCGCACCATTGTGTATTGCGTGTGGGACGGGGAGGAGCCGGGCCTGCTCGGTTCCACGGAATGGGCCGAAACGCATGCCGCCGAGCTGGAGCGCAACGCCGCCGTGTACCTCAATTCCGATACCAACGGTCGCGGGTTCCTCGAAGTGGAAGGCTCGCATACGCTCGAAAAGTTCATCAACGGCGTGGCGCGCGATGTCGACGATCCCGAAAGCCATCTCTCGGTCTGGAAGCGCTTGCAGCTTCGCCGCCTGGCCGGCAACTCCACCTTCGGCCCGCCGCCGGACCGCGCCGAAGCCCGCAACCGCCCCGATTTGCGAATCGGCGCGCTCGGCTCGGGCTCGGACTACACGGCCTTTCTCGATCACCTGGGCATCGCCTCGATGAACCTCGGATTCGGCGGCGAAGATGGCGGCGGAATCTATCATTCCATTTACGACGATTTCTACTGGTTCACGCACTTCTCCGATACCGACTTCGTGTACGGCCGGGCGCTGGCCCAGACCGTCGGCACGGCCGTGCTGCGGCTGGCCGATGCCGAGCTGCTGCCGTTCGATTTCGACGATTTCACCGACACCATCCATCGCTACGTGGACGAGGTGGAAAAGCTGGCCAAGGACAAACGCGACCAGGCGATCGAGCGCAACCGGCTGATTGAAGACGGCGCCTTCGAGGCCATCGCCGACCCGCGCATCAAATCCGTTCCGCCGGCCAAAGAAGCCGAACCGCCGTTTCTGAACTTCGCCCCGCTCGAAAACGGCCTGGCCGCCTTAGAGCGCACCGCCGCGCTGTACGATCGCGCGCTGACCCAGGCCGGCCAGAACGGCGGCAGCGCGCTGGTGCATGCGGAGCTGAAGGACGTCAACCAGCGGCTCACCCGCCTGGAGCGCGTTTTCCTGCTGGGCGACGGCCTGCCCAACCGCCCCTGGTTCGAGCACCAGATCTATGCTCCGGGTTTCTATACCGGCTATGGCGTGAAGACTTTGCCTGGCGTGCGGGAAGCCATCGAACAGAAGGAATGGAAGCTGGCCCAGGAGCAGATTGAGCGCGTCGGCAAGGTGCTGGAAAACGCGGGGGAGGCCATTCAAGGGACGGCGGCGGATTTGACGAAGGCAGTGAAGTGAACTTCGGTTTTGGGGCAGTGGCTTCGCCCAAGGCTCGGTTCATGGGCGAAGGTGGCAGCGTCGGCTGACAAGCCGGCGACAGGCTAAAGCCTGTCCTACCGGAACGAAAAAACGGCGGCGGGAGTTTCCTCCCGCCGCCGAAAGTGCTTCAGGTATTGGTTAGCCGGGACCTAGGCTCCGACAGTGATGGTCAGGGTGATGTACTCGTCAGGCAGTGTGCCGCCCGTGTCGGCCGCTTTGATCGTGACCGTGTATGTGCCCCTCGGGATCGCCTTGACGATATTGACAGCGCCAGTGGTCGAGCCGACAGTGAAGTAAGTGGTGGTCGGGGAGTTGCCTTCCAAGGAATCGGCAGTCAGCGTATATGTGGGTCCGCTCCCGCTGTTATTGGCGGCGGTTACCGTATCGAAGTTGTATGGGTAACCGCTGCTGAGCATGGCGGCTAGCGAAACGCTATCGCCCGGAGTGTTAGAGTTGCTCAGGGTCATCGCCGGCTGCGCGTACATGTAGATGAGCTGGCTCGATGCCCCGAGAGAGCTGGTCACTACCACCGGCACCTGAACCGCGGGGCCAGTCGGAGTGACGTAGGTGGGACTGGCGTTGCCGTCGGAGAGCTGCGAGG
Organism: Bryobacteraceae bacterium; assembly: GCA_049511335.1. GTDB lineage: Bacteria > Acidobacteriota > Terriglobia > Bryobacterales > Bryobacteraceae > JBEKYD01. Next base: position 1,436 of record JBEKYD010000398.1, on the reverse strand, counting down.
CCTGGGAGGTGCTCATGGCCGGCAGTTGCAGGTCAATCTGATAGAGGCCGGCGACCGAGTCCGACGCCCATCCGATGTAAAGCGCAGTTGCATTCTGACCGCCGACTGTGAACGTAACCGGCGGAGCAGGGGTGGTGCCGGAGGGGGCGAAGCACGGAGCGGTCATGGAAGTGGAGGTGTAGTTCGACGGGTCTAGGATCGCACCATCTAAGAACCCGTTTGACGTTGTCAGACTGGCGGCAGTGGCGTAGTTTGCCACCGTCATGCAGGAGGCCTGTGTCGTGCCCGGCGTGCCCAATCCGGTCATATAGATGTCAATAACATCGGAGGTTCCTGGCGACTGCCGTAGCCGGGCTGCCTGCGTCGCTGAATTGGTGACATAACCGGCCATCGGGCCGCTGTTGGATACGATTGCGCCGAAGTTGTTGGAATCGACAATGAATACGCCAGGGTCGATGGTGGCCGCGGTGTATGCATACGCAGGGCTAACGCCGGCGCTTCCCAACGTAGTGGTCGGGGTAACCGCGAGGCCGAATCTCACGTAAACGTCCCATACTGTCGACGTCCCGCTCAACGCCTCGCCCGGAACGATCGCATTGATCTGAGAGTTGGTGGCGAATAACAGGGGGGCGGCAAAGCAACTCGTGCTCTGAATCAAGGTTGCCGCCGTGGCGTTGCTCTTGCAGAAAAAGACCTGGAGGAAGCGTTCGCCGGTGGAATTCGGCACATCGGGAGTGACGAAGTTCTGATAGACTTCACCGACGACCTGGGAGGTCAGCACGCCTGTGCAACCGGTGCCGCCGGAAACACAGAAGTTGCTTCCGAAGATGCTGACGATGTCGTACGGCGCCAGGTTTGCGGCAAGGAAGGTGGAAGCGCTGGTTACCCCATTAGCGGCAATGATCGGCCCGTTGTCGATGGTGAACGAAATCTGGCTCTGGAGGACGCACGGCGGATTTCCAGCGGCGCCGTTGGGATTGCAGACGCCGAGAGTCACCGTGGAGCCGGCCGTGGTGAAGGGCAGGAGTGAGTCCGTGTTCGCCGCGGGCACAGTGATGGCCAAGCTAATACTCGTGGCGCTGTTCACGGTGGCAACGATGTTGGGGTCTTTTTGGAAGTTGCCGCCGTTGGACGGAACGACGCCCACAAAAGTCGCCTGCAGAGCGGAAGCGCTGGCGACGAATCTCGATCCATAGAGGGTCACTGCGAAAGTCTCGCCCACCGCGCCCGAGGGCAGATTCCCCGGCGTGATTCCGGTCAATGTGGCTGTAGTCGCAGGCGATTGGATGTTGACGATGAAGTTGACCAAAATGGGGCTCTGAGCGAGAATTCGATAGAGTGCCCGATTGGCGCGGGTTTCAGGATCTCAGGTCGCCGGCCGAGGTCAGCGGCTGTGGCGACTGCGGCGTGCCGGCTTCGTATTGCGCGGCGGGATG
>JBEKYD010000397.1:0-6154 GCA_049511335.1 Bryobacteraceae bacterium | reverse complement strand
CACCCGAGCACGCCTTTACTACGCCAGCTTGGCGAGAAACCCCTCCCAAATCCCAGCCCTGCCATCCCAGCCCGACGCACGCTATGACGTACCCGTGAGCGGACCAACTCAACTGGTCGACCGTGGCTTGCCCCTGGATGAAATCGAGGATGTTCTTCCACAGTCAGCAGCCTATCGACAAGCAAAACGCATTCTCTTCGCTGAGCCCGTGTCCGCCACCGGCCGTCCTCTCACACCCTTGCATGCCGGTCATGTCGGTCTGCTGGCGTGTTCAGGCCTTCTAAATGGCATATTTGGATCTGGAGATGAACGCCATATAGCCTTCTGGCAGGCCGTTAAGATAGTAGATAAGACGGAAGAAGAGGATGAACAGGGCATAATCACGATGAGAGAAAAAGAACGCTTTTCCAATGATTATATGGAATCTGCTGTGCGTTACGTGGAATCTGGGTCTGATGCACTTTTTTTCCTGAAACTAGTTCTGCTTTGCTATCGCCTTTCTTGCTGTCCACGTCTAATCGGGTATCTTTTGGGTGGAGGCGGCCGTGGCAGACGTGGATTCCGCTCGATATCCGCGAGTAGCGCAGTTGCCGTTGGCAAAAACGTGGTTGACGATTCAATCTAATCTCGGCTTAGCTGCGAACACAATCAATGCTTACGCGCGCGGCCTGGAAGAGTATCTCGCGTTTGCCACGATGCGCGGTTTTTCGCCGGAGGCGGCGACACGGGAGCACATCTCCGCCTATGTGCGTGAGTTGAGCACGCGGCCGGGCCCACGACGCAAGGGTACGCTGCAGATTGGTTCGGAGACCGGGTTGGCCAACGCCACTCTACAACTGCGGCTCACAGCTGTGAGGCTTTTTTACGACTACCTCATGGAAGAAGGCATCCGCCGGAACAATCCGGTCGGACGCGGTCGGTACACGCCCGGCAAGGGATTCTGCGGTGCACAGGACCGCGGTATTTTGCCACGTTATCGCAGGCTCCCTTGGATCCCCAGTGACGAGCAGTGGCGCGTCGTAGCTGAGACGGCTCGTCGGGAGAGGTTGCGGAACCGAGTCATGCTTGTCCTCTCATATGATGCCGCGCTACGCCGCGAGGAACTATGCTCGCTTGAGACTGACGACATTGATCCGGCTCTTCGGTTGCTGCGCATCCGCGCGGAGACCACTAAGAACCGACAAGAGAGGATAGTGCCTTACTCGGAAGCCGGAAGTGCACTGTACGCAGCATATCTTGGGCAACGGCGCGAGCTCAGCCGAGGAAGAGGGCCCCTGTTCTTGTCAGAGTCACGCCGGAACCGCGGATTGCCGGTATCGATCTGGACATGGTCCAAGGTGGTCAACGGGATGGCCCAGCGAAGCGGCGTGATCTGTTTCACTACTCATACGCCACGCCACCTGTGCCTGACGGATCTGGCACGTGCCAACTGGGACATAAAGGAGATCGCGATGTTTGCGGGGCATCGCTCCTTCGAATCGACGCTCCGTTACATCCATTTAAGCGGTCGTGAGCTTGCGGAGAAGCTCGAGCGGGGAATGGCTGAAATCCACGCATGGAGAGTAAGAGCGCTTGCGGAGGTACTCGCATGAACGGCCCATCTGGGTGGCCGCCTGCGACGAATCGTAGGTGGCCCTGGCCCATTGCCCTTAGTGCTTATGACAGGGCATCTGCACTCAAACCGTCTGAACTGGACGAATTGCGTAGCTATGTTCGCTCCTATAGAGCGAGCAAGTGGCATCGGGTGCACCGGTTCTACGGAGCCTTGGAACGTCTGGTCCAGCCACTGCGTGACGTGACGAATCTCATGGGGCCCAACGAGAAATTGCGTAGCGGGACCATCAACGTCGTGCTGCGCCAGACGTACGAACGACGCCATACGTATTGGGTCTGGAGTAAGGACGAGTGGCTTGAGACGTTTGACCCGAGAGTCTGGCACAGGCATAATTATATGGCTTTCGCTTACCTGTTGACCGGCTTCACCGATTTCCATGCCACGCGTAGCCGGAGGTTTCGACAAGTCAACTTCGCCAGAAAGATTTTCGGCAACGAATTAGTCGAGGCGGCCGTTAAACACGTTCAGAGGAGGCTTTCTGAGTGGGGCCATGCGGCGGTGATGATCGAGGGGTACCTCCCTCGCACCGTATGCGAGGCTCTGTTGGTGAGTCGCAGCCCCTTCCTGGAGGACCTAACTCGCGAGGTTCTGGTAAGCCTTCGAGAAAGCCATTTGGCGGTGCATGTCCATCGATCGCTTGTGGCGCTTTCGGAGGTTCTTGCCGATGATGGCATTATCGGGAGTTCGCTCGCAGCCACCAAGATCCGCGAGCCGAAATATAATCCCAACATTCTCCTGTCGGTTCCGCCTGAGTGGGTTAAGTGGTGCCAACGCTGGCGCGAAACATCGACGCGGAGCCGGCGCACTCTCAGGATGGGCTACTACTGGCTGCTGCATGTCGGACGATGGATTGCACGCCAGCACCCCGAAGCCGCATCTCCGGCGCGGTGGACGACGGAGTTGGCTGCCGAGTGTGTTGCCGCCATTCACCGAATGGGAATCGGCGAGTGGGCGGAGCGAACGGACCAGATCGGTCCGAAGAGGCTGGGTAAGCCCATCGCTGCCGGTACTATCGCTTCGCGCTTGGGTATCCTGAGGGCCTTTTTCGCCGATCTGCAGGAGTGGGAATTGATTCCCCGGAAGTTTGATGCTCACAGGTGCTTCCGAACACCGAGGTCTGTGCGGGGACGCCTTGGTCCCCATCCCCGGGTGCTCGCCGATGATATTTGGGCAAAGCTGCTCTGGGCAGGGCTGAATCTTACCGAGGATGATCTCCCGCGCTGCCGCTTTCAAAGGAGAAATGAGGGCCGCACATGCTGGTATCCACTGAAAATGGTGCAAGCGTTGGTTGTGCTGTGGCTCTTTGCTGGCCTGCGACGGGACGAGATCCAGCGCATGCGCGTTGGCTGTGTACGTTGGCAACGGAACTTGGAGTCCGCCAACACGAAAACAGCAGTCTGTTTCCTGGACATTCCGGTCAGCAAGACCGCTGATCCCTTCACGAAGCCCGTCGACGGCGTGGTTGGGGAAGCCATCGAGGAATGGGAAAGGGAGCGCCCGGTGCAGCCCCGGCGCATTGACGCAAAAACTGGACAAAGCGTTGACTTCCTGTTCCTCTATCGTGCCAAGCAGGTCGGGCCGGAGTATCTTAACAAGCGTGTGATCCCGGCGCTCTGCCGAAAGGCGGGCATACCCCCTCGGGACGTGCGGGGCAATATCACCAGTCACCGGGCGCGCTCAACGATCGCCTCCCAGTTGTTTAACGCCAAAGATCCAATGTCCCTGTTTGATCTACAGCAGTGGCTCGGTCATCGCACCCCCGCATCAACGCAACATTATGTGCAGATCACACCCACTAAATTGGCCAAGTCGTACGCAGACGCCGGGTACTTCCAGCGTAATCTGAGGACTGTCGAGGTACTGATTGACAGCGATGTGGTCAAGGCCGGCACGGCAGCACGCGAACCCTGGATGTACTACGATCTCGGAAATGGATATTGTACGTACGATTTCTTTGACCAGTGCCCGCACCGAATGGCGTGTGCTAAATGCGCCTTCTATCGACCGAAAGCCTCGAGCGCAGCCCAACTTGTGGAAGGCAAGGTGAACCTGCTCCGGATGCAGCAGGCGATTCCCTTGCGTGACGAAGAACTGGCAGCGGTCGAAGACGGAGTGTCCGCGATAGATCGCCTGCTCACCCGGCTTGCCGACGTTCCGACGCCTGCGGGACCCACACCCCGCCAACTACAAGCGTCGCCACTCGTCCAAATAGGCCCTCTCCAGAAGTCTGAGGGCCAACACGGATGATGAATGATGGACTCTCGGCAACGCGAATGGGTCGATTTCCACGCCGTGAAGCAGGCTGTCACGATGGAGATGGTCTTGGCGCGCTATGGCGTAGTCCTTCGCAGGGTGTTCGGCAACCGTCTCAGGGGGCGGTGCCCCTTGCCTACGCATTTATCGAAAGAAAGCACCCAGAGCTTCGCCGTCGAAACGAAAAAGAACGCGTGGGCATGTCAATCCAATTCCTGCGTCGAGGCACGATCCGGTCGTATCGGGGGAAACGTGTTGGACTTCGTGGCGGCGATGGAGAACTGTTCGATTCGAGAAGCGGCAATAAAGCTTCGCGCGTGGTTCGCTGTTCCGTTGGGGACAAGGGTTCGCGGTCCAACTGAGTCCGCTTCGATTGTTACCGCGTCGGAGGTAATGGTTCCGGAAGCTCAGCGCCTTGGTCCGGCGATTGGAGAATGCGATGCGAAGAACAAGCCTCTCGGGTTCGAATTGACTGGCATCAATTATTCACATCCTTACTTGGCTGCGCGCGGGATCAGTCGGGAAACGGCCGAAACCTTCGGGATGGGGCATTTCCCAGGCAAGGGACTGATGAGCGGGCGCGTTGTCGTTCCGATACACGACGAAGCGGGGAAGTTGGTGGCCTATGCGGGTCGAGCGCTGAACGGGGAACAGCCCCGGTACCTTTTCCCACGTGGATTCCGGAAGGCTCAAGTGCTCTTCAACCTTCATCGTGCGACAAGGAATGAGTGTAGAGGCTCAGTCAACGTTGTGGAAGGCTTCTTCGACTGTCTCAAGATTCATCAAGCTGGCTTCCGGAATGTTGTCGCGCTAATGGGAGTAGCTTTGTCCGGCAGCCAGCAGAAGTTGCTCGAAGACCATTTCGGGAGTGTGGCCCTCCTGCTGGATGGCGATGAGCCTGGTCGGGCTGCCAGTTCGAGGATCGCAGAACAGTTGATTCGCAAAGTCTTTGTGCGGATTGTTGATGTCCCCGCTGGCTTGCAACCGGACCAACTCTCGGCCAATGACATTGGGATGGTGTTGAAAGGGACAGTCAGGTAGTACTCGATCAGTTGAGCCGAGATTCACCGATTGCTGCGCCGCGTAAAGGCTGTCAGCACCGGATTAAAAGGGGCCGAAATCATCAGTCTGAGGGGAGCCAGGTCGTGAGAGCCTCATCGGCGGGGATGTGGTAAGAACTCTATACGAGACTCTACAGATTTCGCGGTAGTGTTTCAGTGTGAATTGAATGGCACCGCGGCGTTCGTAAACTCAAAGCCTCAAGGAGACCAGGCAGGCCCAATTCCTTTTTTGGGCGTCACGTATACACGGCAGCGGCCAGTTTCCGACAAGGCGACTACACGACCACGTGAGGGGAAATCGGTAAACCCTACGCCGTCAGGGAGGATCTATCCCCGCGGCGCCCAGGCAAATGTCAGCAACGCGCGTTACCCGTCAAGTTGATGACTTCGTGCAAGGGGAGCGAAAAACTGTTCGGGGTTATGCGCGGACGTCGGCCGCCCTTGCAACAAGAGTCTTGATATGTGCCCGCACCTCGTCCACGCGAAGGTGACAATCGTGGTGAAAGAAAAGCTGGGAGGTCGCGAAAACCCTCCTGTGTCGGACGCCGTTCTTGGGCGTCTCCGCCGTTGGATGCCATCTGCGCGGTAAAGGCGCTGTCCCGATCTATCCCATTGGCGGGATCGCTCCGAGCTGCTGCAGCAGCCCAAGCATGTCAAGTTCGACCCACTCTTCTGCAAGCTTGCCACCAGCTACGCGGTAGAACTCAGTACTGGTAAAAACCACATGCTTCCCAGTCGGGGGAATCCCTAGAAAGTCTCCGGTATGCGTGCCACGCCAGGTCTGGCGGACCGCCACCTTGTCTCCTTCAGCTATCAGATCCTCGATTGTCGTTTGCAGGTCAGGAAAGGCTGTGAAGAAGCCTGATGTAAATTGCTTGAAGGCTTCGATCCCCTGGATTGGCGGAACTCCTGGGAAGTGGCCTAGATAGTTGCTGGCCAAGGCCCCGTCTCTGACGTCAAAGTCCTTCTTATTCACGCCCTGTTCATACTCGCGGCGAACGAGGGCCTTGCTTTCCTCTGTTGACATGAGATGTCCTTCTTTCGTGATACATGGGATCAATCTGTCTGCACTGCATGCACTTCAACTTCTGGCCGTTTTCTCTCTCTAGCAGCCCGTGGTGGAAACGGTCTTTTTCGCCATGCAGAGGAAAGTCTCGTTTGAAAACTTAAGGTGCGAGCAAGGCAGTTCGCGAGGTTCAAGAGAGTCGGAATAGTCTCTCCATGC
>JBEKYD010000396.1:0-6257 GCA_049511335.1 Bryobacteraceae bacterium | reverse complement strand
ACCTGCGGATCGGTGTTCAGTAAGGCGATCATGGCGTCGCGAACGCTGTCCAGCGTGTCGAAACTCTGGACCGTATAGTTGTAGGTCAGGGTACCGATGCTGACCGTGGCTATGTCGCCCGCCGCCACCGCGCCGTCCACCGAAAGCAGGTCCACGGCTGCGCTCGACGCGTGAAACGCCTCGGCCACAGTCGGGTTGGTGTTGGGAATGGTGAAAATGCCCGGATTGGCCGGCACGATGGAGACCGCCACGCTGCTGGTGACCATGATGCTGCCGTCGCCCATCACGCTGCGCACGTAGGCGTTCACGCTGGTGACGTCGGTGAATTCCCACGGAACCTGGGCCACCACCTGGGTTGGCGAAACCGAGTAGATCGGCACCTGGATTCCGTTCAGGTAAACTTGCGTGCCACCTAGGGTGGTGGGCAGCGTGCTCTGCGTCTGATCGGCCGACGCCGTTCCCGCCGAAAGCCCCGTCCCATTGATTTGGATGATGGTCCCCGGTCCCACCTGGGCCGCCGAACCGCCGCCCGTGAGGTTCGGGCTCGCCGCATTGGCCGAGATGCTGGCGCCGGTCGAAACCGAAGTGCTATAGGAAACTTGGTCCCCCAGCTTGCCGGCCAGTTTCGCCGACAGATCGACCCGGTTGTCGGGCGCATCCACCGTGGCGATCGCATTGGGATCGCCGGAAAGCCCGGAATTAATCGCCGCCACCAACCCGGCCACCACGTCCGTGTACGTGTCGGTTTCCTTGAGGGTATAGTTGTAGCCCAAGTTATCGATGGCGATCGTGACCACGTCGCCGGCTTTGATAGTTCCGCCGATCGTGACGTACCCGGTGGCGACCACCTGCTGGCTGGCTGCGTTCACCACCGCTTGATAGGGCAGCGTATTATCTTCGGGCGTGTACACCATGATGCGGCGGTTATACGGGTCGCTGACGTAGAGATTGCTGCCGTCCCAAGCCATCGACATGGGCGTGTACATGGAATCCACGGCGTCGTTGGCCTGATCCACGTCGCCGCCAATCTGGCCCAGAATAATATCCCCCGCCGGCGCATTCTGGGTCGGGATGGTGTAATACTCCAGAATCCGGTCGTTGCCGCCGTCGGCAATAAAAAGATGCGTGCCGTCGGAAAGCGCGAAGCGCGGGAAGTTCAGGGTATAGAGGCAGACGTTCGGATAGGTCGGGTTGCCGTTGCTGTCCACACCGGTGGGAATGGTGCAAAGAACCGGAATTTGGGTGGTGATATTGGTGGTGGGATCGGTGTAAGTCGTGAACGAGTCGTTGGGTATCGACTGCGTCATGTCGGGCTGGCCGATTTCAACATCGGCGGCCGTGCCGTTGGTGGTGGGAATATGGTTCCAGATCAACACCCGGTTGGCGCCCGCGTCGGTCACGAAAAGGCGCACCCCGTCGGTGGTAACCGAAACCGGGTTGACAAAGGTCGAAGCCGTCATGGTTGGATTTTGGGTATCCAGGTTGACCTGCGCGGCGGTGGTGAAATTGGGAGCGCCTACCACCACGTTAGCCGCGGCTCCATTGGAAGTGGGAATCGAGTTATAGATCAGCACCCGGCTGTTCTGCGTATCGGCGATATAAAGCTTGCCGTTTTGAATCCAGACCCCCTGCGGCCCGCGCAACGAGCTGGCCGTGGGGCCGATATTGGTGCAGGTGTCCTTGCCGCAAAGCCCGGTGGCGAAGAAATCGGTTTGTCCCACCACCACGTCCGCGGGTGTATCGTTGGCGGTCGGAATGCGATTCCAGATCAGAACGCGGTTGTGATTGGTGTCGGCCACTACCAGGTGCACGCCGTCCGATGCCACCGCGGTGGGTTGGCGAAGATTGCTCTGCGAAGCGGTGAAATTGACCGTGGTGGTGGTGAAATCCGGCTGCCCCAGCACCACCGAAGCAGTTCCCACGCAAACCGGGCACACCGTGTCGTACGGGAGGTTGGCATTCGGCGCCGGCAACATGCTCGACAGGTTTTGAAAAATCAGGACGCGGTTGTTTTCGGGCAAGGCGCCGAGGCGGTTATCGTCCGCCACGAACAGGGTATTGTTGGCGTATGCCACACCGCTGGCCGCGCCGATGACCGTATTGGTCGAATTGGGGTCAGCCGCGGTAAATGTCGTTTGGCCGATTACCGCTCTGGCCGCCTGTCCTGTCGTGAAATCGGCGGCGAACCCTGCTGCCGCGCTCAAGAGAAATACGCAGATACCCTTCATGCCGAATATGCTGTGACACTCTCAAATGTCGTGAACGAAGTACCGATTATAGCAAGCGTTCGCCGCCATCCGCCGCCTTCCCCATGTCGCCAGCGCTTCACACCGGTGTGCCTCCACGGCACCCCTTGGCAATGCCTCAACTCATTCCGGAACAGATCTTTGCCCAACATGCCGGAGGCTAAAGCAACCTCCATGCCAACCCCGCCCCTGCGTTCCAGCCGATGCCGGGCACGACGATTTTGTGGGGCGGACCCCCAGGTCTGCGGTCGACCCCCCGGTCGACCTTCTTCGCCCCGAAAACCCACCCCAATGTAGGGCGGACCCCCTGTGGTCCGCGCGGGACGCCCTCGTCCCGCACCTCTTCCCAATAATCGGATCTCCGAGACCGGCGAAGAGCCGGCCAGGGGGCCGGCTGCGGACCAGGGGGTCCGCCCTACTATCTATGCGTCGTGACCGCTCTTGCGAAACGTATGCGGCATTAGGTTGGTAACCTGCGGACCGATTGTGGGGCGCCCTCTGGGCCGGGTCCAGCCGGACCTCTGCCCGGCTGCGCGCTGGCCATCGGCGGCAGATCCGTTTCACGTCTTCACGCCCGCTCCAGAACCTCCCGCAGTTTCTTAGCCAGGTCTTCCAGGTGAAAAGGCTTCGCCAGGAAGTCCACGCCCGGTTCCAGCACGCCGTGCTCGGCGATCACGTCCTCGGTATAACCGGAAAGAAACAGCACCTTAATCCCCGGCCTGCGGCGCTTCAGCTCGTCGGCCACCTGGCGGCCGCTCATACCCGGCATGATGACATCCGTAATGACCGCCGCGATCTCGGCCGAGTGGGAGTCGCTGATGCGAATCGCCTGCTCGCCGCCGGAAGCAGTCAATACCTCATAGCCCAGTTGGCGCAATACCTTGGCCGTGAACTCGCGGACCGCGTCTTCGTCTTCCACCACCAGCAGGGTTTCGGAACCGGCCCCCGCGCCGGCCGATGGCCGTTCCGCGGCCTCGCTCAACGATTCCGTCACGATCGGAAGGTAAACGTGAAACGTGGAGCCGCGGCCGGGCTGGCTGGTCACTTGCACATCCCCGCCGGTCTGTTGCACCATGCCGTACACCGTCGCCAAACCCAGACCGGTGCCCTTGCCGCGCTCCTTGGTGGTGAAAAACGGCTCGAAAATGTGCGCGATGGTAGCCTCGTCCATGCCGTGCCCGGTATCGGAAACGTCGACGCGTAAAAAGTTGCCGGGGCGCAGCGCGGGGTGCGTGCGCGCGAAATCCTCGTCCACGGTTACGGCGGTCGTCTGGATTCGCAGCCGGCCCCCGCTGGGCATGGCGTCGCGGGCATTCACGGCCAAGTTCACAATCGCCTGCTCGAGGTGGTTCGGGTCGGCACGGATGTGACCGAGCGATTCGCCCAGCGACAATTCCAGCTCGATATCCTCGCCGATCAGCCGCCGGAGCATCTTTTCGGCGTGAGTGATTACCCTGTTCACGTCCATCACCGCCGGTTGCATCACCTGGCGGCGGCTGAAAGCCAGCAACTGGGCGGTGATCGAAGCGGCGCGGTCGGCGGCCTTCAGAGTTTCTTCGACGTAGGTGCGGAGGTTGGAATCGACTGGCAAGTCCTCCAAAATCATGCGATTGTAGCCACTGATGACGGTCAACATGTTGTTGAAGTCATGCGCCACGCCGCCCGCCAGCCGCCCTACCGCCTCCATCTTTTGGGCCTGCATCAATTGCTGCTCCAAGGTCTTCCGCTGGCTGATGTCCGTCACGAACGCAATACCGAAGACGCCTTCCGGGCTTTCCACAAAGCTCAGGCTCACCTCGACCGGGAACTCGGTGCCGTTCTTGCGCCGGCCCGCCAAGTCCATTCCGATTCCCATCGGCCGCGTGTGCGGATGATCGAAATAAGCGCTTCGCTGGCGTTTGTGCCCCGCGCGGCGGGTTTCCGGCAGGAGCAACTCGACGCTCGACCCCAATAACTCCTCGCGCGTGTATCCGAACATCTCCTGCGCGCGATTATTCACCAGGACGATTTCCCCCTCACGGTCGATTCCCAGGATTGCCTGGGACACCGATTCCAGCATGGCTCGCACCAGCCGCTCGCTCATCTGGACGGTGCTTTCCAGATCCCTCCTTATGGATTCAGCCATGACGGACTATCCTCCCTGTTGCGCACATCGGCCTGTGCACTCGCCTTAAAAACATCAGCATATCGTATCCCGGAGGGCAAGGCTGTCAATGTGCGGTATTTCTCTACGCCGTGAAGAGCCCCAACTGGGTGAGTCAATGCCCGCTGTGCCACCGGCGGGCTGTGGCATTCAGACTGGGCGTACCCTCTCATCTGGACCGTAACTGGTTGATCCACGGAATTTTCGCGCGGTGGGCTAGCACTGAGCGACAACTCCATCCAAGCGCAAAAACCGTTTGGCATTTCAATTGCAGACAATAAGGTCCTTTTAATCCTCTATGCAACTTACCCGAGCGGCCGATTACGCAGTTCGAGTGATGGTGCACCTGGCCGGTCTGAAACCGGGCGTTCGTGCCAGCCGGGCAGAACTGGCTGATGCGGCCGGTTGCCCGGAACAGTTCCTGGCCAAGGTGATGCAAACCCTCGCTCGAGCGCAAATGGTGATATCGCATCGCGGCAATACCGGCGGCTTCGAGCTGCCCGAAGCCCAAAGGCGGGCATCTTTGCTCGATGTGATCGAGGCAGTGGAGGGGCCGATTCATTTGAACCTCTGCATCGATTCGGCTTGCGGGTGCGAGCGCAAGTCCTGGTGCCCGGCCCACCGCGTCTGGGTGGAAGCGCAGGTGGCCATGACCGGGGTGCTGCGCAACGCGCGCCTGGACGACCTGGCGCGCCAAACGGGCCGCACGGTATGGAACTGACGTGGATCGCCCTGGTGGCCAGCCTGTGCATGGCGGCCGCTACTGCCTGCTCTTCTTCGCCCTCTCGCTGGCCGTGGGCCTCTACTTTCTCATCCGCTCGCGCAAAGACGGCTATTGGAGCAAAGATGGCGAAAACGTAAAATACCGTGTCTTCGAAGACGAGCCTGTACCATCGCTGGTCAACACCCCCGCGCGCGGCGAGCCAGTAGGGCGGACCCCCTGGTCCGCGGCCGACCCCCCGGTCGGCCTTTCTTCCCCGCCAGATCGTCAACCAGCCGAAAGCACCAAGGAGTAACAACCATGGAACCGACCAACCCCAAACTCAAGGAATACGCCGGCGGCTGGATCACCGAGCACGAGGACACCCAAATCCCCGCCTTCCTCAAGTTCGCCTACATCTTTCATCGCCCTTGGGTGCGCGATCTATTTCCTGCTCTACATGTACGGCGATGTCAACCAGCCCGACCGCGGTCCCCTGGTGCGCGCCATGAATGCCGCCACCGAATCGTCCGCCGCCCTGATGTACGGCATCGCCGCGCTGATCGTGATCTACGGCATCGTCGTGGTGGCGTTCTCCTTCGCCAGGCCGGACCATGCGCCGGCGGACAATCCGCAGGTCGAGAAGAAAGTCGAGAAGAAATAGGCTGGCGCCCATGCAGAACGGTTTCTATCAGGTTCGGCTGCCGGATACGACCGATTACTGGATCGAGATGGTCAAGTGTCGGCACGCGTGCCCGGTGCACCGGGAATGCGTGACGGTCGCGGCGCGCAACCCGAAGATCGTGTACGCGCCATGACGCCGTTCGAAGCCGGCGCCGTATTCCTGCTGGGAGTCGCGAGCGGCCTGCACTGCCTGCAAATGCGCGGGCCAATCGTGCTGCCGCCTGGCAGGAGTCGGCCAAGCCATCGGCCGGTGGCTCGCGTCTGGCGGCGCGCGCGGTAGATTCGCGCTCGGCTCCGGAAACCAGTGAGGTAGCCGTCTGCGATAAAATTCCATCGAGAAAAACCCTGGCTGGCAGACCACAAAAAACGATGGTCTGCCCCACAGCTGTCCCGTTAAAAGTCGAACAGATTCAGTTGGTTAGGGTCGAGGCCTGCTTCCATTTGGACGTTAGGCCGTTCAAACACCTGTAAAATAGGCATTTTT
>JBEKYD010000395.1:0-6290 GCA_049511335.1 Bryobacteraceae bacterium | reverse complement strand
CCAGCGTTGGGAGAACTGGACGAGGGCGACCGGTCTGGGGGATGATCACCTGTGGGCGCTGCGGCGCGACCCGCGCGGCGCCCTTTGGGCCGGAACGAATCACGGGGTCAGCGTGCTGGAGCGGTCGCCCCGGCATTGGCGCGCGCTCGGGGAAGCGGACGGTCTGGCGAGCGGACAGTATCGCGCCATGACGGTGACGGCGGATGGCGAGGTGTGGGCGGGAGCGGCGCCCGGTGGTGTCACGCGATTCGATACCCGGGGCCGGTTCGTGCGCAACTACGGCGCTGAATCCGGGCTGACCAATGACCGGGTTTATGGCCTGTTGGCGACCGCCGACCACCGGTTGTGGGTAGGCACGGTCGGCGGCGTATTTCGCAGCACGCCATTTGGGGCCGCTGCAAGAACGCCGGTCCGCTTTGAAAAGCAGGATGTGCCGGACAGCAACGCGGGTGAGCGCTTTTCCGCGTTTCTCCTGGACAAACGGGGTTGGCTGTGGGTCGCCGGCACGCGCGGCCTGCTGCTCTGGAAGGACGGGCAGTGGCGGCGGTTCCGCACCGGCGACGGCATGGCGAGCGACACCGCCCTGGGGGTGAGCGAAGCGGCCGATGGCGCCATCTGGGTCGCCTATCTGGAGCCGTCGGGGGCATCGCGGCTGGTCTATGACGGCGCGCGGCTGGACGTGACCAACTTCAACTCGAAGAGCGGCCTGCTATCGGACCGAACTTACGACGTGATGACCGATCGTCGGGGAGCCGTCTGGGTGGCCACGGACCGCGGCGTGGATATCTACCGGAATGGCTCCTGGCGGCACTACGATCACAACGACGGGCTGATCTGGGACGATTGCGATGCCGGCGGCCTTTTCGCGGATACCGATGGAACCGTGTGGGTCGGCACGGCACACGGGTTGTCGCATTTCCTGCCGCCGGCCGCCGAACCGCAGTTGCCGCCGCCGCCGGCATTCATTTCGGGAATGGAGTCGGGAACACGGTACCGAAGTCCAGGCGACTTCCAGACGGTGCCGCACGCCGAACGTTCGCTGCACATCAGTTTCTCCGCGCTCACCTTCGTGGATGAGCGGCGGGTGCGCTTCCGGTATCGCCTGCAGGGCCTCGATTACAATTGGATCGAGACGGAGGATGGCGACGTGCGGTACGCCAATCTTCCGCCCGGCGAGTTCGTGTTCGAGGTGCTGGCGTCGCGTGGACGTGGGAGCCCGTGGAGCCCGGTGGCGGCGCGGGCGGCCTTCGCGGTCGAACCGGCGTGGTGGGAGAGGAACTGGGTTCGCGCCGGCGCGGTCCTGCTACTCGGTCTCCTGATTCATGCGCTGGTCGAGCGCCGTATGTCACACGTGGTTCGGCAGAAGCAGCAACTCGAGATCGCCGTGAATGCGCGCACCAGCGAACTGGCGCGCGCGCGCGAAGCGGCCGAAGCCGCCAGCCGCGCCAAGAGCGAATTCCTGGCGAATATGAGCCACGAGATCCGCACGCCGATGAACGGTGTGATCGGGATGAACGGGTTGCTGCTCGATACTGAGCTGACCATGGAACAACGGGAGTATGCCGATATCGCGCGCCGGTCAGGAGAGTCCTTGCTGGCCGTCATCAACGATATTCTCGACTTCTCCAAGATCGAAGCCGGTAAGCTCGAAATCGAATCCTTTGTCTTCGACCTTGGCCTGCTGATCGAAGATGTCAATGAGATGCTTGCCGCCAAAGCGGAAGAGAAGGAACTCGCCCTGTTGCTGGAATACGCGCCGAGTGTTCCACATCACTTTATCGGCGACGGCGGGCGAATCCGCCAGGTAGTGACCAACCTCGTCGCCAACGCCATCAAGTTCACTCCCAGTGGCCACATAGTCGTAACAGTAACTTGCGACCAGCAGACGGAGAGCCGTGTGCAAATGCGAGTCTCCTTCACCGACACAGGCATCGGGATCCCCGAGCAGAAGATCGGTGTTCTCTTCGAGCAGTTCAGCCAGGTGGATGGGTCCATAACCCGGAATTACGGCGGCACCGGGTTAGGTCTGGCGATTTCCAAACGGCTGGTCAACCTGATGGGAGGAACCATCGGAGTGACAAGTCGGCCCGGAGAAGGCTCCACGTTCTGGTTTACGCTGCCCTTGCAACTCGACTCCCAACCGGACGTAATGCCTGTGTCGGCCGACGAACTGTGGGGGACACGCGCGCTCATCGTGGACGATGACGAAGTAAATCGCCGGGTCCTTCACGAGCAGATCGTGGGCTGGGGTATGCGCGACGGAAGCTGCACTTCGGGAGAAGAGGCTCTTCACGCCCTTCAGGCTGCCCGCCTGGAAGGCGATCCCTACGTCATCGCTATTATCGATTACCAGATGCCCGGTATGGGCGGAGCCGCCCTTGCCGCGATCATCAAGGATGACCCGGCCACGAGAGACACCGTGGTCGTGGTGCTGACCTCCGTCAGCCACAGCAGCGATGCGCGCCACTCCGCCCGTTGGGACGCATGTCTAGTCAAGCCCGTGCGCCACTCGCAGCTCCTGCAGACCCTAGCCACCGCTTGTGCCAAACGGCGCGGTAGCCAGACCGATGCCGCTGTTTCGGTTAGCGCCGCCCCGGAGCGTCGCACCGCGCCGGTGAAGAAGGTCGCCTACGCTGGGCCTCCGGGCCACACCGTTCGCGTCCTGATCGTGGAAGACAATGCCGTTAACCAGAGGGTCGCCCTGCGCATGATCGAAAAACTTGGACTGCGCGCGGATGTCGCTGCGGACGGACAGGAAGCCGTTCGACTCTTCGAAATGCAGCCCTACGATCTGATCCTGATGGACTGCCAGATGCCGGAAATGGACGGCTACGAAGCCTCTCGCCAAATCCGGCGGCGCGAACCACCGGGCCAGCACTCGGTGATCATCGCTATGACCGCGGAAGCCATGGACGGAGCCCGCGACGGTTGCTTGCAAGCCGGCATGGACGACTACATCTCGAAGCCGGTCCGACTGGAAGACTTAGCCGCAATCCTTAACAGATCCCTACCGGCTGAACACCCTACGCCGGTTGGACTACCATGATTCTCACTGGGCCGGCCCACTCATCTCTCTTTGGGCGATACTGCTTGGCCGACTGGAAGATCCGTCCTTAATCCAGTGGTTCGTCGATCTCGGTTGTGGCAGCCAATGCGATGGGTTATTCCGCATGAATAAGGAAGCAATTGCGTTAGTCTTTTCGCACGAGAAGGGTGCCTGCCAGGTTATCGGATCAGCATTTCGTCGGGACTGCCGTATGCCAGGGGACTGGAAACGGAACGATATGCGGCAATATCGGTAGTCATGTGGACACTACCTCGGGGTGGTGAGGACATCAAGCGGTGTCGTCGTCGCACTGATGCTCAATTGTTTTTCGACCCCAGAAGCTGGCAAATCCGCTGGAGGCTAAGCGGGGTGCATGGGACTAACCTGGACTGGAGGGTGCAGCAATATCGACGTGGCGGCGGGCGGTTCGGGAGCCGGTGCGTTTCAAGCCAGCCATTTCGCCGGCTGCTCAAAAACCAACGGTGAACGCCATCAGGCTCCTCCCCGCCGCAACCACAAGGTATTGCCTGCCCTCGAACTCGTAGCTGATCGGGCCGTTGTATACGGGTGCGCCGGCTTGAAAGTCCCACAGTGCTTTCCCGTTTGCGGCGTCCAGGGCAAAAACGTTACCCTCATTCGTGCCGCTGAACACCAGCCCTCCCGCCGTGGAAAGCACTCCCGCCCACGGCGGAGAATGCAGCCGGAATTCCCATCGCGGCTCTCCCGTCAGCGGGTCCAGCGCTTGAATCGAGCCGGACGGCTCCACTCCTGGAATCCCGCGCATCCCGCCCGCACTGAAGTAACTGCCTGCCTTATATTCGACCGTGGCACGGTAGAACACCGCCCCTTCCTCTCGCACCGCCACATACATTAGCCGCGTATCCGGGCTGTACGAGGGGCTGTTCCAGTTGGTGGCGCCATGCACGCCGGGATACACCGCCGTACCTTCGGGCGTCGGTTCCGTCGCCGGAATCGCGATTGGCCGGCCCCGTTCGTCGAGTCCCTTCGCCCAGGTCTGTTTGCCGTACTGCCGCCCGAGGAGGTATTCTCCTGTTTGCCGGTCGAATACATAGAAAAAGCCGTTTCGATTGGCGACCGCCACAAGCTTCCGCGGCTTTCCCTGGAAGACCGCATCGATGAGGACGGGCACGTGATTCGAGTCCCAATCGTGTGTGTCGTGAGGCGTGAACTGAAAATACCACTTTAGCTTGCCGGTCGAGGCATCGAGAGCCAGCAGGGGCCGGCGGCGAACTGGAGCAGATCCAGTTGCTGTTGGGCCATGCGTCGGTGCAAACGACGGAGCGATACCTCGGCACGAAGCAGGATCTGGTCAATGCGCCAAACGATGGGATCAAGTTGAGGGTGGCGGTGTAACACGTGCCCAAGAGGGTTGGACTGTTTCCGGGATTGGCGGCCGGGGCCAGGCCCTACTTCGGGAAAATCTGGCATCACGGGTTAACAGAGGATCGCAGCGTCTGGAAGGCAAGGAGCTTTCAAAGGGTGTGGTGGCTTGGGTCATGAGTAACCGGTGCAAGCAGCAGGGCCGCATAAATAATAAATAGAGGTTGAGGAGGATGGTGAGCTGGGCTCCGAAAATGGCAGGCACGACTTGAAACATCGGGTCGTCTTACCGTTTTTGACCGACTGCGTGTTAACCAACGGGTTGTAGTTTCGAATCTAATCCGGGCAGGCAAGCGCCCGCTCACGAACCCGGGTGCAATCGGTTAACGCTGCCCATACACTGGGAAACCCAGCCAATATATTGGCTGGTTTGAGTTGTCCAGAATCGGACTTCATCAGCCCCTCCGCCAGCCTCGGTTAGCGCACGCCGACAAGCGCGCCCGCTTCCTGCGCAGATGAGTTCCGGCCGGCTATTGCTTGATCGGGCTGCTCGCCAGCATTGCCCGTCTTCGCTTTGCCGGCATACGCGGACTAACATGCACTCCCAACACAACAGGCTCAGGCCAAAGGCGACATTTCTACCTTGCCTCGACACAGTCGGAACATTTATTGACAGATCCCCGGCGGGCTGGTAGTGTAACAACACCATGAGTACGGTGTGGCGGGATTCTGTTTGGACGATGCTGTTTAGACTCACACCTTCCCGCCGCCAGCCCTTATATCTGCAGTTGATGCAGCAAATCCGCCACGCCATTGAGGCCGCGGCTTTGCAAGATGGTGACCAACTTCCCGGTATTCGGACACTTGCCGAAGAGCTTGAGGTGAGCCCCGGCACGGTAGCGAAGGCGTATTCAGAGCTGCAGCATGAACGCCTCCTGGCAATCCATCAAGGGTCGGGAGCGTTCGTTAACGTGAATCGTAGCGGCCGCCGTTTGAAAAGCCGTGTTCAGGCACGGGAGCGCCTGGACGATCTGATTTTGCAGCTGCGGGACGAGGGACTACTTGAGGACGAAATCAGGAGATTGTTCGAAGTGGGCTTGATGCGCACGGCGGGAATAGAGCCAGCGTCTCTAGCCTGCGCCCAGAGTCACCGGCGCCAGCGTCGTGCAAGCCCATTGGAAGGGACGCGGTAGGAACTCAAGCTCGCGCTGAAGCTCTGTTTTATCCATGGCTTAACCGCGCAATGCAACGGACCTTGCTCCTGCTCACCAACGATCTGCGTACTCCGGCGGCCCAACGCATCACCCGCTACGCGCAACTCATGTTGATCGAGAACGGGCTGGCCGACGCCGTCAAGTTCTTTCATCTGGATGCATTGAGCTCCGCGGTCCGTCTCAAGATCGACTTCGACGTGACTCTCACCGAAGTGGCCAGCGGACTGTATCGGATGCTGGGTCGAAGGATCGCCGGACATGAATGTGCGCACTCCCGTCAACTGTTTCGCCATTTCCTGAACACTCCGGCTGAAGTTGAAATCACCGACAATCGCGTCGAAGTCAGCCTGCCCAAGCGAGCCCACAATCCCTTGTTGCTCGCCGCCGGATTCGGTCAGGGCGCCACGCCGATTCCCTGGTGGGGCGGACGCCCGCTGGCGATAAGGTTCCGGTAGACGGCGCCCAATAACGTTAGGTGACTACCTGGCGTGAAAATTCAGGCTAGATCCAATGTGGCTGGTTGATCGGTTGCCGGATCCGGTTGTTCCAGAAGAATTGAAGGAAAAGGGGCTCGTCCGGGGAATCTGTGGGTAACTTGCGGGTTTCAGCGCTGGGATTGAATGAGGAAGCTGTGGAACTTGCGGCAGGTGGAGTCGAAGGAGCGTTGCTCGTCTTCCCAGCCGTTGTGG
>JBEKYD010000394.1:0-6320 GCA_049511335.1 Bryobacteraceae bacterium | reverse complement strand
TGAATGGCTATCAGGTGGTCCATTTTCAGCCTTTCGACCCGGTACATAAGCGCACCGAAGCCGCCGTCAAAGCCGCTGACGGAAGGACGTTCAAAGTAACGAAGGGCGCGCCGCAGGTGATTTTGGAATTGTCAGCGAATGCCGGCCAGGTGAAGCCCGCAGTCGAGAAGGCGGTCAATGAATTCGCGGCGCGCGGCTTTCGTTCGTTGGGCTTGGCGCGGGCCGAGGGAGAGGGACAATGGCAGTTTCTGGGTGTCTTGCCCCTCTTCGATCCGCCACGGGAAGATGCCAAGGCAACCATCGCGACCGCGAGCCAGATGGGCGTGAAGGTCAAGATGGTTACCGGCGATCAACTGGCCATCGCTCAGGAAACCGCGAAGAAATTAGGGATGGGCACCGCGATTCTCGACGCCGGCGGTCTGGGCGACGTAAAGCATCACGAGACGGCGCAGTCGGCCGAGTCCATCGACAAAGCGGACGGTTTCGCTCAGGTATTCCCAGAACATAAGTTCCATATCGTGGACGTGCTGCAGCAGCGCGGCCACATTGTCGGCATGACGGGCGATGGGGTGAACGACGCCCCCGCGCTGAAAAAAGCCGACTGCGGCATCGCCGTTTCCGGCGCCACGGACGCCGCGCGCGCGGCGGCATCCATCGTGCTGATGACTCCCGGCCTGTCGGTGATTATCGACGCGATCAAGGAGAGCCGGAAAACGTTCCAGCGGATGAACAGTTATGCGATCTACCGCATCGCCGAGACGCTGCGCGTGCTGTTGTTCATGACGCTGGCGATCCTGGTGTTCAACTTCTATCCACTGACGGCGGTGATGATCGTGATACTGGCGTTGCTCAACGATGGAGCCATCCTGTCCATCGCTTATGACAACGTTCATTACAAGGATAAGCCCGAGGCCTGGAACATGCGGCTGGTGCTGGGGATTTCCACGGTGCTGGGCGTCATCGGTGTCGTCTCCGCCTTCGGATTGTTTTACCTCGGTGAGCGCGTCTTTCATCTCGATCGTGCGCACATCCAGACGCTGATGTATTTGAAGCTGTCCGTGGCCGGACATCTGACGATTTTCCTGACGCGCACGCGCGGCCCGTTCTGGTCCATACGCCCCGCGCGGATTCTATGGGCAGCGGTGCTCGGCACGCAAGCGATAGCAACGCTGATTGCGGTTTACGGGCTGTTTATGACGCCCCTCGGATGGGGCTGGGCTGCATTCGTTTGGGGCTACGCTCTGGCTTGGTTCCTGCTGAATGACCGCGTGAAACTGCTCGCTTATCGGATTTTCGACCCTACTAAAGCCCCATTATTGGTCAGGAAGCCGCTCGATCTGACACCGCGGATCGCCACGCGGGCCTATGAGCTCTATGAGCAGCGAGGCCGCCGCGATGGCCAGGCAGGGCAAGACTGGCTTGAGGCGGAGCGCGAGATCCGGAAACAGTAAGCGTGACGGGGAAGGCCGCGTCAACGTCCTCGTGATCCCCATGAGTACCTAGCGGCACTTACGCAGTTCGCGATATCGAAGGGATGAAGATGAAGATCAATTCAAAGGATTTCCGGGTGCGGCCCGGAGCGAAGGTCCAACTCGCTGAGTGGCCGACGATTGTAAAGCCGTTTTGCAAGTCGAAGGAGGAGTATCAAGAACTGCTGAGAGAACACGTGGAGGAGTTGAGCTCGATGCAACACCTTCACTACGCTTCCAACCGCTATGCGTTGCTCCTGATTTTTCAAGGGATGGATGCCGGCGGCAAGGACGGCGCCATTCGGCACGTCATGTCCGGGATCAATCCGCAAGGCTGCCAGGTCTTTAGCTTCAAACAGCCGAGCGCCAACGAATTGGAACATGATTTTCTCTGGCGCACGACATGCCGGCTTCCCGAGCGAGGTCACATCGGCATATTCAATCGTTCCTACTACGAAGAGGTGTTGGTAGTTCGGGTGCATCCGGAGATTCTCCGCAGCCAGGGGCTATCGGAAGAGTTGCGCGACGAAAAGACGATCTGGGATGAGCGGTATCGCTCCATCGTGGACCTGGAGAGCCACCTCTATCGCAACGGAACGCGAACTGTCAAAATATTCCTCCAGCTTTCGAAGGAAGAGCAGCGAAAGCGATTCCTCGAGCGCATCGATGAGCCGGACAAGAACTGGAAGTTCAGCCCCGCGGACATTCACGAGCGGAAATATTGGAAGCATTACATGGAGGCTTACGAGGCTTGCCTGAAGGCGACAAGCACCCATCACGCGCCCTGGTACGTCGTTCCCGCCAACGATAAGGAGAATGCCCGCCTGGTTGTTTCCCAAATTGTTCTCGATGCGCTCGCGGAACTGAAGATGGCCTATCCCAAGACGACCGCGAAGCGTCGGCGGGAATTGAAATCCATCCGCAAGCTGTTGACGAAGTAGCGATTTCCCGCAAGAACAACTCTTATTGCCGGATCTCTCCCATCCTGCGGAGCAGCGGCGCGATCGTCAGGCCTTGCACGAAGACCGAAGAGGCGACGACGGCAAAACTGACCGTGATAATCTCTTCGCGCCGCGGGACCTCGGGGGCCTGAGTATTGCTACCGGCGATTGCTTTGCGGCGGCTTCCGGGTCCGGGTCCTGCACCGGCGGCCGCGTCGGCCTCGCATGCGTGAAGGGCCTAGCAGAAGCACTGGCCAAGCCGGCGGTGCGAATCTCCAGCCTGCAAGCGCTCGCCACTTTCGGCCGGTTCTCGCTTCGCGCTCCTGTACTCGACGCTCGCTGAGGCCAGACCCTCGGCGCCGTCAACGATGCGCCCGGCCAGGCTGGCTCGTGGGGAAGTAGTGGCTACGCTCGCCGCCTGGCTGCCCCGCTTTCTGCCTATAGTTCATCCACATAGAGGGCCAGGAACTCGCTGCCACCCGAAACCGTAATTGCAACCGCTCCCCGCGCCCAGACTGCCACGATTGCCTTGTGCGGTGGCCCGTTTCGAGGCCGGCACGGCTTCCGACCCGGCAGCCCTGGACGCCAATTATGTCCGCCGCTCCGACGTGAAATTGTTCTGGACCGATGCGCGAAGAACCGACCCGCGACCATTGGGAGCGGTTTTTCGTCGGCCAATCGATTCCTTTACAGTCAAGGCCTTCTATTTTGAGTGAGACGTAGTGGCATGGTGAGCGAAAGCAGCGTCGAGCAAACCGAAGAGGCCGCCCACAATGGCGCCGTCCACAAACCCGTATACCGTGCCGATCAGAACGCGTGCCAGCGTAGGCGCCGTATCGGCACCGGGGTATACCGATCTCATCATTCTCAGGAAGTCTCCACCGTAAGCGGGCGTTGCCATGTGAATCAGGCCTACGACCAGCATTGCGGCTCCCCATAAGACTGCCGAACTGAGTGTGATTGCTTTGAGTGAAAATCCCATATTCCCTCGCTTCATTTATTTGCCGGCTAAGCACCATTCGGAGAGTAGTAAAGCCATGGCAGCAGCAGGAGATCGATCGGATCAAAGCAGATATTCTGCTCATGGCTGACAACACGCAATATGCAATCGCCTTGGGCAATTCGCACCGGACGATTTGTGCTTCTCACCGTATCGGAATTATGCCAACAACCTTTACTTCGACACTCGGGACCTGGCGCACTCGGTCGACCAGGCGGTCGATTACGTGAACCTTTCGAAGGAATACCGGAACCTTGGGCGCGGCCTGGGAGCAACGGCTGCTTCCTGATATTAGCAGGGCGGTCCGTCCGGGCCGTCCTGATCATAACAACCTAGTTAGTAACATGGAGGTAAGCAATGAAGAACGTTGCAATGTTGACTCTGGGTGGCGCGTTTTGCGCAATGCTGCTGGCGGTTTCTGCGGCAGCGGCGGACAAATCCGCGGCCCTATCGGTTAAGCCGGCGCCGAGTCACTCCACGCCCATGCGGAGCGGTTGGCCGCCGGAGACCCTTTCCAGGAAGATCTCGATGGTCGATGGCGCCGAGAAGCTGGTGGTGGTCGAGGATGCGCCTGATGGGACGCACGAATACCGAGTACTTCTCCTTGCACGATGGCGCCGCTCCGATTGTTGGCAGCCATCCTGGCTCACGCCAAGCCCGGTGCAGGTCTGCACGTGACCGGCGACCGCCTCGCCGTCTCCGGCCGACAGAGACGCAAACAGCTCGAAACAAGGAAGAGGGCCCTACGCAAACTAACGGACATCACGGGCAAACTGTGAGAGGAACGCTTTCCTGTGGTATTGGCCATTTCCCACAAGTCTAGGGGGGTCGGGGAGTTAACCGCAAGTATGGAAAGTTCGTCGTTGGGATGTTTGGCTCCACGATCCGCCGTTGTTCACTTCGTTCCAGTGGGTCCAATTGCGCCCGATCTGCCGGCAATCGCTGCCGCAGCGTTTCCCTGCCCGGTTGACCGGCCAACTCATATAGAGCCCCCACCACAGCGGTCTCCATCCGCGGTCCAGAAATCATTCCGCCTACGCGTGCCGTGGTGCCACCCTGCTGCGCGGTCAGTCATTTTGTGACGGGTAGGATGCGGTAGTTCCAATCGCCATGAAAGGCGTCCTTTTCGATACGCACCTTGGCCAAGTCCTCGTCTGTGACCTGAATCCCCGTCGCATATGTGTTCGTGTCCAACTCGGCCTGAATCGTCAACCCTTTCTTGGTCGTCGTGTTGCCAATGAGGTTGACCACCACCTCATGGCTGATCAGCGGCCGGCCGCGCCAGTTCTCGGTGATGTGGCTGAACATGCGGTGTTCGATCTTGTTCCATTTGCTGGTGCCCGGCGGAAAGTGACATACCGATACCACGATTCCGGTCTGGTCGGCCAGGCGCTGCAGCGCGATTTTCCATAGCCGCGTGCGACTGCTATTGCTGCCGCCGTTGTCGGCCAGAATCAATAGATCTTTGGCCCTTGGATAGGTTGCCGCCCCCATGTGGCGCCACCAACGATGAATGGTTTCGATCGCGAACTCCGCGGTGTCGTGATCGGTCCCCACGCTTACCCAGCCGCGGTTGCGGGCCACATCATACACTCCGTACGGGATCGCCTTGCCGAGTTGCTTGTCGATGAAATCGTGCACCCGCACCGGCTCGGGAGAGCCCTTCGGCTGCCATTCCCGGCCGCCGTTTTTGAAGTCCCCCACCAGTTCCTTTTTCTTCGTGTCCACCGAGATCACCGGCTGCCCGCGCTGCTGGAAGGCCTGGATCTGACGGTTGATGTGCTCGAATTGGGCGTTGCGATCCGGGTGTGTCGACCCCTCGCGAGTCTTGCGATTGGCCTGTAAGCTGTAATCCAGATCGTGCAGCAACTGAGCCACCGTACGGGCGCCGATCTGGTGTCCGCGGCGGCGCATTTCCTCCGCCAGCTTGGCGGTGCTCTTGCAGGTCCAGCGCAAGGCCGACTGCGGATCGCCCCGCGTCGTCGGCTCCACCAGTAGCTCCAGGTCTGTGAGCACACCCGGATCTGCCTCTGTCACCGGCTTGCGACCGCCGCCCTGGCGGCGGACCCGCGCCTCGGGAGCCGGTCGTGCTCCGGCCTGCGCCAGTTCGCGCACGCCACCGCCGATGGTCGCTCGCGACATGCCTGTGGCGCGCGAGACCGCCGCAATGCCCCCGCGGCCCAGGGCCTGTGCCTCGGCTCCCGCCCACAGACGCCGCGTCTTCTCACTCATTACGGAGCGCAGTGAGCGGAATCGTCGGCGTATCGTGGCAATCTGCGAGCGATCGATATCCAGGCCAGATGTGTGCCGCCTCACTCCCCGATTGTAGCTGCAAAACCCCAAAGAACGCTATTTATATCGGGCAAGTTATTTTTGCGCGATCTCTTAGTAGCGCCGGCATTGGCCGTCACTGATCAAGGTTTCCTCGTTTCGCGGCCTAGCAGGGCCGGGGGATGGGGCGATGGTCGGGGGGCCGCGAAATGGAGCAAACCTTGATCAGTCACAGAAAGTCCAAAAAATCTTCAGCCTACCTTACCCCTTCCGTTTCATAGACTCCCAGCCGTTCCACCCCATTCCCGCACTCAGCTTCCGCCCGCTCGCCTGCTATCGTGTTGTCCGGAATGAGGTTCCCATGACCCAAATCGAACTTACCCCGCCCCAGCAAGCCGTCATCGACGCCGTCTGCTCCGGCGACACCGTCCACCAGGCCGCCGCCGGTGCCAACGTCCTCCTCGAGGATGTCCTCGCCTGGCGCCGCAATCTTCCGCATTTCCGCGCCGCCCTCGAGCAAGCTCTCTCCGAACGCGATCTCCTGCACCGCGAAAAAGCCATGCCCCTGGTCGACCTCGCCTACCAAACCCTCGGCGACATCCTCCGCAATGACAAAGCGTCCCCCAGCCTCAAGTTCAA
>JBEKYD010000393.1:0-6324 GCA_049511335.1 Bryobacteraceae bacterium | reverse complement strand
ACGGTGACCGCGGACGTGAGCCAGATCGATGTCCAGGCGCCGGATCCCACCGAGAAGGTTTTCGTCAGCGAGAACTTGCTGGATGCAAATCCGGGACGCCCAGGCGCGCCAATTTCGATTCCCGGCTATCCGATTGAGACGGCGTCGAGCGGAATCAAGGCTCCGCAGTATTTTGCGCCGGGCGTAGCGGGCGACCACGGCGAGCCGATCGCGCAGTACGTCCAGGTGGGCACCTACCTGGCGCCCAATAATCTGTCCGCGAATGCGCACGGCAATGGCTACGCCGATCCAAACATTTATATAGCGGATGTGATCGAGAGCGTGCAAGTGGATGGCGGCGCGTACAATGTGCGCGAGGGCAATCACGCCTTGAACCTGGCATCGACCTACACGCTGCGGCCGCATCTCGATCCGTTCTTCACCGTAACGGGAGACGACCGGGACATTACGGCCACTGTGGGGATGAGTCCTTCGAAGGATTCGTGGATCGCGATTGAGGTCTCGTATGGCAATGGATTCCTGGATCGGCTGGAGCACCGCAAGCAGGTCAAGATCAACGGCGGGCAGGTCTTCCACGCGGGAAATCACACGCTGACGTTGTTCGGAACCGGATACCACGGCTCCTCCTACATGGCGGGATTGATCCCGATTCACGGATTCAATTCCGTCGATGCCACCGACGGCTGGAAGGAGTACCCGGATACGATTGACCGGAGGCAAAAAGACCAGACGCACACGGCGCTGATGGCGTTGAACGATGTATGGAAACTGGGTGACGACCAGGAGCTTCAGCTCTCCGGGTTCTTCCGCACCTACAACCTCTCGCTGTCTACAGACTTTGGGTTGGGGCTGGTCCGGCAGAGCGAGTTCCGCACCGTGGCCGGCGGCAGCGCGGCGTATAAGAAGAAGTTCTCGAAGAACTTTACGCTGCTGGCCGGGACGGACTACCAGCGCGAGGCGCCGCGGCGCGACGATTTGGACCATTACAATTTCTATAATTCCGCCAATCCGTATTACTACGGACCCTTCATCAAGATAGACGGAAACAATGTAACCATCGCTCCGCTATCGCCATACATTGCCGCGGAGGGCGAGTTGACCAGGTATGTGCACTACTACCTGGGTTGGAGACGCGACGAGATTTCGATCGACAACCAGGACCTGCTGACTCCGGCGAATTCGTGGAACAGATGGGTGGGGGTGAATTCACCGAAAGCGACGATAACGCTCCTCCCGGAGGAAGCGCGGTACGTTCCCCAGGTCGCGCTCAGCTTTGGGAAGTCGTTCTTCACGGAAGATCCCAGAATGGGATCGGCTATTGGCCAGCAGACCGCAACCGGCAGCCCGGCACCTGTCGACCCGGTGGAGACGGCACGCTCGTATCAATTGGTCGCGAGCAAGCGCTTCGGCAACACGGAGCTGAAGCTGACGCTGGGCCACGAGACGCAGAGCGCCGAGTACGGCAAGATCGATCCGGACGACGGATTACAGTTCGACCTGGGGCCGGGCCGCATACGCTATATGGCGGCTACGCTAATCCAGGGCTTCCGCTGGGGACAGTTGCTGGCGACCTTCGAGCAGGCCGACGCGCGCGATCTGGACACGGGACAGGTGACACCGGAGGCGCCGAGATTGATCGGCGATCTTTCCTGGACGTATCGGAAGCTGCCTTTCCATTTGCAGGCAAAAGGCGAATTCGAGTACGTGGGAAGAAAGGCGGTTGGGAATGGATGTGACGAGAACAACCCCAACGACCTAAGTTCCTACTGCCTGGGCGTGCCGAACAAGGAGTTCCGGCTAGCGGTGGTGCGGCCGTTTCTGGACGGAAAGATCGAGGTCGGCGTGAACATGATGATTGCCAGCGGCTACACGGGGCAGACCACCGAGAACTTCGCCACAAACTATGCGCCCGGGACAGTGGGCCTTGTGGACGGAGCGGTTCCCGAAAATCCGATTTCGGAGGTGGTGGGAGTGCGCATACCTTCGTATGCGAGCTTAAGCTTCACCTACAGGTTTGGCCGCAAGGTGGGGCGGTGATTAAGTATGCGGTTTTGCAATTACGTAGAGTGGGAACCAAATTGGCGCATAGTTGACGGGCCCCGGCAACCGCTCCCTTACTGACGGCCGCGGCTCTAGCTCGAGATCTCGCGCCCGTTTCGGGTCCAGTCGCACCGCGGCTCACTTTTTTCGATGCCGGAGGCGTGCGAGCAGCAGGGCGCGCTTTTCGGGGGAGAGGGTTTCGATGGTGGCGCGCTCGCGGTGCCGTTGGCCGTGCGGCGTGAGGCGCTCGAGGTAGCGCTCGAGGGCGCCGGCGTCCAGACCGGCCACGAAGCGATGGGCGGCGGCGCGGGAGCGGGCCGATTCGGCCTGGTACGCCTCGCGGCTGCTCAGCAGCTCTTCGATGGCGGCGACCCAGGGAGCGGGATCGTTCGAAGGCACTACGGGGCGCGGCATGGCGAGCTCGTCGAAAGCGGCCTGGTAGCGCTCGATGAGGCGCACCGGGATGACGTAGCCGGTGCCGTACTTCGAATCGCGCAGGCCGCCGGAATCGCTGGCAATCGCGGGGATGCCGCGCAGCAAGGCTTCCATGACGATCAAACCGAAGCCTTCATACCAAAGCGATGGCGCCAGCAGCACGCGGGTGAGCGCCAGCAGGTCGTCGATGTCGCGGGTGTTGGGGAGGAAGCTGACGTTGGGCAGGCGTTCGAGGACGCGCCGGTCTTCGGCGGTAGTTCCCCAGCCGGGCACCACCGCGAACTGGCGGTCCGGCATGCGGGCGGCGATCTCGAGAAACAAGGAGAGGCCCTTCACCGCGCAGGGATTGATCATGGTGACGAAACCGCGCGGGAACGAGGCATGGTTGGGCCAGGGGCCGGAGCCGTAGATGGGCGGGTGAATGACGGCGGGGGAGCGGCCCAGGGCACGCTCGACGTATTCGGCCATGTGCGCGCCGATCACCACGATGCCGGCCGAATCGGCGACCAGGCCGGCGGCGTGCGGATCGGGATTCCAACTAGCCGGACCGAAAGGAAAAAACTGTGGCGTGTGGGCCAGGTAAACGATGCGGTCGGGAGCGGCGCGATGGGCTTCGCGCAGCAGGCCATGGCCGAGGTCTTCGCTCGACACCAGCACCCAATCGGGAGCAAACTCGCGAGCCTCGCGAGCCAGGCGCTCGACGCGCGCCGCCGGTTCCTCGACGGGAATGACCTGGATGGACGGGTGATGGGGAAACTCGGCGCCCGGCCTGGACGGACCGGCCACGACGCGGCATGCGTGGCCGGTCCGCGCCAACCGATCGAGCCAGATCAGGTTGCTGCGCGTGGCGCCGCCGCGAGGCGGTGTATAAGAGGCATTCGCCGTCAAAAGGATGCGCATTCGCTCGGGAGCATCCTATTCCCAACGCCACTGGGCGCACCGTTTCGGAAACTAGGTAACGTGTTCGCGCGCAACCGCTGCCTTACGGTCGCGGCTCGGAAAGGAGCAAAACCGAGGCGAGACTGTAAGGGAGCGGTTGCCGAACGACGGGAAGTGGCCATCCTATTCCTGGGCCTGTTCTTCGGCCAGCAGAGCACGGGCTTCGTCGTCGCTCATGTCCTCGAGCTCGCGCAGCAGATCCTGGTAACTGGCGCCGGTTTGCTCGATTTCTTTCAGCTCGACGGCTTTGGCCAGCTCGGCCACGGTGAAATCGCCGCTGTAGACCACCTCCAGCGAGAGGTCCACGCCGAAGAACTGGCGCACGCGGGAGAGCAACTGGACGGCCAGCAGAGAATGGCCGCCCAACTCGAAGAAATTTTCGTTGACGCCGACCGAGGGCAGGCGAAGCAGCTCGGCCCAGAGCGCGGCAAGCTGCGTCTCGAGCGGAGTGCGAGGCGGATGGGCCGTGGCACGGCGCACGACGGCGGCGGGAGCGGCGGCTTTGCGCGTATGTTCCAGGACCGTCTCGGCCGTGGCAAGCTCGGTGGCGATACGGACGTAGTCGGGGCGGCCATTGGCACGGGATTCGGGCGCTTCGACCGCGGGCGCAGAGTGATCGGCGGGAACCGCTTTGCGGGTTGCGGCGGCGATGGCCGCATCGATTTCATCCGGCGACAGGCGATAGACGCCGTCGCGGGCCGCGGCGATGGAATTCAAGAACAGCTCGGCGGGGCGATTGCGCGGGCCTTTGCGAAACGGAATGACGATGGAATTAAGGCCGCGGCGGCGAGCCAGTTGGCCGAGGTGCGCGAGCGCGCGCTGCTCGACGCCGCGGCCCAGCACGCGACAACTGAATAACATGGTATCGACCACCAGGCTCGCGTCCCGCGCGCGGAAGATCGCCACTCCGGTCAGGCCGTAGTCGCCGAAGCGGTCGCGCACGGAGGCGGTCAGGCATTCCTCCGGCATGGCGCGGATTTCGCTTTCGGTGCGGCGAATGAGCGAGGTGTTCATCTGGTTGGTGCGCTGGGTGAGCTGAGCCACGCGCGGGATTTGGGCTGGCGTGAGTGGCGCGATATCAATGGCGAGATTCAACGAAGCCACGAATTCGTCGAGACTAGCGGCGGAGCGGCGGACGGCGGAGCGCTGGGCTTCCACGCGGTAGAGCTCGGAGCGGCGCACGTCCTCCGCGGTGACGGCGGCGCGGTCGAAGGCCCATACACGGGTGAGGAACGCCGGTATGTCGCGCGGGTCGGGGGGAAGCGGAAGGGCCAGCACTTCGGGCTGGGCGGCCTGGGTTTCGCGGCACTCCTTGGGGTTGTCGTCCACCAGGATGAAACTCTCCAGCCCCAGCGACAGATCGGCCGCCAGAGCGGCGAGGTTGGCGCTCTTCGGTTCCCAGTTGATGCGGCGGGCGACAAAGTCTTCGAGCGCAAGCGGCATTTCGGGATGGGCCCGAAAGGTTTCCAGAACGTCTTCCTCGTTGTTCTTGCTGACCAGGGCGAGCAGCATGCCCTGGCGTTTCCGCTCGGCGAGGAATTCCTGCAGCGCACGGCGAGGCTGATCCAAGATTACGCCGGTGGGACCGTCCTCGCCGCAGACACCGGCCCACAGCGTGTCGTCGCAATCGAGCGCGACGAGCTTGAAGAGCGGCGCGGCGAGAGCATGGATGCGGCGCGCGATCGAGCTTGCGAGCGCGGCGAAGTAGAGCGGCGTATAGGGCAGGTGGCCCAGCTCATCGGCGTGCGGGTCGTGGATTTCGGCAACCGGATAGAGCGAGGCGACGTCGGCCGGGCGAAGCAAAGAAACACCGGCCAAGCCTGCCAGAGCCTGCGCCAGGGATTGTTCCGCCGCGCCGGCCTCGGCACAGCCGGCAGCGGATGGACAAATCGCGAGGACCAAGGGTGCGTGGAATCGGGGCGCGGCGCCGCGAACGGATTCGGCCAAGCGGGCCGCCGAATCGGCCATGCCGGCTTCGCGCCAATCTTCAAACCTTACCAGCACCAGGTTGTAGCCGCGATTGGCCGCCAGCAGGCTGTTCGGGTCGAGCAGTTGCTGAAACACCTGGCCGTAGCCGGCAAAGCGGATGGGGCACGCGAGGCCGAGCTCCGAGAACCAAAAGTTGAGGACAGGTTCAAGAGCTTCAGCAGTAAAGGTCGCGCCGATGGCGAGAGAGGAGGTTTCCTGAAGCGGCATCCAAAATCCATTATGAAACATTGCGCAGGCGAGGCCAGTATCCATCCGGGCATCACAAAAATGCACACCTCCGGTTCACGCAATGAATCGAGGCGCGGCATCGAGGCGCGAATCGCGATTTAGCGGGGGCTTTGCGGGGTCGGGGACCGCCCAGTGAGGCGCTTCGGTGCGGCGGAGGTGGACGATCAGGCGGACGATTTCCGGACTTGAAAAATCAAATTTCGGGGGCAGCAGCTCGCGCGGCGGGAAAACAACCCCTCAAGGTGTGCCACACAGCGACGATTTGGCAGCGATCCACCGGCCGTTCCTCGCCCGGGGCTGCACGGGCTGTCAGCCTCTATCTCCCTAACAATAAACGAGTTTTTCGGATTGCATTTTGATCCGGTGGCCTCGTTTCATCCCGACGGATTATGGATTTTTGTGCAAGAAACGG
Source organism: Bryobacteraceae bacterium (assembly GCA_049511335.1). GTDB lineage: Bacteria > Acidobacteriota > Terriglobia > Bryobacterales > Bryobacteraceae > JBEKYD01. The sequence continues at coordinate 281 of JBEKYD010000393.1, read as the reverse complement.
GTATTTTGCGGTTAGCACGGGGGCGTGGGGGATCGAAAAGGCGATTTGGAGTCCGAATGTGCGGTTCCGGCTTCTTGTGCATTCTTGTGCAAATTCTCGGGTTTTTCGATCGGCGGCCCTGGGAGCGCCGGCTCCAGAAGGTGGTCCGGCGGGCGTGCCGGCTGGGACTCCCGGCTTCTTGTGCATTTTTGTGCAATTTCGGGAGGGTTGAGATTGAGGTGGAAGGAAAGAAACGTCGGCTTGACAGCCGACGCAGCAGGCCTGGAGGCCCGCGCCACGGA
>JBEKYD010000392.1:0-8081 GCA_049511335.1 Bryobacteraceae bacterium | reverse complement strand
ATCCGACCTTGATTCACCCTCTCAGGTAATCACGAATGAAATCGTTTTGAGCTGCTTTCCTTGCAAGTATATGAAAACTAGCTGGTTCTCGAAGCTGAGAAAAATTTAACGGGACAGGTGTGATTGGTCTGCCCCACAGTCGAATCGTCGCGGCAGGCTCTCGGCCCTGCAGGCGTGGACGCCCGCGCCACGGTTGCTAATGTGTTTTCATACTAGTTGTGCAGTTGCTCGAGGGAACTTTGCGGGCCATCCGGCCGCGGAACGAAGAAGCGCGCGGGCGCGCGCGGGCGCGGCTGGAACAGCTCACCATGCCGTACTGGGCGCTGGGGCGGCTGATGGATCTGGCGGAAGACCTGGCCGGAATCACCGGCAACATCCAGCCGCCGGTGGCGCGGCGGTCTCTGGTGGTAATGGCTGGAGATCACGGCGTAGCGGCTGAGGGCGTCAGCAAGTATCCGCCGGAAGTCACCGTGCAAATGGTGCTGAATTTCGTGCGCGGCGGCGCCGGCTGCAACGCCATGGCGCGAGTGGTGGGCGCGCGCGTGGTGGTGGTGGATATGGGCGTGGCGGGCGCGCTTCCGGCGGAAGCTGCTGCCGCGGTGCTCAATCGCCGGGTAGCCGCCGGAACCGGCAACATCGCGCGCGGTCCGGCCATGACGCGGGCACAAGCGGTCCAAGCCTTAGAGGCCGGCATCGCCATCGCGGCCGATCTGGACAGCACTACCGACCTGTTCGGCACCGGCGAGATGGGCATCGCCAATACCACCGCATCGAGCGCCATTGTGGCCACGCTCTGCGCCGCGCCGCCGGCGGAAGTAACCGGCGCCGGCACGGGAATCGATGAGGCCCAACGGCGGCACAAAATCGCCGTGGTCGAGCGCGCCCTGGCGGTGAATCGGCCCGATCCGAATGACGGGTTGGACGTGCTGGCGCGGGTGGGCGGCTTCGAAATCGCCGGGCTCGCCGGCCTGATCCTGGGCGCGGCGGCACGGCGCAAGCCGGTGCTGGTGGATGGATTCATCTCCACCGCCGCGGCATTGATCGCCCAGGCGCTGGCGCCCGATTCGGTCCACAGCATGATCGCCGCCCATCGAAGCGAGGAGCCGGGGCATGGCGCCGCGCTGGCGAAATTGGGCAAGCGGCCGCTGCTCGATCTCGGCATGCGGCTGGGCGAAGGCACCGGCGCCGCGCTCGCCATGAGCCTGGTGGAGGCAGCGGCGCGGTTGCTCACCGACGTGGCCACTTTCGAGGAAGCCGCGGTGAGCCAGGCCAATCGGGCGGCCGGACATGCTGTGCCATGATCGAATATGCTGACTCTGATTCTGGGCGGGGCGAGAAGCGGAAAATCGCGGGTCGCCCGCGAGCGCGCGGCGGGCTCCGGTCACATCTTCCATAGCCAGGTTTCGCATGGCAGGATCTGCTACATCGCCACGGCGCGGCCGGGCGACGATACGGAAATGCAGGCGCGCATCGCCAGGCACCGGGCCGACCGGCCGGCGGATTGGCAGACCGTGGAAGCGCCGCTCGCTTTGGCCGAGGCCGTGGAGGAGGCATCCCGGCAATCCGCCGTGGTGCTGGTGGATTGCCTGACGGTTTGGCTGAGCAACCTGATGTTTGAAAATCGCCAGGCGCCGGCAGCGGAAACTGAGGCCGCGGCATTGGCGGAAATCGACCGCATGGCGGCCGCATCGCGGAGCGCCGGCCGCCAGGTAATTCTGGTATCGAACTCGAACGAAGTGGGGTGGGCGACAGTGCCGGATTCGCCCGTGGCGCGCGCGTTTCGCGACCTGCAAGGGATCGCGAACCAACACGCGGCGCAGTGTGCCGACGAAGTGCTGCTGGTGGTGGCCGGTTTAGCGATGAAGCTGAAATGAAAGCTGTGAAAAACATTGATTAGAGCCACGGATAAACACGAATTCACACAGATAACTGCATCTTCTTCTTTATCCGTGTTCATCTGTGTTCATCCGTGGCTAAGTTTCTTCTCCGCTTCGTTCCTCCTGTGTGCGGTAACTCATGCCGCCGGCCCGGTCAGGCGGATTGTCTGCCTCTCGCCGAACGACACCGAGCTGCTCTACGGGCTTGGCGTCTTCGACCGCGTGGTGGGCGTATCGGGTTTCGATTCCTACCCGCCCGAAGTGGCCAGGCTGGCCCACTTGGGCGGATGGCAGGACCCGAGCCTCGAAAAAATCGTGGCGCTCCGCCCGGATCTCATCGTCACCGAAACCGACCAGGCAGCGCTGGTGGAAAGCAATCTGCACAAACTTGGCCTGCCGCTGCTGGCGCTGCCGGGCAAAACCATCGCGGATATTTACACCGCCGCCACCGAACTAGGGAAGGCGCTGGGCGTCGAAAAACAAGCCGCCGAACTGATCGCACGCACGCGCGCCGGTCTGGACGCCGTGCGGCGGCGCACGGCGGGGCTGAGGCGGCCTTCGGTCGCGATTGTGGTGGACCGCACGCCGGGCACGCTGCGCGACATGTATGCCGCGACGGGCGGCACCTATTTGGCGGAAGCGGTCGACATTGCGGGCGGCAAGATGGCGCTGGGCGAATCGCCGGCCGGCTACATCAAGCTGAGCCAGGAAACTCTGCTCACGGCCAACCCGGAGATCATTCTGGATTTCGTGCACAGCGAAAACGGACGCTTCGCCGCCGATCCGAAGGACGCCTGGAAGGCCCTGCCGCAGCTCACTGCCGTGCGCAACGGCCGCGTCTATTGCCTTTCGCAGGACTTCATCCTGCATGCGTCGCAGCGCATCGTGAACACGGCCGAACTCTTCGCGCGCACCATCCATCCGGAGGCCCGCTGATGGCGTGGTTTGAAGCGCGCGCCCTCGATTACCGTTACGCGCAGGGCCCGCTGGTGGTGCGCGGGGTGAGTTTCGCTTTGGAGCGCGGCCGGCTGATGGCGGTGATTGGCGCCAACGGCAGCGGCAAGTCTACGCTGCTGCGAATGATGGCGGGGCTATTGCGGCCGGCCGCCGGAGAGATGCGCTTGGACGGCCGAGCGCTGGCCGCCATGCCGCCGCGTGCCCGCGCCCGCGAGATCGCCTATGTACCGCAAGCGGCGCTGCCCGTGTTTCCGTTTGCCGCGCTGGAGGTGGTATTGAGCGGGCGCTCGCCGCACCTCGGAGCCTTCGCTTTCGAGGGGCCGCGCGATCGCCAAAAAGCTCTGGCCGCGCTCGATGCCATCGGCGCCGCCCACCTGGCCGCCCGGCGCGTTACCGATCTCTCCGGCGGCGAAAGGCAGATGGTGGTGCTGGCGCGGGCCCTGGCGCAGGAGCCGCGCCTGCTGCTGCTCGATGAACCATCCGCGGCGCTCGATTTGAAGCACCGCGCCGGCCTGGTGCGCGCGCTGGCCCGCCTGCGCGACGAGCAGGGGCTCACCGCTATTTTGGTGACCCACGATCTGGGCCTGCTGGGCTCGACGTTCGACCGCGTGCTGGCGCTCCGATGCGGCGAAGTGGCGGCCGAGGACGCACCCGATAAAGTGCTCGAGACCGGACTCCTCGCCCGCATCTACGACGAGCCGAACGTGAGGGCCGGCCGGATCGACGGCCGGGCGGTGGTGTGGGTGGAAGCATGAGAAGAAGTGGGACAGGACTCCCGGCCTGTCGGTTTCATGGCCGAACGGAACCGCTCCCTAACGGTCGCGGCTCGGTTAGTTTGGCCAATGCGCGAGGAGGCTGTTACCGAGCCGCGACCGTTAGGGAGCGGTTGCCGGGCAAACTTACGCAATGGTGGCTCCCGTGACCACCCCCCCGGCCCTCCCTCCTCCGGTCGCCTCCCGGCTGGCCCGCGCGCTGGCTGTGCTGACGGTGCTGCTGGCGGGTTCGGTCGCGCTGGGGCTTTGGCTCGGCACGGAAAAACTCGACCTCACGAAAGTCCTGTCGAACCCGATCGCGCGGGCGCTATTTTTCCAGCTTCGTTTGCCGCGCGTGCTCACCGGAGCGCTGATCGGCGCGGCCCTGGCCGCTACCGGCGCGGCGCTGCAGGCGCTGTTTCGGAATCCGCTGGCCGATCCGTACACGCTGGGCGTTTCGGGCGGAGGCGCGGTGGGAGCGAGCATCGCGCTGGCGCTGGGCTGGAGCGCTCCGGTGTTGGGCGTTCCGTTGGTCTACGTGGCGGCGTTCGCCGGGGCCATGGTGGCGATGGTGACGGTCCGAACCATCGCCCGCACCGGCGTGCTCACTCTGCCCGGAGCGCTGCTGCTGGCCGGTGTAGTGGTCAACCTCACCGCCTACGCGGCCGTGCTCACCATTCAATATGTAGTCGACCCCAATAGCGCCCTGCGCATGCTGCGTTTCATGACCGGCAGCCTGGACGTGGTGGGCATGGACGGCGTTTGGCGCATGGCGGCAATTCTCGTTCCCGCATTCGCCGCGATGGTCTGGTTCGCGCGCCCGCTGCACCTGATGGCCATCGACGAAGACACCGCCGCCACTCTCGGCGTGGATACGCACCGGACGGAATTGGCGGTGCACACGCTGTGCTCGCTGGTGGTGGGCCTGGCGGTTGCCAATGGCGGCGCTATCGGGTTCGTGGGGCTGATTGTGCCGCACGGCGTGCGCGCCATTTTCGGCGAAGACGTGCGCGTGGTGCTGCCCGCCTCGTTGGTGGCGGGCGCCGCGTTCCTGGTGCTGGCCGATACCCTGGCGCGGACGGCGTTGCCTGGCACCGAACTGCCGGTGGGCGCGATCACCGGCCTTTTAGGCGGCCCCATGTTTCTGTGGCTGCTGCGCCGCCGGCAGCGGTACTCGGCACTATGAGGAAGGCGGTTCGGTCCCTGGCGGCGGCGATTGCGTTTCTCACCCGCATTCCGGTGGGCCGCTGGGTGGATCTCTCAAGCGAGGACGTGTCGCGGTCCGAGGGGTGGTTCCCGGTGGTGGGATTGCTGGTGGGCCAGATCGAATGCGCCGTGGCGTGGCTGCTCCTGCCACACTTGCCGGCTGCCGTGACGGCCGTCTTATTGGTTGTGCTCGACGTGCTGCTCACCGGCGCCCTGCACTACGACGGGTTGGCCGATTCGGCCGATGGTTTTGGCGGCGGCAAGAGCCGCGACGACATTCTGCGCATCATGCGCGACCACGCCATCGGCAGCTACGGCGGCGTGGCGCTGGTGCTGGCCGTAGGAATGAAGATCGCGGCACTGGCTGCCTTGCTCGGCGGCGCCGCTTGGCCGCGGCCGCTCATTGCGGCTCCGATGCTGGGCCGCTGGGCGATTCTGCTGCTGAGCGCGGCGCTGCCTTATGCGCGGCAAACCGCGTCGGTGGTGGTGGGCATGGGCCGAAAAGCACTTGTCTGGGGGAGCCTCTTCACCGCGGCGGTGCTGCTGGCGTACCGGGATCCGCTCGTTTGGATCGCCGCGGCCGTGGTTCTGGCGATCGCTGCTATTCTGGGCCTGTATTATCGGCGCAGGATCGGCGGCGTCACAGGCGACACGTTGGGCGCATGCGCCGAAATTGGCGAAATCGCGGTGCTGGTCGTATTCGTGTGGAGGGCCGGTTGACCACGCGAATCTGGCTCGTGCGCCACGGCGAACCGGACGAAAGCGTGCGGCGACTGTGTTATGGGTCGCTCGACATGGGATTGTCCGACGCGGGCCGCCAACAAATGACACGCGCGGCCCGGGAACTCGCGGCGGAACCGGTGGCGGCGATTTATTCCAGTCCGAGGCGGCGGGCCGTCGAGAGCGCTCGCATCCTGGGAGAGGCTTTCCAACCGGCGCCGGAAGTCCGGGTGGCGCCCGATTTTCGCGAGATCGATTTCGGCGATTTCGAAGGCGTGGCTTACAACGACATCGCCGCGCGCTATCCCGATCTGTACCGCCAGTGGATGGAGGCGCCCACTACGGTCGAGTTTCCGGGCGGCGAAAGCTTCGCCACGTTGCGGCGGCGCGTGCTTCGTGCGTTCCAGGCCATGAGCGCGGTGCACGCCGGCGAAACGCTGGTCGTGGTCAGCCACGGCGGCCCCATTCGCGCCATTGTGGCGAACGCGCTGGGCATGGCCGATGAACATATTTTCCACCTGGCCCAAGATCACGGCGCGATCAGCCGCATCGACATGGTGGATGGATTCGCCGTGGTGGGGCTGCTCAATCGCTGCCCGTGAATGACTGCCCTACCGATGCGCGGGAAACCTTTGGGACAGACGATCGTTTTTTGTCGTCTGTCGAGCGGCTGGCTTGGCGAGGGCCTGACAGACCACGAAAAGCGATGGTCTGTCCCACTCCTGCGCGAGTGTTGACTGCATTTGCTATATTTGGCACCAGGACCATGGCCCGGGCTAGCGGGCAGAACGGAATCCTATGGCGACCGGATCGCTTGTCAGCATTCAGGAATACTTGACCTCGGCATTCAGCCCCGATTGCGACTACGTGGATGGCGTCATCGAGGAGCGGAACTTGGGAGAACGCGATCACGCGAGACTGCAGGGCGCTATTTTTGCCTATCTGTACGCCCGCCGTAAGGAATGGGGTATACATGTCTACCCGGAAATGCGCGTGCAAGTGTCGGCCACTCGATTTCGCGTGCCGGATGTCTGCGTGGTCGCGGGACCGGAGCCGGCGGAACAAATTTTTCGAACCCCACCGTTCATCTGTATTGAAGTTCTTTCTCCCGACGACCGTCTCACGCGAATGCAGGAGCGGGTCGACGACTACATCGCCTTCGGCGTACCTTACATTTGGATTCTGAATCCCGAGAATTGCAAGGCGTATCGCTGCACGGCGGAGGGGATGCTGGAAGTCAAGGAACTGCGCACCGAAAGCCCCGCGATTGTAGTGCCGCTCGAAGCGCTGTTCGAGTAGTTCCGCCCACCGGGGAAAATGGCTATTTTCGGCACAACGCCGTCAGGAACCGGCCGTCCGAGGACAGATACTCCTGCACGATTTCTAGGCCGCCTTGTTCGGTCAGGAGCCAGCGGAACGCTGCGGCGGTATAGGCGTATTGAAAATTCAGGCCGATGCGCTCGCCGCGCTCGAGGGAAATCTCCTGGCTGGCCACGGTAGCGGAGAGGTCCCGGCCGGCGCGGAAATGGCGGGTCACCAGGTGCAGCCCGTCGTGGCGGGAATCGTTCTTCAGATTGAAACGGATTTCGCCGTCGGACTCTTGTATGCCCACCCCCGCCAGCAGCGCTGAGATGAACCGCCGCACCGCCGCGTTGTCGCGCCGCGCCAGGGTCAACTCCGGATCGAAGATCTCGCCATCCACCAGCAGGCGGTCGGCCGGCTTCAAGCACTGCGCCACCGAACGAATCTCCGCCAGCGGGTCGAACGAGCCCATGGTGTTGCCCGAAAAAACGAACAGACGCGGCGGCTCGGCGGCATCGGCGGCGTACACCAAGTGCATGGGGCTTGAAATATCGGCTTTGATACCAACGGTCTCGATGTCCTCGTCTTCGGCGCCGGCCGAGGCCAGTTCCAGCATGCTCTGGCTGGCATCGACGGGAAAGTAGAAGCATTCGGCGCCGGTTTTCTTCAGCGCGTCCATGAGCAGCCGGTCGCGCGCCCCATCGCCGGCGCCGAAACTGATCACCGGCACTTTGCCGTGGAAAATCCCGGCGAGGCGAGGCGCTTCGGCCGCCATCTGCGTCCAAGTCTGCCACAGGCCGCCATGCAGGTCCGTGTCCGAAGCCAGCGTGACCCATTCCGCGGCCGACCGCGGGAACCAGCAGAAGAACTTCTCCGGCAGGTCGCGCGCTTCCATCGCCTCGGTAAACTCCTGGGTGATGTCGGCTTCCGTCAAAACCACTTCGACTCTCATTTAGAACCCCATTACGTGCATGCCCGAATCCACGAAAATCACGTTGCCGGTTACGCCGCGGGCCAGATCGCTCGCCAGGAAAACAGCCGTATCGGCCACCTCCGCCGGGTCGGTATTGCGGCGCAACGGAGTCCGGTCGGTAGCTTCGAGAATGCTCGAAAAACCCTTGATGGCGCGCGCCGAAGCGGTTTTCACCGGACCCGCAGAAATGGCATTCACGCGAATCCCGCGTTCCCCCAGCTCGCTGGCCAGGTACCGCACGGAGGCTTCGAGCGAGGCTTTGGCCACGCCCATCACGTTGTAGTTCGGCACCAC
>JBEKYD010000391.1:0-6372 GCA_049511335.1 Bryobacteraceae bacterium | reverse complement strand
GCTCACATAATCTAATTAACAGTACTGCATATATCTAACGACGATAGTCAAAATACGGCCATTCAGAAGGCTTTTGGACGAAATCAGGTCCTCAGCGGCGTGGCGTGGAAATCGAGGCTAGGGTGATTGTGTAATTGGAACGCCCCGTGGGCAGAGTTCCCGCAACTACCACTGCAATCGCCAGAACGGCAAAGATCAGGACAAGCTTCTTAACCATTAGCAACTCCTAAACAGAGTTTAACACCTTTTTAAGATCGTTTATCAATACCTTGCGGCACGCCTGCATCTAGGCCACTTCACTAAGGTAAGGAGCGCATCTCGACCGCCTCAAGATGGGCCATTGGACTGCGAAAGGAACCGAGTACCGGGTTCGCAACCTGCCCCACCGAAATCGCTCGCGAGGCACCGGCGCCTGAAGACCGGCAGGCGCCTCTACTCGAGGCGCCTGCCAGCAGTAAGCAACTTTAGAAGAACAGCTTCATCGACATCTGGATGAGGCGCGGGCTACCGAACGTCGTGATTTCGCCGAACGTACTGGCCTGGTTGCTGGTGCCCGGGCTGTTCGGGTTGGCGTGATTCATGATGTTAAAGAAGTCAGCCCGAAAATCGAGCTTCCACCGTTCTTTCATTTGGAATTGCCGGCTCAAGGACATGTCCAGATTGATCTGACCTGGGCCATAGACAGCGTTCCGGCCGAGGTTGCCGAAGGTTCCAGCCGGCTGAACGGCAAACGCCGCTGGGTTGAACCAGTACGGCGGGTCGCTCGGTGAAACCGAATATACCTGGGTCGGGGCCACCACGTTGGGCCGGTCCTGCCCCTGGCCGCTGAGGCAAATGTCCTTGCCGCCTTCGCTGAGCTGGATCGGGTTGCCGGTGAACACGCTGAGGATCGGCGCAGCCTGCCAGTCTGTCAGCACCGGAATAAAACAACCGCATTTCCACCGGTTTTGTGGTTGACGGCGCCATCGGCGGGGAGGCAGTACCCACTCTACAAAAGTTTCTAAATTCTTCGCCTGGCCCTGTAGTGCGACAACGCCGGTATGGTCGAACGGCGGTGTCCCTATTGTGAGCGGGATTTCCAACCATCGAAGTATCAGCGGAGGCAGGCTGTCTGCAGCCAGCCGGACTGCCAGCGGCGACGGCGCTCCGACTATCACCGCCGGAAGATCGCCCAGGACCCGGAATACCGCCAGGTTTGTCAGGATAGCTCCCAGAAGTGGCGGACGCGGAACCCCGATTACTGGCGCCGGCGCCGGGAAAGCGACCCGACCATCGTCGAACGCAACCGCCAGCAGCAGCGAGTTCGCGATCAGAAGCGGAAGTTTCGTCATCTTGCCAACAACAACTCAGCTTTCGATCTAAAGCGTTCTGCCGCACAGGTTTGGCTGGTTGGCGCGGGACTGGAGCATCTTGCCAACAACAACCCAGCTCTGACGCAAGTGTGGGTTTTGGAAGCACTTCCGCCCCGCCGCGGACCCCAATCCGAATCTTGCCAACAACAACGTTCTGGCATCGATTTGGCTTCCGCCGGATAAAGGGAACAGGCCATGCTCTCAACCGAACAGATCAACGATTTGCATCGGCTCTACTGGTCCGAACGTTGGCCCATCCGCAAGATCGAACGGCATCTCCGCATGGGCTGGCACACCATCCGGAAGTATCTCGATGCGCCGGCGCAGGGCCCGGCGCGGCGGCCGCGCGTGAGCAAGCTCGATCCCTTCAAAGCCACCATTTCCGAATGGCTGGAGAAGGATGCCACCGTGAGCGGCGCGGTGATCCAACAGCGGTTACAGCCGCTCGGCTACACCGGCGGCCCCACGATCTTGCGTGCCCACCTCCACGGAATCCGTCCCAAAGCCAAACCGACCCGCGCCTTCGTCCGCGTGGAGCCTGCCCCTGGCGAGCGCTTCGAAGTCGATTGGGGCCACTTCGGCGCGCTCGATTACGCCGGCGATAAGCGGAAACTCTACGCCTTCGCCCTTGTCGATGCCCACAGCCGCATGCTCTATCTGGAGTTCACTCACTGCCAGAGCTTTGAAACCTTTGTCCGCTGTCACATCCACGCCTTCTCTGCCCTGGGCGGTGTCGCCAGAGAGATCGCCTACGATAACCTCGCGACCGCGGTGGCCGAACACGACGGCCGCCTGGTGCGTTTTCTTCCACGCTTTCTCGGCTTTGCCCGCGAATATGGATTCTATCCACGTGCCTGCAATCCGGCGGCGGGCTGGGAAAAAGGCAAGGTGGAGCGCGCGATTGGCTACACCCGCCAGAGTTTCTGGCCGCTGCGCGAGTTCACCGACCTTCACGACGTGAATCGTCAAGCTCGCCAGTGGCTTTCCGAAGTCGCCAACCAACGCCAGCATCGCGAAACCCGACAGCGGCCGATGGACCGCTTTCAACCTGCCGCGCTGAAGCCGCTGCCGGTCATTCCTTACGATTACCGCGACAGCGCGGAACTGCTAGTGCACAAAGATCTCCGTGTGCAGTTCGATGGCAACCGTTATTGCGTGCCCCAACGCCATGTGGGCCGCCGCTTGATGGTCAAAGCCGATTCCAGTTCTGTCACGATTTATGACCGGGTCCATGAGGTGGTCAGCTACGCGCGTTCCTGGCGGCGTGGCCAAACCTTCGGCGCGGATCGTTTCGAAGCCGAGCTGGCCGATCTTCGTCCCGCTGCCAAAAGGTCGCGTGCGCAGGAGCGCCTGTTCCGGTATCTCGACGGTCTCTATTCCAAGGCGATGGTGGAAGCGTATCTGCGCGACATCGCCGACACCGACCGCGCGCTCTCGCGCCAACTCACCGAACTGCTCGAACTGATCCGACAGTACGGGCCGGAATCCGTGGCCAACGCTATTGAAAAAGCTTCGGCGGCGCGCGCTTTCGGCGCCGACTATATCGCCAACATCCTCCGCCAGCAGCAGTCGCCGCGCCGTCCGCAGCCGCCACTGGTCCTGCGTGATCCGTTGCTGAACGAGCTCGCCACCGATCCACTGTCGCTACTCGAATATGACGCCTTCATCCTCCATCCCCACGGAAAGGAATCCGATGACTCCACTCCAACTGAAGCTGAACCAACTGAGCCTGTCCACCATGAGCCGCCAACTGGAGATGACTCTGACTGATGCCGCCGCCAAGAATCTGAGCGCGGCGGCCACGCTGGAGTGGCTTGCGGACATGGAGATCGAAGCCCGCTCGCAGCGCGCCATTGAGCGGCGCTTTAAATGCTCACGCCTGCAGGCCCAACCCTCCATCGACGCCTTCCACTTCCATCACCACAAGAGTCGCCTCCAGGCTAAACCTCGGCTCTTGCGTCTGCTCGATCTTTCTTTCATCACCAAGGGAACCAATATCGTGCTGATCGGAAATCCCGGCGTGGGCAAAACGTTCCTGGCCAAGCTTCTCGCCTGGCGCGTCTGCCAGGCTAATCAGCGCGTGCTCTTCACCACCGCCATGGATATGCTCAATCACCTGCTCGCTTCCCAGGTCGATCACTCCCTGGTGAGAAAGCTCAAAGCCTATACTGAGCCTTCACTCCTCGTCTGTGACGAGCTAGGTTACCTGGCGCTCGATCAACAAACTTCCAATCTCTTCTACCAGGTCATCTCCACGCGCCACAGCCACAAACGCTCCACCATCATTACAACCAATACTCCATTCTCAGACTGGGGCAACATCCTCTTCAATACGACCATCGCCACCGCCATTGCCGATCGCCTCGTCGAAAACTCCGAGATCTTTCTGCTGGGCGGCGACAGCTTGCGCAAGGCCAACAAGAATCCCGATCCTCCGGCCGAACCATAGCGCCGGTCCGACCATGCGCCGCGCTGTGACGATAACCCGGCGGAGGAGTCCGCCGGCTAACTCCACATCGGCGCTGCCGAGGCGGGGGCTGGAATTTCGCCTGTTCCGGCCCCCTCTTCTGTTCTTCCCACCATGTTCAACTTCAGCGCCAATCACCTCATCCTGCTCTCGCGGACGGAATACGCTTCCTGCGCGGTGTTCGTCATGCTGGACCTCGACACCCGACGCGTGTATCGCCTGTTGGACTTCACCAAACGCCTCCGCCTTAAGTCAGGCTGTGCCTACTGCGTGGCAGGCAAAGTCAACAGCGTCCATACACTCTACCTGGTGATCGAATCGGTCAAGCGGGACACCAAGTTCGAACGGCATTCCACAACTCTTGTTCCCATTGACGGCGCGGGAGGCGATGGCGTGCGCTGACCTTCTCCTTGCCCCGAACTCGACTCGAAAACCGCTGCGCCGACGCCGTCGTCGCCGGTCGGCGCACCACTGTCTGCCGACGTCAAAACCGGTGGCCCAACCGGCGTCAAAACCGGTGAAATCGCCGCCGCTTTAAACCGGTGCTAACAGCCAGTCCTTCGTTATCATCTTGGCAGCGCCTCCGCAGGGGCTCGGGGCGGTGCAGAATCCGCCCAGTGACGGCGCGGGCGCGACGGGCCTTTCGCCCACAGTAGCGCAGCCTACGGTACGCATAGGGTGCCTCGGCTCTTCGGGGGTAGTGGCCTTCTGCGATGCGCCGGTACAGTTCTCCGGCCTCGCGCCGGGATTCGTGGGTTTGTACCAGGTGAACGTGCAGATTCCCGCGGACGCGATGTCAGGCAGCGTTGTGCCGCTTCAGATCAGCTTCACGCCGGGCGTCGGGAGGCCTTCCAATATCGTGACTATCGCCGTGCAGTGATTGGATTCGGGCTGCAGTGTCAGCCTCCTGCGCAAGGCGTCCACTCCGTTTCTTACGGTGATGACGAATTGCGCGGGGGATTGAAGAAGTGGGCGTGTAAATCTGGGAGTCACTCAATTCCTGGATGTAGCGTTTGAAGAGCGGCCACGTGACTTGACGCAAATCACCATCCCCTGCGGAAGTGGCGTGTCCGCCAGCTCCGAGCGAACAGTCGGCCACTCGGAGAAAGGCGCGTGTAGTATCGAGCCCAATTGTACATGAAGGATCGGTCCGTTGCCCGAAGGATCAACGGGTGATGCCCAGAATCGTCTGCCAGCGAAGCCAGCGGGCGCAGGTTCCGGTTCTTCGCGGAGAACATCGCGGGAGCTGGCCATTCGCCGCCGAGCCCGGGCGCAAAGCGTGCCCATTGAATAGTCGCCACCATTGCCCGCCGCCGACAGTTGCGGCTGGCACCGCCTCCGACGTTCAACTCTCCATTGCGGAAACCTTGCGCGAGCGCCGGCGCGCGGCGTAGTCCAGCGGGCTGAAATAGCTACCGATACTTACGGATATCGTGCCTGGCAGAGGCTATCTGCCGCCGCACTGAGAGCCGTGCCGCACTTGCCGAGTAGCGAACGATGCAGGACTGGAGTTGCGTCGGTAAACGCTACGCCGTTAGCCAAGACTCACAGCCCGCGTCTTCTCGTGTCTCGGAATCGAGGTCCGTCACAACGGTAGAATTGTCATTACTCCAGGCGCGCCAAGATGGAAATCGAGGCTCGGCAAGCGGCCCTTTGTGTATTCCGTCGCAAGGATGTATTTCTCGTCACTGAATTCAGAGATCCGCTTACGGGAGTTGTCCTTCATCGTCCGCCGGGCGGAGGGATCGAAGAAGGCGAGAGCCCGGAGGAGGCTGTTCGCCGTGAATTAGAGGAGGAACTGGGAGTCAGGCTAACTGGCCTCCGTCTCCTCTGCCAAGTCGATCACATCTGGTTTTGGAAAGGTCGGGAAGTTCGTGAGCGGGCCTGGCTATTTCTGGCGAACTCCTCCGATGATGAACGCTTGAGCCGGGGCGAAACTCCCGATCTAGTCGAAGCAGGCGGTGAGCGGATAAAGACATTGTGGCGCTCTATTAACGACGACTCCGAGGCACTCCCTTTACTCTGTCCGATGAACCTGCTCGAACTGCTCATATAGGGCGCAAATCGTTCGGTCCGCACAAGTTGCAAACACGCCTTAACGCTGCAGCGGCAGGTCATTCTACGGTTTGGTTAAAATAACCGGTCCAAATCTGCTTGCACTGGATTAAGCGTAAGCGATCTAAAATCAAGCAGTTTGGCCGGTTATTTTCGCCTTATCCGGTCCAATCTGTGCACGCGCCACATTCAGAAGAAGTTGACGCCGCGCGGGCATCATGATTGGCCGGATAAGGCGACAACCCGTCAAGGTGGATGCCGGCAGCAACGCCAATACCGAGATGAGGACTCATCGGGCGTCTCTCCGGCTAAGCCGTTTAGCAACCGCATTGAAGACCATACGAATCTCAACGCTTCCGAATGGAACATGCCAGGGATGGTAGAGAAGCAGCGAATCCTCCATGTGTCCGCATACCTCCGCGGTGCTCCCGGAACGGTCCCCGGAGATGCGACTCGACGTGTTCGGCATTAGAAACCTTTTGCGGGTACAGGTTACGT